>JAZGHS010000199.1:0-3169 GCA_036481315.1 Candidatus Zixiibacteriota bacterium | reverse complement strand
CGGGTGAGGCCACCCGACCGCACAGAATAAAATACGCTTAAGAAGACCCTTCTTGGCCGGGAGACATTCGAAAATCAATCCAACGGATCATATGTGAAACGGGAAATGCCTTTTTGAGGAATTTCTTGTAATTATGCCTGGCTAGTAAAAAGACGATATCTTCATCATGAATCGAAATTTTTCTTCTTTTCATTTTGCCCCGGAGCATAGGTATTTCATCGATAATGCGCTGAAGCCCCTCGGGGGAATTTCTCACTCTAAGCGGCTCATCGCAAATATCAATAAGAAATATTCCGTTTCTTTGCAACTCTCGAAGAAAAAGAATATAATCTACATCATTTTCAGGGCGTTTTCCAAAATAGTGGTTAAAAATGGTTGCGGGAAGGTTGCTATCCTTTTCAATTTCTTTTTTGACCCTCATCGAATTGGGCATATAGAAATATGTCTTCCTGCTTGGTGGTGGCGCTTCACCTACCAAAAGCGTCAAGATCTTTTTTGGTCGATACTTTTCAGATTCTGCTAAATAATTTATTGTCATCATCAAAACTGAATTTCCTCCATTATTATCCGTGGGAGCCTAGTTCCCCGTGAATTTGCCAAGTTCCCTCATCACCGCCGCCAAAAATGAGGCAGAAGTACGGTAAGCACCGTTACCAACTCCAGACGGCCGAGGATCATCAGAAACGATAAGAAGAGTTTGCCGAATGGCGACAAAAAAGCGAAATTCTCTATAGAGCCGACACGTTCAAGCCCCGGGCCGATATTGAAGAATGTCGCCGCTACCGCTGTTGCCGAGGTAATTAAATCAAGCCCCATCGATGTCATCACCAATGTACCAAACGCGAATATGCTCATAACCATAGCGAAGAAGACCAGTATCCCCTGCCGGACCTCTTTGGGTATTGTATGCCCGCCGATCTTCACAGCGCGGACGATGTGTGGGTGCGACGCTTTTATAAGCTCGTCCTTGATACTCTTCAGCAACACTATCAACCGCGAAACTTTCATCCCGCCCGCGGTGGAGCCGGCCGACCCGCCTATAAACATCAGCATCACTAGCAGCGTTTTCGAAAACGACGGGTATAGATTGAAATCGTCGGTACCGAACCCGGTGGTAGTCCCGATCGATACCGTCTGGAATACGGCAATTCGCAAAGCGTGCCAGAAATCGGGATGGACGAGCAGTATATCGAACGTGATCAGCGTCGTGCATACGATAATAATCCCGGCGTAGAATTTAAATTCGACATCTTTATAGAATGTCTTGAAATTCCCCCTGACCGCGAGGTAATAGAGATAAAAGTTGATACCCGCGAAAAACATGAATATGGTAACAACAATATCCACCCCGACGGAATTATAATGCGCTATCGAGGCCGCCTTTGTGGAGAATCCCCCAGTGGCCATGGTGGTCAATGAATGACAGATCGAATCATAGAAACCGACATCGAAAATCATCAAAAGAATTAACTCCGCGGCGGTTAAACCTAAATAGATTTTCCATAATATCGATGATGTCTCTTTGAGCTTGGGGCGGAACGACGATGTGATCGGACCGGGCACCTCCGATTCAAAAAGCTTCTTCGCCCCCATTCCTATCCGCGGTAGTACCGCGATAAATAAAACGATTATCCCCATCCCCCCCAGCCATTGGGTCAACGAGCGCCAGAAGAGTATCGCCCTGGAGTTACCTTCTATATCGGTCATCACAGTGGAACCTGTCGTGGTAAACCCGGATACCGTCTCGAAAAAACAATCGATGACGTTATCGAATGTACCGGTGAAAAAATAAGGAAGGCCGCCGAATATTCCGGCCAAAATCCAGCCAGAGGCCACAATAAAAATCGCTTCCCTTATGGAAATAGTATCGGGCTTTTTCCCGAACGCGAATAGCGCCGATCCGAAAACCAGGGTAACCGCGATCGATGAAACGAATCCTTTTATACTGATACTATCGCCATCGATAAGCGCCCATACAACCGCGCTTATCATTGCCAGGCCGATTATCAGGATCAATATTCCCGATAACCTCGATATGGTTCGCCATCTCATATTAGGCTTTGAAGAATTTTTCTACTTTTGAACGAACTTCGGGTTTTGAGAAAACGATTACCGAATCACCAGCATTGACTTTATCGTCTCCGGTCGGCACCATAACCCCTCGCCTGCCGGCGACAGCCCCGATCATCGCCCCGCGTGGGAACCCGAGATTTTTCAGGTTGTTTTGAATAATCTTGCTTTTCTTCGGAGCGATAAATTCGAGTATCTCGCCCTTGCCACCGGCGATCTCTGATAAAGAGACAACCCGTCCCGGACGGACATATTTGAGTATCTGATTAGCGGCGTAACGACGGGGCGAAATGGTGGCTACGATACCCAACCGCTCGTAGGCCATCACGTAGGTAGGACGATGCACCAGGGCTATAACCTCCTTGACCCCAAGATCACGCGCTACCAGACCGGACATCAAATTGACCTCATCGCGTTTGGACGCCGCCACGAAAACGTCAGCTTCGCCAAGTTTCTCTTCTTCTAAAAGATCGAGATTAGTTCCGTCGCCGTTGATAATGGTCGCCTCCGATAAAGTCTCGGATAAGTACTCGCATACCTTCGGATTCCATTCTATGATTTTGACCTTGGTATTCTGTTTCTCAAGCGATCGGGCTACGGCATAACCGATCTCCCCGCCACCGAGGATGACTATAGATCTTGCTCCGCGCTGTTCCGCCTTGCCGAAATAAAGCTCCGAATGCTGGATAACCTCGGTTTTACCGATTACAAACACCTCGTCCTCGAGGAGCAGGCAATCATCTCCCGATGGTATTATCAGATCGTCACCGCGCAATATCGCGGCGATAAGGGTATCAGGGGGGATTTTGAAATCTTTAAGCGGCATCTCGCAATTGGCAGGATCGCCGACCCGCAAGCCGACCATCTGTATCCGGTTGTCGGCGAAATATTCGACCGTGGTCGCGCCGAGGGAACCTATTAGTTTATAAACCGCCACGGCGGCCAGAATACGGGTTGAGATAACCAGGTCGATACCGAGGATACCGTGATACGCACCCTCCCAGCCGGGCAGGTACTCATGGGAATCTACCCGGGCAATCACCTTTTGCGCGCCGAGTTCCTTGGCCTGCAGGCAGGCGACAATATTCGCCTCGTCGCT
>JAZGHS010000198.1:0-2861 GCA_036481315.1 Candidatus Zixiibacteriota bacterium | reverse complement strand
GTAACCTCTTCTAAGGAACTGGCCTGTTCGGTGGCGCCCTGTGAGAGCGACTGGCCGGAATCGGAGACCTGCTGTGATCCGCTGGCGATCTGCTCGGCGGACACGGCGACCTGCGAGAGTATATCGTTTAGGCCGGCGAGAGTGCTGTTTAAGGCTTCTTTCATTATGGCGTGATCACCCTCGTAATTTCCGGTGACAGACACAGAAAGATCGCCTTTAGCCATTTCAGACAGACATCCGACCGCTTCATTTACGGGCTTGAGGATGTTTTCGATTGTATCGTTCATGCCCTGAATGATCTCACGGTAGCCACCCTGGAACCGTTCAGTTTCTCCGCGCTTCTTAAGATCGCCTTCTTTGGCGGCTTTAGCGAGAGTCAGGCCCTCCTCGATCAAAGCTTCGATCGATTCTTTCATAGAAATCATAGCCTTACCAAGAGAGTCCTTATCCGAAGAGGCATTAATTTCCAAGTTGACATTACCGTTGGCAATCTCGGTGGCGGCGGTGGTTTTTTCCTTTAAACCATCGATCATATTACTGAAAGCCTCGGCCAGAGATCCGATTTCGTCATTACTCTTGATATCGATTGTATGAGAAAGATCGCCCTTGGAAACGGCATCGGCGATCTCGACGCATCTGGTAATTGCCCGGCTGATTTTTCCGGAGAAGATAAATGATATTAATAACGTAGCGCCGATTATTACCAGCGCAAAGATCATAGCCATGTTTCGGCTGAATACGTTTTTGTCAATAGCCGTCGCTATGGATGTTTCGGCTTCGTCCTTCATATCATCCTCGACAGCCTCCAACCGAGTGGCAATATCGGCCGCGAAAGCATCGAATTCCTCCATGGCTACATTCCCGGCCGTATGTCCACCGACAATGTATTGCTCGGCCATCCATTTACCTTTTTCATAAAATGCCTCAAAAGATGTACTCAGTTCACCGATGGTTTCTTTATCATCTGGATGAAGAGCGATTAATGCCTCTGTTTGTTCGCGGAACAGCTGAGCATATTTTTCGGCTTCGTCAAAACCGTCGTCATATCCCTCGGCCGCTCGGGTGGCGCTGATATCGGTAAGCCATTGTTGAACCTGGATTACGTCCAGTTTAATCTCCATAGCCAAATCCGCTGCGGCGTAACCCTTGTCCCTGGCTGTTTCTGTTGCTTCAACACTACTGTTAATCATCTGCCAGTTTATAACCAGCTGGACAACGAGCAGCGCGAGAACTACGCCGAAGGCAAATAACATCTTCCCCTTAATAGTCCTTTTTGATTTTCCTGATCCTGCCATTAGATCCTCCTGTTTTGTTTATTCTTTATATACATTTTGTTTAAAATCCTACGACCATCTGGACTATTGTGACGTCGGAATTTTCCTCCGAATTATCCTGATACTCCATTCTCACTTCGGTTCCTTCCATTACCCGCCAGCCGACTCCCAGTGACAAACGAGTAAGATCATCAACGCCATCCAGATCGGGAATGAATGTCCCATAACGGGCCACGAAGAAATATTTCCCGGTATCATATGTACCCTGAGCGTAATAACCCGAATTGGTAAGAGTCGAATCTCCGGCGATTCCCAACTGATGCGCGATATATTCGCCTTTGAGCGAAAATTTCTCGTGATTTAGCTGCAGATCTACACCCATCAGCGCCATATCCATCTCGTCATCCTGGTTCATGAAACCGCCATAGGAACCGCCAATCTCAATAGCTTCATTAGGAATAATCCCGACTCTTCCTCCAAAGGAGACCTTCATCTCTAAATCCTGAATATCCAGGGTCGGGTCTTCGGGATCATAACCCCATTCGTTGTAACCGAGAAACGTTCCGACACTGTCAAAGGCCGTCTGGTAGCCGAAGCCGTTGGAGCCATAGACGACAGCGTTGTACCACCCGCCCTCAGCATATCCCTGAACTCCATAATCATTCCAGCCATCGTGGGTAGTTTCCACTACGAGCGGCGCTGAAACAAGCATGCGATCTATTGACGGATAGACATGCCAATCTATCCCGAAGGGAACGTCGAACTGCCCGACGATAATCCCGGAATGGTCTATCCCGGATACAGGCCGGAAATGGCCGCCATCGGTATCGAACAGATGGATATCCACGGTGAAAGCTCCAAGACCGAAAGTCTCGCTCTCGGGATCGAAAGCCACAGCGGCGCCGATTATGATTTTCTCATCGACGTTGGTTTCAAGATCCACCTCGACCTGGCCTATTTCGAAATCGTTGTTTCCCCCGTTTTCCTGACGGAAAGCGGAATAAATGTCGCCGAATCCGGTGATCTCGAGGGGGATCGATTCGTCCTCTGAGTCAACAGATCCTGTGATAGCTTCTCGGAATTCGGAAACTAACGCCCGAAGGCCGGTAGTTAATTCTCCCGCTTCAGCGGTTTTTTCGTTAGCTTCTTTTAGTCCATCCACTTCGACCCACAGAGCGTCAACCGAACTCTCGGAATCGTCTGATTGAACAACATCTTCAGAGACTTCCTTTAGTTGGCCTTTTAATTCCCTGACATCCATTTTCTGGGTTGACTCGAGCTTATCAAGCCGCGCTTCAAGGTCATTTAACTTTTCGATAACAACAGAGAAGCTCTGAGACATTACCGTCTCAGGCAACCACAAAAAAACCAAGACTGTCACTAAAAACGCGATTACTGCTTTGCTATTCATTTTTCCCCCTTCTATCTTTTCGCCGCGTTTATTAAACCTTAGCATATTTTAATGATTTCTATTTCTTTTCAATTATTCAACCCGCAACTGTTGCCTTCGCCCTGATATTCGCAATCGATTTTCTTAATTACCATTTCTAAATCGCTGCTGTAAATCAAAGCCTGGGTATTAAGCAG
>JAZGHS010000197.1:0-13055 GCA_036481315.1 Candidatus Zixiibacteriota bacterium | reverse complement strand
AGAAAAGACGCGCCGAAACTCGACATCACCCTATTAAAGCGTAATGTCCCCGTTCTGGGAATCTGCTACGGTCTTCAACTTGTCGCCCTGAACAGCGGCGGCAAGATCGGCAAATCGAGTCGACGTGAATACGGCCGGGCGGTGATAACGTCGCATACGCGCACCGGGCTTTTCAAGGGTTTACCCAAGCAAAGCCAGGTATGGATGAGTCATGGCGATCATGTACAGACATTACCTGCCGGTTTCAAGATGATCGGTTCCACGCAGAGCGTGCAATACGCCGCGGTAGCCGATACCAAGCGCGGCCTTTACGGCGTTCAGTTTCATCCCGAGGTCGCTCATACCGAACAGGGTAGTATGATATTGCGTAATTTCCTTTTCGATATTTGCGGCTGTAAAGCGACCTGGTCGCCGGCGTCGTTTATACAAAGCGCGGTTGCCGAGATTAAAGAAACCGTCGGTAACGGTAAGGTGATCTGCGGATTATCAGGTGGAGTCGATTCGTCGGTGGTGGCGATGCTTTTAAATAAGGCTATCGGCAAACGGGCCGTATCGATTTTTATAGATAACGGTGTTCTTCGGCTCAATGAAGTCGAGCAGGTGAATGCGGCATTCAAGAAGTTCGGGATCAATCTCAAAACCGTTGACGCGTCGGAATTATTTTTGAGGCGTCTCAAAGGTATAGCTGATCCGGAGATGAAACGAAAAAAAATCGGCCGGGCGTTTATCGAAATCTTCAGCGCCGAGGCTAAGAAGATCGGCAAGGTCGGGTTTCTGGCGCAAGGGACATTGTATCCCGACCTGATCGAGTCGGTCTCGTTCAAGGGGCCGTCGGCGACAATCAAAAGCCATCACAACGTAGGCGGCTTGCCCAAACGGATGCATCTTAAGCTGATCGAACCGTTGAAGGAGCTATTCAAGGACGAGGTCCGGGCGGTGGGACGACAGTTAGGATTGCCGAAAGAGTTCATCGGCCGTCATCCGTTCCCCGGCCCGGGGTTAGCGGTACGCATACTGGGGGCGGTTACGCCTGAACGATTGCGAATTCTCCGCGAGGCCGATCATATTTTCATCTCGGAACTTCGCAAATGGAAGCTCTACGACCAGACCTGGCAGGCGTTGGCGGTGCTTCTGCCGGTGCGGTCTGTGGGTGTTATGGGCGATGAGCGTACGTATGAGAACGTGGTCGCCTTGCGGGCGGTAACGTCGCTGGATGCCATGACCGCCGACTGGGCGCATCTTCCCAACGATTTCCTGGCCCATGTCTCGAACCGCATCATCAACGAGATCTCCGGCATCAACCGCGTGGTCTATGACGTCTCCTCCAAACCCCCGGCGACGATCGAGTGGGAGTAGGAACAAAGGTTGCCGTAGGAGAAGTAGGTCGGGTTCCGAATGAGCGAAGCGAATGAGAAACCCGACATCTGGGAAAACCGTGAAAACACTCAGAAGATTTAATATCAAGCAAACATATTATTTCATTACTATCGTTACCCATAAACGGGAGAGATTGTTGTTGCGTGATATCGAGTTGTTTTGGAGTTGCTGGAAGGATGTAAAAATAAGCTCCTGGGTGATTCTCCCGGATCATTTCCATTTAATGATATTGATAGATAAAATTAGTATTTCACAAGTAATCCACAATTTTAAAATTACGTATTCTCGACGATTCAGGGATAAATACAGGAAAGGCCGTGTCTGGCAAAACCGGTTTTGGGATCATATTATCCGCGACCAGGTTGATATGAACAGGCATATAGATTACATTCATTATAATCCGGTGAAGCACAAATTGACAGACGATCCTTTTTCGTATGATAAATCTTCATTGAATAAGTATTACGCGGATGGGTATTATCAGAGTGATTGGGGAGTTAAGGAGAAATTACAATTTGAGGGGGATTACGGTGAGTAAATACCAGAAATGTCGGGTTTCTCCCCTTAATCCGTCTTCGACGGATTCCCGGTCGGAACCCGACCTACGGGTCTGACCTACCTCGGAGAAAACATCGGTAGACGAGGACATCCGCGGAGTACGGTAAAGGGTAAGTTGATATGAATGTGTCAAAGCAACAATGGCTCCTAATCAAAACGCCGTATTGGCTGGGGATCTTTGCCGACGCGCTATGGGCTGTCGGATTGTTGTTTCCTCCCGTGTTTGCAATTCTGACTGGCAACCCCGAATTTAATCCTGATACGCAAACCAGACTTATCATGGGAATGGGTGGCTCATTGATGATGGGCTGGACTTTCCTGCTTCTATGGGCTGTCAGAAAACCTGTTGAGCGAAGAGTAGTGATTCTGTTAACCGCGTTTCCCGTTGTTCTTGGCATGTTAATAATAGCTATCCTGGGATTTCTGGCGGGAAACTCCTCAAACATCTGGCTCATACTCAAATCAATTGTGTTGATTGTCTCCATGACCGCAAGCTATATTCTCTCTTGCAGGATAGATACCGTATCAACCATGGAGAACTCACTTGCTTAGAATCCTGTTTTATTTCCTGCTTGGTCTGATAATCTTCAGGCTGATATCGGTAGTCGTGAGAAGCTTGACAGGCACATCCCGTCGTAAGCCGGTCGGCAAGAGACGTGGCAAAGAGGTCGGCAAGGGGGAGATAATCGAAGACGAAATCGACGATAAGGATAATAAGGACTGATCGCCATAACCTCGAATGTGTCAGGTCGGGCGACCTGACACCAGGATAATACCGTCACCCCCAAAGGCCTGTTGCCATATCCCGCCAAGAACATTATCTTATAAAAAATCAAGGAGGCGGTATGATCAGAAAAAATATCACATCGGGATCGCCGTACGAGGATACGATCGGGTTTTCGAGGGCGGTACGGATCGGCAATATCATTTCGGTATCGGGGACTGCCCCTATCGGCCCCGACGGCAACACCGTATTCGCCGGCGACGTTTACGAGCAGACAAAGTATTGCCTTGGAATTATACAGGAGGCGATCAAAGAAGGCGGCGGGCGTCTCGACGATGTCATCCGCACCCGGATAATGATGACCGATATCTCCCAATGGAGGGAAGCGGCCAAAGCCCACGCCGAATTCTTCTCCGATATCAAACCGGCCATCGCCTTTTTCGAGGTCAGCGGGCTTATCAAAAAAGACTGGCTGGTGGAGATCGAGGCCTATTGTGTGCTCCATGAGTAATGACAGGTTCAGTTTACATTTATAATTAAGGATTAGATATGATCAGATTTGACAACAAAGTGGCCCTGATTACCGGAGGATCCAGGGGGATTGGGGCGGCTACAGCCATCCTATTCGCGAAATTGGGCGCTGATGTGGCTATCAACTATTATTCCAATAAGGACGAAGCGGAGAAAGTTAAGGCCGAAATCGAGAGTCTCGGGCGCAAATGCCTGGTAGTCAAAGCCGACGTTGGCAAGCGCGCTGATTGCGAAAGGTTGGTGGAAACGACTATCAATCAATACGATAAAATTGACTGTTTGGTCAATAACGCTGGTATCTGGACCGAGGCGGCGATCGAGGATATGACCGACGAAGTTCTTGACCGGACGGTCGATATCAATATCAAAGGTTGTTTTTTCACATCAACCGCCGTTGTGCCGCATATGAAAAAACGTAAGTCGGGCAATATTATCTTCGTATCGTCAACTGCCGGCCAAAGGGGTGAGGCTTTGCATTCTCATTACGCGGCGTCGAAGGGCGCGCTGATTTCGCTGACCAAATCGCTTTGCAACGAGCTTGCCCCCGAGGGTATACGGGTTAATTGTGTCGCTCCCGGTTGGGTTGATACCGATATGAGCCATGAGGCCATAATCGGCCCCGATGGTCCCAAGTATCTCTCATATATTCCGATCGGACGGGCGGCCAGCGCCGAGGAACTTGCCGCGCCGATAGTCTTTATGGCCTCGGATTGGGCCAGTTTTATCGTCGGGGAGGTGCTTAATGTCAATGGCGGAGCGGTATTGGTCGGATAATCCCGGCTTTATCTTCCGAGGAGTTGTTTCTGGTTGACTTATAATTTTTTAAAAGATATTTTGCGGGCTATGGCGTTTTTTACGGTTTGAACGAAATAGTGAGTTGTTGGATGGATTTTTCTAAAATACTGGCGCCGATCTCAAATCAGTTAGACGAGTTCGAAAAGGAATTCAGGACGGTTCTGGAAACCGATTCGTCAATAATTCGCGATATTACAGAACATCTCTATGGCGCACCCGGAAAACGTCTGCGACCGGCTCTTTTGTTTTTGACATCGGATAACCATGATCAATCGGTTCAATACGCCGCCCTTGCCGTTGAACTGATCCATACAGCCACGTTATTGCATGACGACGTTATCGATGAATCGCGCACCCGCAGGGGCATAGATACGGTAAATTCCAAATGGAATAATCTGGTCTCGGTTTTGATGGGAGATTACTTCTTCGCCAAAGCGTTCGGCCTTCTGGTAAAAGCCGAATCTCCCAGGCTCATGGCCTCTTTCGCGAAGGCTACGGAAAGAGTTTCCGTGGGAGAGCTTAACCAGGCATTTTACACCGGCAAATTCGATATCGCCGAGGAGATATATTTGAAGATAATCGCCGATAAGACAGCGTCGTTGTTTGCCTGTTCCGCCGAGGCCGGAGCAATCTGCTCTGGTCGCAATGGCGATATTTGCGATGGCTTGAGGAATTACGGCGAGAATATCGGGCTGGCGTTTCAGATTACCGATGACTTGCTCGATCTTGTGGGTGAAACCAAGAAGACCGGTAAATCACTCGGGTCGGATATTCGCGAGGGTTGGGTTACGTTGCCGTTTATAAAAGCGCTGCAAAACGATAACGGGAATTCGCATAACAGGTTTAAGAATATTCTGGGCGGGGATGTTAAGCAATCCGATTTCGAAGAAGTCTTGAGCTTCGTGCGCGATAACGGCGGTATTGAATACGCGGAACAAAGAGCCCGGCAATACGTTGAAAAAGCGGTGGATATTATTGACGGCCTCGACGGTCTTCCCATGAAAGGCGTCCTTAAGGACCTCGCGAATCTGGCCGCCGTTAGAGATAAATAAGGATTTAGAAAGGTATCCGAAAAGCAGGCCACTCTAATTATACGAGTGGTTTTTTTTCGGTCGGTTAAAGGTTTAGAAAATGGATATCGCGATTCTCTCGAAATACTGGTTTTTGTATTTACTTGCCGGCGCTATTGGAATAGGGGTGGGAGTATTATCCTATAAAACGAGTTTCCCGCTCACAAGTAAACTTACCCGGATCTCTCTGGCGACTTTAAGGGGGATAATGATCACTCTGATCGGCCTTTTCCTGATCGAACCGGTGTTGAATCTATATTCATGGAATACCGTAAACCCCAAGCTCGCTGTATTACTGGATAATTCCAAGAGCATGGAACTGAAAATCGGTGAACAAAGCCGGATTGGACTGGCCGATAGCCTGAACTCGAATTGGATAACTTCTTTAGCGGATAATTACGACCTTTTCACTTTTTCTACAGAGATGAATGAAATCGATAATTTTCCAGTTGAATTGGATTCGGCTGGTAACGCTACCGCTATAGCGTCCGCCCTGGGCGCCCTGGAAACGCAAAAGGATTTCGATGATTACGGCGCCGTATTGCTTGTTACCGACGGCCGTCAGAATCTCGGCCCCGATCCGGTGGCGACAGCGCTAGACCTCGATTTGCCAGTCTACACCCTGACAGTGGGCGAGGTTATCGATGATGCGAATATCGCTGTAGATAACGTCGCTGCGCCGGCACACGCTTACAGCGGTGACTATTTCAAAATTGAGGCTAACATAAGAGCCGCGGGTGTGGTGGCCGATAAATCGATAGCATTCTTAAAACTCGACGGTAAAGCTATCGCCGAAAAACAGTTCGATATCCCCGGCGAGGGGCGAATGACAGCGATTGAGTTCGAAATACAAGCGCCCGATCCCGGCATGTACAGATATGAAATAAGTCTCCCTATTTTGGAAGGTGAGACGGAAAAGGTCGATAACAAACGAGTTGTATCTGTCAATGTTTTAAAAAACAGGATTCGGATTCTCCTCACCGCCGCCACGCTCGATTGGGAATACAAATTTATCAAACAGTCGTTATCGGGTTTCGACGAGTTCGAGATCGACGCTGTATATCAGTTGAATACCGGACGATTCTCGCAACCCGGCCCGCCGAATACGTTTGACGAACTGGCGAATTACGATATAGCCGTTATAGTCAACTGCCGTCCGGAAGATGTTAGAATTCCGCGCTCTAACCTGAAAAAGTTTGTTAATGAGGGAAGTGCGTTGATCTATGTGGCCGGAGCCGATTTCACGTCCGACATTAAATCATACGATAATCTGCTGCCCCTCGAGATTGTCAATCCTGCCGTTAACGAGGGCGAATATTTATTCGAACCGTCGCCGACACGCAAACAGCACGCGGCCGTACTTCTCGATGACGATCCCGAATCCAGCGCGCGTATCTGGCATTCCCTTCCGCCGTTTACGGTTGTTATTTCGGGGGTTAAACCGATCGGGGACGTTCTTCTGGAGACCAGGACGAGACTGCACAGTGACGGAGTCGTTCCGGTATTGACTGTGGGCGAATTCGGCAAGGGTCGATCGGCGGTTTTCACCGGATACCCGCTATGGAGAAGTTATTTCGGGGCGAAACATGAAAACTCCGACGCGATACCGTTATTCTGGAAAAACCTGGTTCGATGGGCTACGGCCAAAGGTGATATGAAGAATTTCGAAATTGCGATCGACCGCGAAGTCTATCGTCTCGGCGAGCCGATACGGATGAGCGGCTACCTTTACGATGAGGCCAACAAGCCGAAGGGCGGCGCGCTGGTGAATGTTTCTCTCGTTCCCGACGGCGATAATACCGTGGTTAAGGATGCCGTGCTTACTCAATCGGGAAGCGGGATCTACAGCGGCGAGGTGACGTCGCTTGCGCCCGGAGACTATACATATAATGCGATTGCAATGTCTTACGGCGATACGCTTGGCACGACCGACGGCAAGTTCACTGTCGAACAGTTTAGCCTGGAGTTAACGTCGGCGGCGCCCGACTACAACCTGACACGTCGGATCTCCGAGGCCACCGGCGGCAAAGCCTACACCGCCGATAATTTCGGCGAATTCCTCAACGATTTGAAGCTGACCCCGTTTGAACGTGAGAAGCATACTCGAATCAAACCGTTCGGTATGCCGCTATTTTTGATAATCGTTCTATGCGGTTTATGTGTTGAGTGGGGGATACGAAAGCGGCTTAGGCTGCCGTAAGATTGCAAAGAAGTAGGTCGGGTTTTTTAGAGTCTTTATGTGCATAAAATCCGATAACTACTGATAAATTCAGTGTTGGCTATGATCCATACCTCCTACGGCAATATCATTGAATCTCCGGACTGCGTATCGGCCGAAAGCCCCCGGTTCCGTAACGTATTTTTCCACGAGTTCGTTCTTGGGATCGCCGGAGGTCGGAACGTTGATGTTATAATATCCTGTACTCTTAATTATATATGTGCGCTTGAGATTTTTCTTTCGAGGAGGTACATTGAACTCCAATTCGGCCCAATCATAGATGATCATCGTATGATAGCGCTCATCAGCGTCCAGCAAGGCCGATAGTATGTTCTCTCCTTTCTGATCCAAGGCCTTCGTGGGCGATATTTCGGTTGTATTTATCGTTATATTCGGAGAATAATCGGCAAAAACGCTGTTTATCATCCAGAATCCCGATGTTGATTCTAATTTTATTTTAAGCACGTCCCCCGATATATTGATGATATCCAAACATACGACTTGTTCCCTGAAAGTACTGGTTCCTACCTCCCAGATAAAACCCGACTGTCGCCACTCTCCTGCGTACCATAAATCTATCAAAAGCATTCCCTCTCTGACGAATGCCTCCAGCAGTTTATCGCGTTCGCTTTCGGAACTGTTCATTAATTCATACCAGTCGTCCAATTTCTCGCCATGCATTCTCAGAAATTCCGATTGCATCAGCGCGGCCCAGCGGGTGTTTTTGACATTAAACAGAAGTTTCACCATATCGGCGTCGGCAGGCCTGGGAAATTCCAGAATGATCCCGTCACGTGCCTGCCCCATTTGGTCGGGGTCGCGGGCGAATTGGTTGCTGATCCAATACAGGCTGTCGCTCTTTTCTACCATCCGCATAATATTCGCGCCGCCCAAGTCAACTGCGCTCTCGGGAGGCGTCGGCTTTGCTATAGAATAGAGGTCGCCTGCGAACGATGGCAGTACCTCGATATCGGGCGGATGGTCGATCGCGATAAGCTTTACTTCATCTATGAAATCGGTTTCCTGAAGCATATCGGCATATTTGATCCTGCAGATTCCGTCTGTGTCGGCCAGGTAATCCAGTCGATCCCAGTCCGGACGTTCTGCCGCTTTGAAAATAGATCCCCCGAATCCTTCCGAGTCGAGCACGAATCTCTCTCCGTCAAAGCTGTATATAAATGGACATCCGCACATGATATCACCTGCGCCGGGTGCTGGTGGCGGCGATGGCGGTGGCGGGTCTTCATCAGTCAGTATAAAAACGGCAATAATGATAATATCGATCGCCGCTCCGACTAAAAATCCGTTCCGGCCCCCGTGTTTCGAGGTTCTAGTTCCTATACTATAGATATCGTCGATAGGAATTATATGTCTGCGAAAATTACCGTCGAGAATCAAGGAATAATAACTTGGAATTTGATGACCTAGGGTCATGGTATTCAATGTCGAACCGGAGATTTCATATTTCCCATCGATTATTATTTTGGATATTCTGGTCAACGTGACTCTGCCCGGTTCGCTAAAATCCCTCTTCCGAAAAAGGAGGGAACTGGCGTCAAATCCCATGAATTCAATTTCCCAATTATTGCCCGAGGTGTCGACAGCGATGATAGTATCTCCTAAAAGGGGGAGATTGAATTCCCCGCTATGAAGGTCGCGGCATTTTGAGTATTTAGCCGTATATTTATCAAATGATATAGGATCCAGACCCCCGAATTCGCCGGTTAATGAGTCGCCGTTTATCTTTTGTATCAGGATGGTGTCTCCCGGCTTGATTGCCTCAATCTCCCATCCTGTCAATTCCTCAAATTTATCCGGCCTGGCTCTATCGACGGCCGTGCCGATTCCCAGGCCTACGAGGCTGCATCCGTTTATCGAAAACACTATTGCCGCTCCGGCAATGGCGGCTATTACCAACACGGTTAGCTTGTTCACCAGATTACCTCCTCGTAATATTGTTGAGCTTAATTAATGTATATCAAAGGTGTCGGTTGCCGTTCTTCCAACGCTATTCTAGTGTCAAGTGAGCAATATGGGACATTTGTGAAGGGAGTCAACGGATAAATTGAGCATTTCCCCGTTCGCGAGAGTTTAATAAAAGCCCGATCAGGTTCGGCATGACAATCAGCAGGGTTGTGACGCCGATCTTAAAAAAAGGTTGAACATCCCATCGCCGTGTATTAAGATTCCCATGCGTATAAAATGATGATTTGGACGAGGGGAGAGTTTTATGGTTACGATAGCCGATCTATTGGCCAGAGAGATTATAGATTCACGCGGCAACCCTACGGTGGAGGTAGATTGCCTCCTCGAGTCGGGTGATTTCGGACGGGCGGCGATACCGTCGGGCGCGTCGACAGGCGAGTTTGAGGCGGTGGAGCTTCGCGACGGCGACAAATCGCGCTATATGGGTAAAGGAGTCACCGAGGCGGTCAAAAATGTCAACGAGAAGATCGTACCGGCCATTGTCGGCTCGGAGATCGACGCTTTAGACCAAGCGGCGGTTGACGAATTTCTGATCGAACTCGATGGATCGGAAGACAAGAGCAATTTCGGGGCCAACGCCATCCTCGGGGTCTCGCTGGCGATCTGCAAGGCGGCCGCGCGTTACTGCGATCTGCCGTTATACCGCTATATCGGTGGTGCCGACGCTAACATCCTGCCGGTACCGATGATGAATATCCTAAACGGCGGTTCTCATGCCGACAACAATGTCGATCTGCAGGAGTTCATGGTCATGCCCGCCGGACGGCCTACGTTCAGCGAGGCCTTGCGTTGCGGGATCGAGATTTTCCATCACTTAAAAAAAGTGCTATCGGCTAAAGGGTACAACACCGCCGTCGGCGACGAGGGCGGATTTGCGCCCGATCTGAAATCGAACGAGGAAGCGTTACAAGTCATAATGGAAGCGATCGAGGCCTCGGGCTACACTGCCGGTGAGGACGTTTTCATCGCCCTGGATCCGGCATCGTCGGAGTTCTACGAGAACGGCAAATATAACCTCAAATCGGAAAACCGGGTGTTGTCGGCATCGGAGTTGGCCGACCAGTACGCCAAATGGGTAGATAATTATCCGATTATCTCCATAGAGGACGGCCTGGCCGAGGAAGACTGGGACGGCTGGAAAATACTAAACGACACACTCGGTTCGAAAATTCAGATTGTAGGCGACGATCTATTTGTCACCAATACATCTCGTCTCTCCCGCGGTATCGAGGAGGGCTCGGCTAATTCCATTCTAATCAAGCTAAACCAGATCGGAACATTGACCGAGACGATGCGCGCGATCGAGATGGCTCGCAAAGCTGGCTGGACAGCCGTCGTCTCCCATCGTTCTGGCGAGACCGAGGATACCACTATCGCTGACGTCGTAGTCGCGGCGGGATGCGGGCAGATCAAGACCGGTTCGGCCTGCCGCACCGACAGGATTGCCAAATATAATCAGCTTTTGCGTATAGAGGAAGAGTTAGGCAAAACGGCACGGTTTCCCGGCATGGGCGCTTTTAACAGGTAGGATGTATTCTATTGGCCACGTATCCGAAAATATCGAGTAAGTTCAAAAGCCGGGTGAAAAAATCGAAATTGAAATCCCGGCTGATCATGTTCGGCGTAATTGTGGGAACGGTCTTTCTGGTCTTATCCTTTTTCTGGAACGAGTACGGTTTTATCCGTATGTGGATCTTAGATCGTAAGATCGAAAAGCTCGAAAAGGAGATTATAACCTTGAAGGTCGAAAAACACGATCTTCTCTGGGAGATCGATAAAATGAAAAACGATCCGGAGTATTTAAAAAAATACGCCGTGGAGAAATACGGATACGCCCGCCCCGATCAGAAAGTGATACAGTTTGTTCCGCCCGACTCGTCGGAGGGCGAGCTCGTAAAGCAGATATCAGAAAAAAAATAATCCTATGAGCCGATTCAAGATCGAGGCTTTTGTCATACGCGCCACCCGGATGGCCGAATCGTCCCGGGTGGTTACTTTATTCTCCAAAGAGGTCGGAAAAGTAAAAGCTGTGGCCAAGGGTGTCGGCAAACTGAAATCGAAAATGTCGGGCGTGATAGAACTTTTCAACCGTATCGAGGGAGTGCTGTATAAGAAAGAAACATCGGAGTTGGGGACATTGGGCTCGGCGGCAGTTCTGGATGAATATTCGCGACTGACATCCGATCCCCGTAAATTCGGATTCGGATCGGCCTGGTGCGAGGTGCTGGATAAAACGTCGCACCCGGAACATCCAAGACCGAAAACCTACTCGTTGACCGGCGAATTGCTGGCCGCGCTGGTTTCATGTGAGTCATCTAACACCGGGTTAGTATTCTGGAGCGGGATGGTCAAGCTTCTCGGTATCGAGGGGTATGCCCCGAGGCTCGATAATTGCCTTGCCTGCGGAAAAAACGAGCTCGGGAAAACGATTAGTATCTCCCTGGCCCGAGGGGGCGCGGTATGCAATCGATGCACCGACGATGATGAATATGTTGTCGGGATATCTTCGGATGGTCTTGTCTTACTGCGCCAGATGGAGAATATGCCATTGCTCGAAATCTCAAAATCGGATTATGGTAGAAAGGCGGGAAAAGAGGCGGCGGAGGTGATTATTTCGTTCGGATCGTATCATCTCGGCTTGCCACGGCACCTCAAATCGTTTAAATTCCTCGAAAGCCTGGCCGATTGAATTAAAAAAGTATCGGCATATTTTGTTAAATTTGAAAACTGGAGATAAATGTGGCCAAGAAGAAATCGATCGACCCCATAATGGATAAACTCGTGTCGTTGTGCAAACGACGTGGATTCGTATTTCAATCATCGGAAATCTATGGCGGGCTCGGTTCCTGTTGGGATTACGGACCGCTGGGCGTGGAGCTGAAAAACAATGTCAAACGTTCGTGGTGGGAGGCGATGACCCATCGCCGCGATGATATCGAGGGGCTAGACGCCGCCATACTGATGCATCCCAAAGTCTGGGAAGCGTCGGGACATATCGAGGGGTTCACCGATCCGCTGGTCGATTGCAAGCAGTGCAAACATCGTTTCCGGGCTGACGAGATCGATCTTGTAAAATGCCCCGATTGCGGCGGCGAACTGACCGAACCCCGCACATTCAATCTCATGTTCAAAACATTCATGGGGCCGGTGGAGGAGGATGCTTCTGTCGTTTACATGCGTCCTGAAACGGCGCAGGGGATATATGTCAATTTCCATAACGTCCTGCAACCTTCGCGGCAGAAGGTACCGTTCGGGATCGCCCAGATCGGTAAGGCGTTTCGCAACGAGATTACGCCCGGCAATTTCATCTTCCGCACCCGTGAGTTCGAACAGATGGAGATGCAGTACTTCGTAAAACCGGCCGAGGATCAGAAGTGGTTCGATTACTGGAAAGAGCAGCGCTGGAACTGGTATCTCGAATTGGGCATCCGCCCGGAGAAACTTCGCTGGCACGAGCATGGTAATGACGAGCTGGCCCACTATGCTAAAGCGGCATACGATATCGAGTATGAGTTCTCATTCGGCTGGAAGGAGATAGAGGGGGTGCATAACCGTACCGATTTTGATCTAACCCGTCACGCCGAGAGTTCCGGCAAGGATATGCGCTATTTCGACCAGGCCGCCAACGAGAAATATCTGCCGTATATTATCGAGACCTCCGCCGGCGCCGACCGCGGCACGCTGGTTGTGCTCGCCGACGCTTTCGAGGAGGAACAACTCGAGAAGGATACACGGACGTTATTGCGCCTATCCCCGAAGATCGCGCCGATTAAGGCGGCGATCTTCCCGCTGGTCA
>JAZGHS010000196.1:0-7461 GCA_036481315.1 Candidatus Zixiibacteriota bacterium | reverse complement strand
ACCGGGTGCGGTTTCGACATCCAGAATCGGTGATGGCGGCGGAGGAGGACCTTTGAAATCCGGGACACCGTCGCCTTTAAACCAGAATGTATCTCCGGCCGGTGTAATGCTGAATTCGCCGCGATTACCGTCAGGTCCGGTCCATGCACCGTCACCGTCATAATCCCGGAAAGGTTCACCGGCGTTGTATTCACCATCGTCGTTTAAATCGGCGTACGGCTCTTCCGAATCGACTCCAGGGTTATCATACACCCAATCGGCCCATTGCGAGTTGGTGGCAAAATCAGTAAAATCGAGATTATTGTAAAACTGACCTACCTGCCCCTCATCGTTGGGCTGTCCCATGTTATTAATGAAGTTCGAGGGATTAACGTGTAGTTCTTCTCCGCAGACATACGCGGCGGTCAATTTAAGAGATTCATTAGGATTTATCTGCTCAAAGGGGCCGAAGGAAAACAGGTAACGAGTGTCATAACCGTTAGCCAGGTCATTGGCCTGGGAAGACGGCGAGATCCAACCCTCCTGTGTCCATCTGGAAAGAGCGCACCAGATTTGATCATAATCGAATTCGTTGTTAGACATAACCTGGTACTTGGCTTTGTCTCCGCCCGGGGTTCCCATTCCGCCGCCGGGGAAAATTCCCCATTTATTGAAATTCTCCTGAGTTTGCGGTCCCCAATCGTAGTTTGATGATGAGTTGGAGATCCACCAGTTGAAACCATATTCCAGGCTATCGCTTGGCGTCCTGACCACCCTCACGCCGGAAAGGCCTCTTGGAGACGCATAATCAAAGGCCCCCTCATACACGTCGCCGTCATTATCGGCGATATAAGCGGTATTGATATATGTTCTGTTGCCCTCGGGTGACGTATACACCGAATCGAATCCGCTGATATCATCCTGTGCGCCCTGGAACGAAATCGATGAATGAGCGACGTCGGCGTCGATATATAGGCCAATCCAGAGGTTACTCAAATTACGCTCACCGATATTGGTGATATCATAGTCGAACAGGACAAAATCCTCGGCGTATTCGTAGCTCCAGCTATAGCTTTTTTGGGTAATCTCGATCCCAAGCGGAAGGTGAGCCCTCTGATCGTTGCCGTCGGGATTAACCACCGATGGATTGGTAACGGTATCGGTGTAAACGGCAATATAATCCTGTTCGGAGATCGCATCCGCGGTATCACCGTAAGGGTAAGCGTCCGACGGTCTGAGGGAACGAACTCCGATAGCGCCTTCGGGTGGAACTACCGGATAAAGCTCCGCGATATCCCACCAGCCGTCATGCCCGACTGAAACAAGAGTATCCAATGTGGGATTACCGAAATTATCAACTGTATCGACCTCGGCGCCGATCCAGAGCGCGCCCTGGAACAGGTATTGTATATTCGATCCCCCGGGAAACTCACATCCCGGCGCTATCAGATAATATCCACCGGAATCATCGAATTCACCGTCCTGGCTACCGAAAAAGCCAAAATTCGTAATTGATAACCATAGCTTTCCAACATCGTGTACCCTCAGTTGGACGTTCGGCAAGGCCGCGGGCTTTGCTGGAGGCGAAGGTCGCCCGGGATCCTCCGATGATCTCAATTTGGCCGCCGCGGGTTGACTAAGTATGACAATAAAAACCAACCAGACAGCGAACAAGATCACTGCTCTACATTTTTTCAATTAATCCTCCACCTTCAATCTTCTTTATTTTACAATCGCCAACTTACCTATTTCATGAAATCCATTGTCAGCATCAATTACATAAAGATAAATTCCCGAAACAACCGCCTGTGTATTCAGGCTGATCAAATCCCAATATATTACTCCACTGCTGTTGTAGGCGGGATCGTAATCAAGTTGACGTACCAGATCTCCGTCAAGGGTGAATATCCTGACGGTAGATTTACCCGGCATACCGCTGAACCATATCCTACGATCGAATTGAGTAAACCCGGAACCGTCGGGATCCTCGTAACCCCGCCCGGCATAATCGGCGTCGATTTTATAAGGATTAGGATACACTGCCACGCTGGCTATATCCTCGCCCATGGCTATTGGATAGACGTATTTTGCGTTTATCGACGGAGACGAGGCCAGCGGGGAAAGACTTGTTACCGGATTGCCATAATCATAAGCGGAAACGGCGAAATACATTCCCACCGCCTCGGATAATCCTTCGATAGTATACGTGTATAACGTATCGTTAATAGCTATTTCACTTAGTCCCCTGTTCCAACTATGAGGAACCCAGTTGGCGCTGGTATCGGGATCAAAATCTACCGGGAAATCTTCGAGACGTCTGGGCGCCTGTTTCCAGAGTTTCCAGACGGGGGGAGTTACGTTGGTATCAAGCCATGTCGAATCGTAATCTATAATATCCCAGTCACCTATTAGCGTATACTCTCCCAATTTGCCGGTATGGGACATATAAACACGGTAACCCTCGAAATCTACCTCGCCGGAGAATATATCCGGCTCGCTCTGGGTGGCGGCCCCGTTCCAGGTCAATATCACAGTGCCCGGTTCGGTGTCGGCTGTAAGTCTCGGAGCGGGAGGAGGCGGGGGACCCTGGAAATCGGGGACACCGTCGCCTTTAAACCAGAATGTATCGCCAGCCGGCGTTATCGTAAATTCGCCGCGGTAACCGTCCTTCTCAGTGAAGAAACCGTTACCATCGTAATCTCTGAACGGTTCGCCGGCGGTATAAGTGCTGTCCCCGTTTAAGTCGGTATATGGTTCCTCCGAATCTACTCCGGGGTTATCGTAAACCCAGTCTGCCCACTGCGAGTTAATAGCGAAATCGGTAAAATCGAGATTGTCGAAGTATTCTTGAACCAGACCCTCGTTAGTTGTGTTATTCCTTAGATTGGACGCATAATTGTCTGCGATCCCATGAAGGTTCTCGCCGCAAATATACGCTGTTGTTAATTTCAGGGTATCGCCGGCAGGGATAACGTCGAATGGCCCGAACGCGAATAGGTATCTGGTATCATAACCGTTTGCCAGATCGCTGGCCTGCGCTGAAGGCTCTATCCAACCTTCGGCTGACCATCGTGGTAAAGCACACCAGATTTGATCATAATCAAATTCATTGTTTGACATGACCTGGTATTTAGCTTTATCCCCGCCCGGAGTGCCTAATCCTCCACCGGGGAACGGTCCTCTGAAATTGGATTGTAACTGGGGACCCCAGTCGTATGACGCGGTCGTATTCGATATCCACCAGTTGAAACTATATTCAAGGCTATCACTCGGCGTCCTGACCACCCTCACACCGGATAATCCTCGGGGCGATCTGAAGGTAAAAGCGCCTTCCTCTACCTGGCCGTCGTTATCGGCTATCCAGGCCGTATTAATATCGGTTCTATTGCCTTCATTATCGACATACACGGTGTCGAATCCGCAGATATCGTCCTGAGCGCCCTCCTCCGAACCATACGGGTTTTCCGAGGAATGAGCAACATCGGCGTCAATGTACATTCCGATCCAGACGTTCTTCAGATCGACGCCCGAATAGATATTGGCGATATCGAAATCGAACAACACGAAATCCTCGGCGTATTCATAGCTCCAGGAATAACTTTTCTGCGTAATTTCGATACCGAGCGGAATATGTTCCCGTTCATCGTTGGGATCGGGATTGACATAAGACTGATTAGTATGTGTATCGGAATAGACCGCAAAAAAATCCTGTTCGGATATAGCGTTTATCGTATCCCCATAAGGATATGCGTCTGGCGGCCTTATAGACCTGACTTCAATCGCCCCCTCTGGCGGAAAATCGGGGAAAAACTCGAAAAGAGATCCCCACCAACCGTCGTTACCAATGGAGACAAGCGTATCCAACGCTGGATTTCCGAAGTCATCTACCGTATCGACCGTCGCTCCGATCCATAATGCGCCTTGGAAAAGATAATCGAAATTAGAGCCTCCCGGGAATTCACATCCGGGGGCGATAAAGTAATAACCGCCGGAGTCTTCGAATTCACCGTCCTGACTGCCGAAAAAGCCAAAATTGGTTACCGACAGCCGGAGCTTACCGACATCGTGAACTTTAAGCTGTGTATTGGGTAAGGCGGCCGGCTTAGCCGGTGATCCTCCGCCGTTCCCCAGAGTCTCGAGAGAAACAGCAGCCATAGCCGAGCCCGTTAATAAAATAAAAATTGAAAACAAGAGAATTTTTCTCATAATTTGAAATCTCCCTTCCCCCGTATGTAACGTCGACGCTACCCGAAAAGGGGGGTTATCCATATTTCACACCATTCTATCAGTTCAGTATCGAAACCGGGAAAACAGGGGCCGGTTACCCGGCCCCACCCGAATTTAGAAATTCATGCTCACACCGAATTGCACTTGCCTGCCCGGATCGTAATTCAACGGATCTATATCCGACGGCGCACCGGTGAGTATCTGTCCGTTATTATTCTGATCGGTATTTGCTAAACCGGTACTTCCATAAACGCTGTTTACATTCCGAGTGCCGAATAAATTGTTAACCCTCATTGTAATCGTGTAGTTCAGTTTCCAAGCCTGGAAATTCTTATCCAGCCGAATATCGAATGTTGAGAAAATCGGCATTCTTTCCGAATTAGCAAGAGGCTCTTCGTTACCTACAAGTAACAATCCGGGATAATTTGAGGCCGGAGTAAACGGTTTGCCGGTCTTAAACTGCCAGTTGAAGTTGAACGTCCAGTCGTCCGGCATAGATAAGATACCGATCTTGGGATGACGTCCTTTCTGAGCTCTTATATCGCCGGATACGTTTATCTGGTGACGAATATCCCAATCCAATGGTCTTTCCTGGATCGGAATCTCCTGACGATAGAAACGGGCATAATAATCGGCGGAGTTAGATGAATTCTTGCCAAAAGCCCATGTATATTCGTAGTTAAAGGAGCCGGCGAAGAAATGCCCGACCCTTTTGTCAAGTTTGAACTCCATACCTCTGGTCCTGGCGTAGTCGACATTCGAGTAAACATCATTGGATATGGGGCCAAGGACCTCATTGATCGAGTTTAAAAGACCGTAGAGGTCTTTATAATATCCCGACATGGTTACGATATATCCGCTGAATATTTTGTATTGAATTCCGATTTCATAACTGATGCTTTTCTCGAAACTGAGATTCGGGTTACCAACAATACCAGCCGCACTGGAAGCCTGAGTAGGACGGCGATAGAAGTAGCGGTAGGCTGGAAGCTGGTAGAAATGACCGTAGTTGAAGATAAATTTAGCCTTATCGGAAACGGGGAACGAGAACGCCACCCTGGGGGAGAACATGCTCTCCGAATCGGCGATATCTTTACCCTGGTAATTTTCGCTGGCGTATTCAACATCTTTAACCTCGTTGGCTTGGATAAAGAAGTCGTATCGGAAACCCAGATCGGCGATCATCTCACCGTATTCCATTTTATCTCGAATATAGAAAGCGCCCTCTTTCGGAGTACGGGTGTAAAAATCGCGGAATACTCCCCTGTCGGGCCACAATCCACCATCCGCGCTACCGTCATAAGGTAAGTGCGGGTACTGAATTTCGTTCATTTCAAGAACATGATTGGAGAATTTCAATCCCGATTTAATCTCATGCTGCTTATTAACCTGGCTGGTCATATCGAAACTGAAAGTGGTTGTGGTCTGCTGGGTTTTATGCCACAAAGCCCATTGATTGAATCCATGATCCCAGAAATCGTCGGCGAGATCGTAACGGCCGTTGTTGTTTTGATCTACAAACGGTTCCCCGTAATTATAAATCCCGTTGGGAGCGTCATAACGACCGTTGTTGTTCAGGTCCCTGTAAGGAACTCCTTCGCTCCACTCATCGTAGGGCCCGTCATGCTGGCCGTTACCGTTCAGATCCCAGGCGCCGATAAAGATATCGGGTCCGTCGGGATCATTGGGAGAACCGTTGAAGACGCCGTTAAAGTCGACATCGATATACGGCTCGCCCAGTACGACATCGCCGTCGGTAAAGGGCTCGGCTCTATCTTCGTTAATTACGTCTCTAAGCTGAGGATCATAAACACCGTTGCCAAAACCGAGAGTGTCCTGATATATACTGTCGGCCTCATCGTAAACGCCATTTTGGTTCACGTCCGCCCAGGCTTGATCGTTGGAAATAGGTTCGGCTGGATCCCATTGACCGTTACCGTTTAAGTCGGAAAAGGGTTCGCCGATATCGGAATCGTAGCGGCCATTATGATTGAGATCGTGAATCCAGATAGTGTCGGGGTCGTCATATTCATATGGAATGAAAACGTCGATATTGGGATCGTAGATCCCGTTATTGTTTGCGTCGTTATACGGTTCCCCGAAGAAACCATCGCCGTTATCATCGACAAACGGTTCGGCCGGATCCCATTGACCATTGTTGTTCCAATCCGAATACCCCTCATAATATTTAGATTGAACGAAATCGCCCGGCAAAATTCCCCCCGGTTTCATTTCGTATTTTTGGATAAACCTATTGACCTTAATTTCGCCGAACGTATTTTTCAGAAAGTCGGGCGAGAACTGGAAACTGGCCCCTAAAATTTCCTTCGACTCCTCCATTTTATGAACGCTGGATGGAGTATAAAGGAAATCGTAGGCGAAGTTCGTATACGTCTGCCAGGTTTTCATGTAGTTGAACGACGTGCGGTATTTGGCGTTAGCGTCCATCTTCCAGGTAAGTTTCCCCGAGGCTGAATATCGATTCGATCTGCGGTGAGGTATTTTTACACCCAGGAACTCCTCATATCCATAATCGATTTTAGAATTGGGGGATTCATACTGGTTATAATCCACATATTTGTTGGATTTATCAACCGAGAAGCTGACAAAATAGGCCATCTTCTCGCCAGGCCATTTCAATCCCATCGCGGGGAAAAGCTGGTCGGAAATTCCCGGTACCGGCCCGGAAAGGTTCCACTCCAAGCGGTCAGAATTGAAAGAGTATTCGTTTAAATCCTCTATACCGAAATCATCGGTTAAGTATTCGATTCTTCCGGTGGTGGTTCGGATATCACCCTCTTTACGCACGACGTTAATGATAGCGGAGTTCGATCCGCCGTACTCGGCGTCATAACTCCCCTTTAAAACCGACATCTCGGAAATATCGGTTGCTGAAAGATCGAGGTTTTGCCTCAGATCTTGCCCATAGCCGCCCAAAACGTCTTTAATTTCGATACCGTCAACCATATACGATATCTCGCCGCCACGACCGCCGCGGGCGTGGAAAACGCCGCCCTGCTGAACAAATCCCGACGTTTGACGTAATACGTCGCCGATATTGGTTACCGGGCGGGTGGAAATCTCGTCGCCCGAAATCTTGGTTTCGGAACTGGCGATATATTTATCGATCTCTGGCGGTTTGGCGATTACAGTTATATCGTCGGTCGGTACCGCTTCGGAGGTCAGTTGGAAATTCACCTCCGTTGTGACGTCCGCCTGAACCTTAACCTCCTGAATAGTCATTTTATTATAACC
>JAZGHS010000195.1:0-3948 GCA_036481315.1 Candidatus Zixiibacteriota bacterium | reverse complement strand
TGAAGACAAAGGTTCGATGCAGGAGATGCTTACGGCGACCTTATCCAATGAGGGATATGAGGTCGACGTCGCTTCCAGCGGTTCCGAGGGTATAGAAAAAGCCAGCCGGAAACGGTACGATCTGGTCTTAACAGATCTGAAGCTCCCCGGCGCCGATGGTATCCAGGTTCTCTCGGAAATCAAGGAAATGGATCCCGAGGTTTCTGTAGTTGTGATGACCGCTTTCGGAACGGTAGAAAACGCTGTCGAGGCTATGAAAATAGGGGCATTCGATTTTTTAACCAAACCGTTCGATACCGACAGGCTTTCGCTGTTAATCAAGCGGGCCCTGGAAAACAGGCGGCTGGTGGCCGAAAATGTGTTGTTGCGTCAGGAACTTGCCCAGAATCTCGGGCTAACCGAGATTATCGGTTCATCGACGAAAATGAAAGAAGCAACGGCGCTGGTGCAGAAAGTTGCCGCGTCGGATGCAACCGTCTTACTCAACGGGGAATCGGGTACCGGGAAAGAACTGTTTGCCCAGGCGATTCATTATCTTTCCCCGCGTAAAGATGGTCCCTTTGTTCCGATCAATTGCGCGGCCATTCCCAGGGATCTTTTGGAAAATGAACTGTTCGGATCGGAAAAAGGCGCTTTTACGTCGAGTACCTCCCGGAAAATGGGAAAATTCGAGATTGCCGAAGGCGGCACTATATTCCTGGATGAAATCGGAGATATGGACGTATCATTACAGGCGAAACTACTTCGCGTACTGCAAGAGAAGAAGTTCGAACGGTTAGGCGGTACAAAAACAATCGGCGTTAATGTTAGAGTCATCGCCGCGTCGAATATGGATCTTAAAAAGGCCATAGAGAAAAAGGTATTTCGCGAGGATCTGTTTTACCGTCTTTCGGTCTTCCCGATCACCATACCGCCTCTTAGAGACCGTCGAGAGGATATTCCCGCTCTGGCCGATTATTTCATAGAGAAGTTCTGCAAAGAAATGAATAAAAAGAAAAAGAAACTTTCGGCCGAATCATTGAATATCATGGATAAATATCACTGGCCCGGAAACGTCCGGGAATTGGAAAACACGATTGAACGAGCTATTATCCTATGCGAATCGAAAACCATATCGCCCGATAGCCTGGCCATCAGGCTGGCAACAGTCCCGGAAATAAGACTAAGGGAGGGCGCTGGTTTAAAGGAAGTAGCCGCCCTCGCCCAGTCAGAGGCAGAGAAATCGTTGATTTTAAGGGTGTTATCTCAGACGAGGGGCAACAAGAAAAAATGCGCGGAGATACTTCAGATCGATTACACTACCCTGTTTGAAAAGCTGAAAAAATACGGCTTGCAGACCAAAAAGGAGATTTCCGAGGAAATCCCCGTCAATTAGCCCGACCCATAAATTGTATTTTTCCAGTTGATTCCAGTTATCATTGTATAATTCTCTTGACAATAGCGATTTATTTTACGAAATTGGCATAGTTAATTAAATCCAATTCGTAGGAGTTAAAGCTGCGCTACCTGAAAGAAATACTCGTTGTTTTAATAATGTTGACAGTTTTACCGATCGGTTTTACTTACGCGCAGGATCCCGATTTACCCGACAGCTTAATCATAGCCGATATATCCGGCGATATAGGGGATACGATAGCCACCGTTCCGGTTTACGCTGTTACTGACGATCCGGTATCATTTTTCAATCTACCGCTAAATTTGATATCCCCTGGGGGAGGGTTCTCGATCGAAACGGCAAATGTGATTTCCGACCAGCTTCTCCAGTGGGACGAGATATATTCGGATTTCGTTTACGACGGCCGATTCTTGCGTCTTTTCGGTATTTGGGATACTGGTCAGGAGGATAATCCCGTTTTAGACACGGATTACCAGCGAGTCCATATTCTCGATTTGGTAATTTCAATCGAGCCGGGAGCGCCCGATCAGTACGTAACGATCGATAACACCGTTGATCCGATCGGAGGGCCGATACTGTTAGGGTTGGATAACGGCATAACCGAATTCACTCCGGCATTTAAGGGCGGGCTGATTACTTTCGGTAATCCCACCAGTATCGACGATAATGAAATATCTAAACCGCTTGCCTTCGGATTAAAACAAAATTATCCCAATCCGTTCAATCCCCAAACGACTATAGAATTCAGCTTGGAAAAAGGCTCTACGGTCAGGCTGGAGGTTTTCAATCTACTTGGTCAGAAAGTGGATGAATTGGCCGAAGGTTATTTTCAATCGGGAGTTCATTCTTTCATCTGGAGCGCGCGCGATACCCGCGGCGAGGAATTGCCGTCGGGAGTATATTTCTATACCCTGACTACGGATTCCGATTTCAGCTCGGGAAAAATGTTATTACTTCGTTAAATTCACGAGAATAATAGCTTTTAGCGATTATTGAATTAGACCGCTATATTTTCCTGCCGAGATGAGATATTATAGCTGTTCTTTCCCGTCTCCTCGATAAAAGAATAATAGGGAATGTTTATATAGTACAATTTTTATTGACTGTGTAGATAGTCCGGTATTATATTGCAAAAAAAAAGGAGCGGCCGTTGCGACGGCTTTTTTGTGAAAAAGATAAGTGAAATAAATCACAAGACTATACGGGATAATCTGTTGTGGTATAGATGAATGGATTTTGAGATAAACGATGAAAAGTGAGGAGGACTTTTATGGCTAGTTTGAAAAACAAGCTGGCGTCCCTTATACCCGGCTGGCGAGAGGAGATCGGTGGATTGGTGAAGCAATATAACGCCACCAAGATTTCCGATGTTTCCGTTCAACAGGCTTACGGCGGTATGCGCGGCGTTAAAGGTATGGTTTGTGATACGTCCGAAGTTCCGCCGGATAAGGGGCTTTTGATCAGAGGAATCCCTATTGGCGAATTAACTGAAAAACTCCCTGAGGAGATCTTCTATCTTTTGTGCACGGGTGAAATGCCGGAAAAGGCTGATTTGGAATCGTTGCAGAAAGAATTCTCTGAAAGAGCCAAAGTCCCCTCGTATGTTTGGAAGGTATTAGAGGCGATGCCCAAGGATTCGCATCCCATGGCCATGTTCGATACCGGTATACTGGTTATGGAGCGCGAATCGGAATTTCGTAAGATGTACACCGAGGGTATGAAAAAGACCGATTACTGGATTCCGACTTTAGAGGATTCGTTAAACCTCCTCGCCAGGCTTCCCGGTTTGGCTGCCGGCGTTTATCGTATGAGATTTAAAAAGGGCGACCGGATACCGCTGAAAAAAGATCTCGATTGGGCCGGAAACTTCGCACGAATGCTGGGCGTGAAAGATCCCACCGGGAATTTCGGCAATCTAATGAGACTGTACATGGTACTGCATTCCGATCACGAAGGCGGTAATGTCTCGGCGCATACGTGCCACTGTGTCGGTTCGGCGCTCTCCGATCCCTACTACGCCGTCTCGGCTGGCTTGAACGGATTGGCGGGCCCGTTGCATGGTCTGGCTAATCAGGAATGCTTGGGCTGGGTGTTGATGGTTCACGAGAAATTTAATGGCGTGCCGACCGATGAACAGCTTCGCAAATTCGCGTGGGATACATTGAATTCCGGCAAGGTTATTCCCGGTTACGGTCATGCGGTTCTGCGTATTACAGATCCTCGTTTCGACGCTTTCCGGGCGTTCGGGTTGAAGGTTATGGCCGATGATCCTATATTCGCGATTGTCGATAAAGTTTTCCGGATCGTTCCCGACGTTCTTCGCGAGCAGGGTAAGGCCAAAGATCCGTGGCCCAATGTCGACGCCGGTAGCGGCGGGTTGCTGTATCATTTCGGTTTGAAAGAGTTCTCGTACTACACGGTTCTCTTCTCTGTTTCGAGGGCGATGGGTATGTGCTCGCAGTTGATTGTCAACCGCGCTATCGGTACCCCGATCGAACGGCCGAAATCGGTTACGACCAAATGGATGAAAAAACAGGTAGAGCAGGGCTGAT
>JAZGHS010000194.1:0-2981 GCA_036481315.1 Candidatus Zixiibacteriota bacterium | reverse complement strand
GTGGTAGCATGTCCTCTCTGCGGTTATAATTTCGAGCGCACCGGACAGAATATTTGCGCGGAGTGTCCGATAAACCCCAATTGCGATAAGATATGCTGTCCCAATTGCAGGTATGGCTGGATAGCGTCGTCGTCTGTAGTCGATTTTTTCACGAGGATTTTTAAGAAGGGAAAGAAGAGGATTGGAAGATCATAGGGAACATCATATTCACGAGTTCATGGAGACGATGTACAAGGCAATGGAGGAGGATAGGCTCCCCGTCGGAGCTTCCGAATTGAACCTTTTATCGCCACTCACCGACGACGAATATAAATCCCTTACTCGGCAAGGGCTGTTAACGGTTGAGAACGAATCATTGAATTTAACATCGTCGGGTATAGAATATTCCGAGCTTTTGGTAAGACGACATCGTTTGGCCGAGCGGCTCTTTTCCGAGATCCTGGAGCTTAAAGGTCCGGCCCTGCATTCTACGAGTTGTTCGTTTGAACATGTGCTCGATCCGGCGGTGACCGAATCGGTCTGCACCATACTCGGTCATCCGCCGACTTGTCCCCACGGCAAGCGGATTCCTCCGGGGCGTTGCTGTAAGTCGGCAAGACGCGTGTTGACGCCTATCGTGGTATCGTTGAAAGAACTGCCGGTGGGAAGCGAGGGGAAGATTGTCTTTATTACCACGCCTCATCATCAAAGGTTAAGCAGGCTCGTGAACCTGGGGGTAATTCCGGGCGGAAAGTTTATATTGCACCAGAAAAAACCGTCGTATTTACTGAAATTAGGCTCTACCGATATCGCTATCGATGATACCATAGCTTCGGAAATTTTCGTCAGGAAGATCTAAGGCGCGGTTCTTTTAGCCTTCCCGAGATTATCAGCGATATCGTAGTAGTTATAAAAACCAGAACAAATAGCCATTTTAACGAGAATATCTCGCTTAACCAGCCTCCCAGGCCAGCGAAAAATATAGTCGGGGCCATGAGCGTATGCATTAGACCGATCGATAATATTCGCCCTTTCTCCGGTGAGATCTCGAGCAGGTAGGTCATATATCCCATATCGATACCCGATTCGGCCATCCCTATAAAAAAGAAAACCATAGAAAAAATATAAGGATCGATATAGAAAAAACAGCATCCGAAAGCGACGACGGGGGGGATAATCCTGCAGATTCCCGCCAGCACTATGACCATCTTGTTTGAAACATGATTCGAAAGCCATCCCCAGAGGAGATTCGAGGCAAGATAGCCAATCATCTGGGAGGTAAGGTAGATTCCGGCCATCCATTCGGGAGCATTGAGATTCTCTATGGCGAATATGACATAGAAAGGGGTTGCCATCAAAGCGGTATTCACCCAGGCGCGGGAGAAGACCAGTTTTCTGAAATTGCCGTCGTTGCTGAATATCTTCAGAGCGGTCTTAAACTGATTAATCGGCGCGGTTTTTTCCAGCCCCTGTTTCGCTTCGGGCTCCCTAATCACGGCGAAGAACGCAAGTCCTAACAACATCAAGACCCAGGCGATTCCGCAAACGTAGCCGAAATCATACGGAAACGGGTAATCGCTTATGATTTTCTTGACCACCAGTCCCCCCAGGGCGGCCAGCAAACCTCCTGAAAACATCCGCAGACCGAAAAAACTACCTCTTTTATTCAGGGGGATCGTCTTCCCGACAACTTCGGTAAAAGCAACCCCGGCCATTCCGGAGGTGAGCGAGAAAATAGTGAACGTTATTCCGAATGTGATCAGGATAAGCGCGTAATTATCCTTAAAGGCGAAAATGGAGGCGATGGACAGCCCGAATAAAAAGAGCCTTATAGCGGATAGACCGTTATAAAAATATAAGACCTTTCTTTTATGAGCTAGAAACACCGCGGCAAATAGTTGCGGGAAGAGCCATCCGAACCACTCAATATGAGAGAAGATGCCTATCAATATCCTCGAATCGGTCAGTTTGGAGATGAATAGCGGCAGGACGGTGGATCCTGCTACAAAAGCCAGGGCGGCCATGAAAAATGTGCCGTTTAAGACTCCGAAAGTGAAGTTTCTATTAAAATGAGGATATTCCGGCTTCATGGGCTTTAAGATACTATATAATCGGCATATACCGCAAGAATCATCCCTGTCGCCCTTGAATATTTCAGGCAAATATGCTATTATTCTGTTTTCAGTAACTGAGGGATACCCAGGCGGGGGTTGAAAGTGAAAACCGGTTCGGTTTCCAGATTTTTTTTCGCTGTTTCTATCGCGGCGGCGGTTTTAATGGCCAATCATGTCGGAATCATCTTAGCCGCTATCGTAAGCGCGGTTTTGGCGTTGATCCTCTGGACCCGCGATCTAAGGAATATATTCGAGCCCGCCCGTCTGGTGATCTGGTTTTTCGCATTTTTATTTATACTACATCTCTTCTCCCATCCCGGTAAGGTTCTGTTTTCCCTGTTTTCGTTGGACGCGACAGTGGAAGGGGCAAAAGCCGGTCTGTTTTACGGCGAGAAACTTATCGTGTTCGTTTACAGCGCCTTTTTGATCTTAAAAACGGTCGAGCCATTCGAATTAGTAAGACCAATCGAACGGTTTTCCCGTATATCAGGTAAGTTAGGAAAGCCGCTTTCATACGCGGCCTTATCGTTTTCGCTGGCATTGCGATTTATTCCCGATCTGATCCGGCAGGGGAAAATGACGATGATGGTGTTTAATACCAGGGGTATCTTTTTCGATGGTGGGTTGACTAAAAGGCTAAATGGAGCGGTTCAGCTTGTTTCGGTGGTTTTCGTGAACGCTTTAAAAAGCGCCGAATCGGCCGCGCTGGCTCTGGCCGTGAAAGGATATTCCAACAGATTCAAAAGGGCGGTTTTCCCTCCCGCCAGAGTGTCCGGCGGGGGTATCCTGATAGCTCTTTTTTCAGTTGTAATTCTCGTTTTAGGCTGGAGATTTTGAGAAAACGTAATATACTCTTAAAACTTGAATATCAAGGGACCGAATTCGAGG
>JAZGHS010000193.1:0-24040 GCA_036481315.1 Candidatus Zixiibacteriota bacterium | reverse complement strand
GCACACATTTCAAAGACTTCAATGTCCGATTCGCTATTTCCGATTGCCACCCAATTGTCCGGCCCAACACCATATTTCCTACATAACTCCTCGACTACATTATGCTTACCAATATTCCCAAGATGGGTAAGGACCTTGCCTGTAAACCTCCCGTTTTTTACTTCATAGGTACTGGCACGAGCGTCGTCGAAGCCGTACCTCATTTTAAGTATATCCGCTACCTGACCAGGCCCTGCCGTGACGAGGGCGGCTCTTATTTGGTTTTCTCTCAAATACGTCAATACGGTTCCGATGTTATTAATAAGCTCGACGTTTTCGTCAAACCTATATTCGACCCGATCGATTTCCAGTCCCCTGATTAGCTCTACTTTTCGATAGTCTGCTTCTATCCAGGTAATTTGCTGTTCGTTTTCAAGGCGTTCGATATCCTCTAATTGCCCGATATTGTCGTTAAGCCCACACAAGTATCTAACGGAATCAGTGTTCCTGATCAAAGTTCCGTCCATATCAAAACATACCGCCCGTATGTTCATTGACCCTCCTGCAGGATTCATTACATTTCGTTTCGTTTTCGCCCTGCATAATACTATACAACACTTATTCATAGTAGAACAGCCTAAAAAATAATTAATGTCTGGTGCTTTCAACTGTTTGAACTTCTATACAGGCTCATAATCCGAAGGTTAGGTGGCAAATCCTTCCACGCGACGCTAATAAATCTGCGAGAAGCGAGCGGAAATCCGATGCCGCAAAGTTCCCGTTTGTGACAATGGGTAGTGTAAACAAACTTGACGTCTGCTGCGGCAAGACTAGCCTAAAACGTGGTATCACTGTTGGGGACAGAATAAGCCAACAAGTCTTTAACTTGTCACATTCGACCAATGAATTTATTAAAAAATACTTGAACAAATCAATTCCTTTTGTGTATAATATTGTCGGGTTGTCCGGCCTGCTATTAGAATAGACCTTGTGAGAGTATATGAAAGTTATTAACTTTAATAATCCGTCGATGTGTCATTTCGGCATATCAGGATAAAATTCGCGATGGATAAGGGTTGTCCGGGCCTTTTACGTGATCTAACTGCTTCTATGTTGATGATCCCAAATCGCCGCATTTAAAAAATGGAGTGAAGCCATGAAAGGGATAAAACGAAAAATACTCAAAAGAGCGGTTGGATGGATGATTGTCTGTACTTGTGGCATTTTGACGGTTGCCGTAGTTGCTTCATTGGCCGATCCGACACAGGACAAGCCCGATCATAACGTCAGAGTCGCTAATTTCAGTCCAACGGAACTGGTAACGAGACCTACGAATATCACAGTTGTCTTCTCAAGAGACCTCGTACCCGACGATAGCGTCGATATTCTCTTTGCCGATCCGCCCCTGGGGTTCCAACCGTCGATTCCGGGTCTGGCGAAATGGATAGATAATAATACCCTTAGATTTTATCCGGATTCGATGTTCCTTCCCGCGACCGAATACAATGTATGGGTCGAGAGCGACAGAACATATCTTTATGGGAACAGAATTGATGAAGATAAAATCTTCCATTTCAGGACTCCTCCCCTCACTGTCGGAGATATTCGAACCGAAATCATTAACATACCGGACCCCCCTTTCGAAAGCCGGCTGCTCATACATATTTCTTTCAATTACCCTGTAGCCGTATCCGATTTTCTGGCCGGGTTTTCCACATCGCTTAAAACCGATAATCGATCCGTAGATTTTTCCAGCCGGCAAAAGATCCCGGCCGCGAATTTTACGTTGACGTCAGAGCCTTTCGATCCTAAAGAGGTCCACGGCCGTTTTACGCTAAAAATCGAACAGGGCTTAAATTGCGTAAATGGCAATATTCCGCTGGCCGTCGACTATACAAAAGAATTCACTATTCCTAAACCACGGCCTTTCGTTGTTAACCATGTTCGATCCAGGGGGGCGGGTATCAATTGCGTTGTCGATATCTCTTTGAGCCAGTCTGTGGCGAAATCGGAATTGAATGAGTATATCTCGATTACCCCCGCGGTGGATTTCAGTATCGATCAACAATATTACTCAATAATCCTCAGGGGCAATTTCAGACCTCGAGAAACATACACGATCGATATCGGAAGGGGTCTGCAGTCGATAAACGGTCAGCCCCTCGATAAAGAGTTTTCCACTAAAATACATATTGAAGACTTAAGACCATCCGTCCGGTTTGTCGACGAGGGCGTTTACATGTCTAAATCGGGACGTCAACTAATGGCCGTCGAAACAGTCAATATCGACGAGATCACGGTGGAGGTGGAGCAAGTTTTCGCCAATAATATCGTCTACTACTTAAGCGGCGATAGAGGCGGATATTACGGACCGAATATACGGAGTGTCGGACGACGTATATTTCACAAAGAATTCAGGCTCGCCAAAATACTGAATGAACCTGTAAATTCCACGATTGATCTTGGCGCAATAGTAGGAGATTCTCTTCGGGGTATATATACGGTGGCGGTCAACGCCAAAGACCGACGATGGAGGCAGGCACGGCGTCAGGTAATGATCACCGATCTCGGTATATTGGTCAGACGTTCCGATGATTACCTGATGGTCTGGGTAAATTCACTATCCGGAACTACTCCCGTGCCTAACGCCGAGGTCAGACTCATGAGCAGGAATAACCAGATTTTGGCGGACGGCATTACCGATACGGATGGTATCGCGATATTCGAGGATATAGATCGAAATTTCAAACAGGCCGAACCGTTCATGATCACGGTAACCAGGGGGAATGACCTCTCGTACCTCAGGTTCAGCGATTGTATAATCTCCACTTCGGAATTTAACGTAGCCGGGCGTCCTTACCTGACACGAGGATATGAGGCGTTTATCTTTTCCGACAGGGGAGTTTATCGTCCCGGCGAAAAGATACATCTGATATCGACCGTCCGGGGTAAGGACGGTATAGTCCCTCCGGAATTTCCGTATATCGTCGAAATTAAAGACCCCCGCGGACAGGATTTCACGGAATTCAAGCTGACATCGGGCAATGACGGAATTTCCGCTATCGATTATGAGATACCCGACTTCGCTCAAACTGGAAGGTATTTGATACTGGCTGGAATCGGCGACAATATTATCGGCAGATACGATTTTCAGGTCGAGGAATTCATGCCCGATCGAATCAAAACCGTTCTTTCGACTGATAAGAATATTTACAACACCGGCGATACCGCGATTATCGATATAAGCGGTAAATATCTCTTTGGTCCTCCATGCGCCGGTAACGCTGTGAGCGGTCATATAACTATAGAGGGAGATGTTTTCAGCCCAAAGAATTGGCAGGCTTTCACGTTCTCTAATTCCGATATAGAATTTTCCTCGATGGAAATAAACCTTCCGGATACCCGTCTTGACGACAGCGGAAATCATCGATACGAATACACTATTCCCCGGGGACTAACGCCGCCATCGGCATTAACAATGATATTATCCGCAACAATTCAAGAGGACGGTGGTAGATCGGTCAGTGATTATAGAGCGGTGACGCTGAACCCATACCCCGTTTACCTGGGTTTAAGGCAAAACTTCGATGGATTCATAAGGCCGGGAAATCCCGCGTCGTTTTCTGTAATAGCTGTCGAACTATCGGGAGATCCCGTTGCCCTCGATACGGCTTGGGTCAAGCTGTACAGGACAATTTATCAGACTATCGTCAAAAAAGACAGACATGGAAACTACCGCTATGTATCCGAGCCCCAGGATCATATTGTGGATTCGATCTTTGTGGCCATAAGCGACAGCCTAAGCAATATCGATTTCAGGACGACCGAGTACGGTTCATATAAGGTTGTGGTCGCAAGCAACAGTACCGCCCATACCGCCGCGAAATCGTTTTATGTTTCCGGCTGGGGCTATTCGCCGTGGTCGATGGCAAATCCGGATAGAATCGAAATGGAGCTTGATAAGGAGAGCTATCTGGCCGACGATACCGCCCGGCTTTTGATAAAAGCCCCCTTTAACGGAAGGCTATTACTAACGATCGAAAAAGACATGGTCCTCGATACTAAATCTTACGATCTCGATAGTAACACAGCTGAGATCGTGATTCCGGTATCGAAACAATACGCACCCAACATTTATATCACAGCAACCCTGCTAAAATCGACTACCTCTCTGGAGCGCCATTCTCCCTCGAGGGCGTTTGGAATGATACCGCTGAAAATCGATAATTCCGATCTCGGGATAGATATCAATCTGAAGATCCCGGACGTAACCAGGCCTCGACAAAAGATTGAAGTCAAAATAGAATCCAACACGAAACAGGGCGCTAAATTCGTGGTAGCGCTGGTCGATGTCGGCATTCTACAGCTTACCGGTTTTGAAACGCCCGATCCATTCGAGTACTTTTATGGCAAGAAGAGACCATCGTTGATCCCGTACGATATCTATTCTGTAATATACCCCGATATCGAAGCGGCCGGCGAGATCTTAAGCCCGGCCGGAGGAGCGGTTCTGGCGGAGAGAAAACGTCATCTTAATCCAATTACCGCTCGGCGCGTTAAGCCGCTGGCACTATGGTCGGGGCTCCTGGAGACCGATACGGTGGGTAACGCCAAAGTCGAATTCTATCTGCCCCAGTTCAACGGAAAATTAAAGGCCATGGTCGTTATGATCGATGGTAAGAGGTGCGGATCGGTTTCCAACGATATCATCGTTAGAGATAAAATAGTAATCCAGGAAAGCCTGCCGCGTTTCCTTTCCCTCGGCGATAAGCTCGAAGCCAGATTCGTAACTTTCAATAATACCGGCACGCCGGATAGTATTAATCTCGCTCTGATCGTTACCGATCCGGCGAAGAATGTATCCTCGCAAAATAAAACGGTGTTTATCGATAACGGAAAACGCACCGAATCGGTATTCCGTTATACCGCCCCGGATTTACCGGGCAAGCTCTTTTTCGAAATCTCCGCCACCAACGGCATAGAAAGCTCGACTGAAACCATAGAACTACCCAACCGCCCGGCACAGCCCCTCTTGACCGAGCATGGCTCGGGAACGGTCGAGGACGGTTCACCGGCGGTTATCGTTATGCCGAAAAAATGGATCGAGGGGACCGCCGAATACAGATTGAGGCTATCGTCGATGCCCGCGGTGAGGTTCACCCGGAGCATTCAATATCTATTGCGCTATCCGCACGGATGTGTAGAGCAGACAACGTCTAGATTAATCCCCCTTCTATATTTCGACGATCTTGCGAGAGTTGTCGAGCCGGAGATTTTCGGCGGTAAGGGTCATGAGTATTTCATTCAGGAAGGGATAATGAAAATCTCCGCCATGCAGAGACCCGATGGCTCGTTCCAGTACTGGCCGTACTGGAACCGCTCTCATCCATGGGCCAGCATCTACGCTTCCCACGCTCTTGTGGAAGCGCGCAAAGCTGGGTATCGCGTGGTTGACAACGTTTACGATAAAATGATCTATTTCCTTCAGGAGGTCGTTCGCGACGTCAATCTCGAAAGCGGCAAGGGGGTTTTGAGAATATACGCCGCCTACGTTCTCGCTTTAGCCGACCAACTGGATAATAGCATAATCAACAATCTCAAGCGTTTGAATATCTACGAACTTCCTATCTACTCGAGATTTCAACTCGCGGGAGCGATCGCCATGACGACTGGAGCTGACGACGCCCTTTGGTTGTTACCTGTGGAAATACATCCCGAAAAATACGAACCGGAAACCGGCGGGTATTTCGATTCGGATATCAGGGCAAACGCTATTCTTATCGAGACTCTTTGTGATATTGCTCCAGATCATCCTTCGTTGGCGATTCTTGTTAAGGAAACGGCGGATAAATTATCTGTCGGTCGATGGTACACTACTCAAAGCAACGCTTTCGCCCTGATGGCTATGGGCAAATATTTCAGGAAACAGGAAACTCCCGATTATACCGGTACGGTCGTAATCGACGGGAAAAAGTTCGCTCGATTCTCTATGACTGACACCAGCCTGACGATCCCGCCGAGCGGTAATAAAAACATCGAGATCTCGATAAATGGTACGGGCAGATGCTATTATTACTGGCAGGCAAGCGGTGTCAGTGTCGATAGATCGGCCAAGGAGTTCGATAATCGTCTCAAGGTGCGGCGGCAATACCTTAACGCCGAGGGGAAACCACTTCGCTTAGATGCTATGGAGCTGGGTGATCAAATAGTGGTTAAGATCACAGCCGAGGCAATGGACCGATCGTTGGAGAATGTCGTCATAAATGATCTTCTTCCCGCTTGTCTCGAGATTGAAAACCAGAGGCTTGTAACCAGCGCTAAACTTAGCTGGATACCACGAGCAGGTCACGAAATAGAACACAACGATATCCGTGACGACCGGCTCCTGTTATTCGTAAGGCTGAACCGGGGACAGAAATTCGAATACTACTATTCCCTTCGGGTAACCTCATCCGGTGAATTCATTATCCCGCCGGTGGCCGCAGAATGCATGTACGATCCGACCATCGCCAGCGCCGCGTCATCCGGGAATATGTTTGTAATCGGTTATTAATTATTTCGAGGTAAAAGGTGAACGCGATCCTGAAAAAGACAAGAAAACTCGGAAAACCTATCGCCATCGCCGCGGCGATCATGGTCCTTTTGACCATGATCCTGGATAGATTTTTATTTCCGTTACCCGAAGGAAATCTTGGCAAACCGGCGTCGACCTTTGTTTATAGCCGTGATAATCAACTGATTCGATGTTTTTTATCATCAGACGGTTACTGGCGCAAACCTGTGAGCCTATCGGCGATTTCCCCCTTGTTGCGGCAGAGCGTGGTCTCTCGCGAAGACAGATGGTTTTATTATCATCCCGGCTTCAACCCAATCTCGCTATTTACCGCCGCTGTCGACAACTTGAAAGCGGGTAGGATAGTGAGGGGCGGATCGACCATTACTATGCAGATTGCCCGCATGATGGAACCCAAGAAACGCACAATCGGCTCCAAAATAATCGAGATTTTCAGGGCTATCCAACTTGAGTTACATTACTCGAAGGACGAATTGCTCGAATTATATTTTAATATTGCTCCCTACGGCGGAAATATCGAGGGAGTCGGCGCCGCTGCCTATTTCTATTTTGAAAAGGAGCCATCGGAGCTTACCCCATCGCAAGCCGCTATGCTGACATCTATACCAAACTTGCCCACATTACTCAGACCAGATCGAAACTTGAATAATTGTCTGGTTAAACGTGACAGGGTCTTGATGACGATGCTGGATCGAGGCGTCATAGATAGCTCCGATTACCTTGAGGCTCTTGACGAGAAAATTAATGGTGAAAAGACAGATCCTCCGTTTCTGGCCCCTCACTATACGACGGATCTCGCCTTAAAATATCCTGATCGTTCAATCATCCGTTCCACTATTGATCTGAAGATTCAGAGTATTTGCGAAGGTGTTGTGGAAAATAATATCGACGCCTTTAGGTCGCGCGGGATAAATAACGCGGCCATCGTAGTACTCGATAATTCGAAGGCGGAAGTCATGGCCCTAGTCGGTTCCGCCGATTTCTTCGATAATAAGAGCCAGGGACAGGTTAACGGGGCGTCCGCCGCCAGATCCCCCGGCTCCGCGCTAAAACCGTTCGTTTACGCTTTGGCCGTCGAAGAGGGCGTTCTTGCTCCGAACACAATACTCAATGATCTGCCTGTTTACTATTCAGGATATTCGCCGGAGAACTACGATAGAAAATACCGCGGCACTGTTACAGCGGCAAGCGCTTTAAAGCAATCATTGAATGTCCCCGCAGTAACCTTATGTTCGAGGGTAGGGATGAAGAATTTCTATTATCTCTTAAATAAAGGCGGAATCTCCACGTTAAACCGCAAATACTATGAATACGGCCTGCCTATAATACTGGGTTCATGCGAGGTTAATCTCCTAGAATTGACGAATCTCTATTCATCCCTGGCCAGAGGAGGCCTTCATCTTAAGTTAAAGACGTTAAAAGACGGATCATCAAACGATACATTGAGATTATTTTCGACGGAAACATCGTTTATAATCTCGGAAATCCTGGCTGAACTCAAGCGGCCCGATTTCCCGTCCTGTTGGGAGTTTTCCCCGAATATTCCGAAAGTCGCCTGGAAAACAGGGACTTCTTACGGGCGGAAGGACGCCTGGTCTATCGGATATAATTCTCGATATACAGTCGGCGTTTGGGTCGGTAATTTTTCTGGAGAATCGTCTTCTTATCTGGTCGGCGCCGAGGCCGCGGCTCCTGTACTTTTCGAGATTTTCGAATCGCTATCCGGAAGAGATGACGCCGGATGGTTCGAGCGTCCGGCGGGAGTCAGCCAAAGATTCGTATGTGAGGCAAGCGGAAAACGTCCCGGCGATTTGTGCGACGTCACGGTAGGCGAGATGTATATCCCCGGGGTCTCTCCTGAGGGTAAATGCTATATCCATAAGGAAATCCTAATCGATAAAACCACCGGTTTCAGACTCTGTAAATTCTGCGTCGCGGGAAAATCAACAAACTCTAATATATACAAGGATTGGCCGCCGCGACTAATGACCTGGCTATTACGAACCGGCAGAATACTCCAGATTCCCGAACATAACCCTGAGTGTTCGGGTACGTCGGGCAACGACCGCCCCGTAATAATCTCTCCCAACGAGGAGGTCTCCTATGTTATCAGAGAACATATCCCCCCTTCTCAGCAGGGGATTCTCCTCGACGCATCCGTAGCCTCAAGTACAAGAAATGTCTATTGGTTTGTGGACGGCGTTCTGTATGGAACGGTCAATCCTGGGCAAAAATTATTTTTCGTTCCCGAAAAAGGAGTTCACAAGCTAACATGCTCCGATGACCGGGGACGATCAACGTCGATAAATATAAATATCCTATAAAAAAAAGACAATTTCAATTGACCTGACATGTTTTCAAAAACCCTTTGATCCAACTGCTATTATAAACCTGGGTATTCTTTGTTATGGTATTACCTCTAAAATTTATAATCCACTATAGTGTTCGACGTCAGATGAATCTGGATAGACGATTGACCCACTCCCCATAAATCGCTCCAGTTATAGAGTTTGAGATTGGTAGCCCAAAAACCTCAAACAAACTTGACTTTTGCTTTAGCAGGACTATCTTATAATATGGGATAATAGGGTGCCGGCTGATTTTTGAGTCTATTTGTTGTATATTCCTCTGGTTAGATTAAAGAGGGAATTAGAAAGGAAATATAAATGTCAAAACATATCGGAATCGTAGCCTGCAGTCCAGTTGGCGCCGAACTTTGTTATCGAACCATTTGGAATGAAGCTCATGAGCGTATGGGAAAATATGAAAATCCTGAAATTTCCATGCACTCGGTGTCGCTTAAGAATTATATGACTCTTTTCAAAGAGGGTAAATGGGATGATGTTGCCGACATGATGCTGGTTTCATCAAAAAAGCTAGCCTCAATTGGGGCTGATTTTGCCATCTGCCCGGATAACACCGTCCACGAGGCGTATGATCTGGTAGCGCCCAAATCCCCCATTCCGTGGCTGTCTATTTTGGAGGAGGTACGCAACGGGGCCATCTATAAGGGATATAAGTGTCTTGGGATTCTCGGTACCGAGTATATCATGACTAGTCCGCTCTATCAAAAAAAGTTAAACGACGCCGGAATCTTGACAGAAATTCCGCGGGACAAGGATCGCAAAAAAATCAATGATATTGTATATAATGAACTTGCGAACGGTATTATCGACGAATATCAAGGTGTTTATTTTAATCGCGTTATAAAAAGATTCAAAAATTCCGGGGCCGATGCTGTCGTTCTCGGCTGTACCGAAATCCCACTTGTGATCGACCCCGCCGAATGCTCGCTGCCCGTCCTTGATTCAACCCGAATGCTTGCCCGGGCCGCCCTTCGAAAAGCGTTGTCGGAAGAGTAGAATCCATCACAAACTTATTGTCGCATTCGTCCTTCCCCCCATAATTCGGTCCAGTTTTGGAGCAAGGGATTATAGATCCGGATCGCCCTGCTATGCGTGAGCCGTGAAAGGAAAAATGAACTGGGAACCTTCCAGAGGGAAATTACCCAGAATATGAGTCCCATTTTCTACGATTCTAATATGGTCACAGCTTCCCAAATTCAGTTTGTCTACCATGAAGAGAAACTCGATGGTCTCGTCACTCTCGCTACAAATATAAGAGTATATTTCGGAGAACGCGAGAATATCCGTACCCACGATATCAAATACCGTTATCAGTTCATTATCACGCTTATACAGGACCAGAACATCTAATTCAGGAATATAATATATGTGATCCCTGAGAGAATACAAACACCAGAACATAAACAGTTTCTTATTCGATACTCCTAAGACATCGGATACCGGTTTTCTATCTGAAGCGAAACGGTATATTTGCTCGATATGGTCTTTTTTTTGAATGTCTAACTTGACAGCGCCAGGCAGAGCAATCTTCCCTGATACCGAAACACATGCCTTATACTCATTTACCGAGTTAAAACCACACTTCTTGTAGAAATGGTACGCTTTTTGATCAGCGAATAGAAAGAAAAAATCATGGTTATTCCGTGCCCAATCCATCGCTTTTTGAGTTAATTTAGAACTCAAACCCTTTCTTCGATACTCAGGAAGAGTCCCTACTGCCGAGATTTGAGCAGCGAGACATCGCTTTCCTTGAATTGTCATGTTCATGGAATAAACGCAGACGTTGGAAACAAGCGAATTACCGCTGAAATAAGAAAAAGGCCTGTATTTCTGATCCCAGAACTCCATTTCGTCCCAAAGGGATAAATCAAGTCCATGAATGCGTAACAGAAAACTTATGAACTCAATTTTTAACCCTGGGGAATCCCAATAGTTTTCTCTAAATGACAGATTCATTACCTGAATTGTATGTTTTAAGGTGAATTCGGACAAGTAGTATTTTAAATTAGGAAACTCTATTTCCAAGGCAATAAAACCTCAAACAAACTTGACATTTTCTATGGCAGGACTAACTTAGAATATGGTAGGATCTTTGGAAGCAGATTAGTCTTATCAATCTTATGGAGGTCAATGTGTCGAGGATTTATCAGATTCATACAGCCGAAGATAGGAATTATGTCCGTGAGTTATTCTGGGAATATTTACAGGACGCAAATTCCAAGGTAGATGAGGAGTTTGGGGTTAACTTCGACATCAAGACAATGCTCGAACAAGACATGCTTGATCTTGAGAAGTTCTACCCTCCAGATGGATGTCTCCTTTTGGAAAACTATGAGAATCAGGTAATCGGACTGGCGTGCATGCGGCGGATCGGCGGTTCCCCGCGCTTCGCTTAAGGGGTTTTCGACAAATCCGATCCCTGCTACTTTTTTGCTGACCTATAGATTTATTGTCAATTGCAAAATATTAGGCTTTCCGGCGGGCGCGAAGCCCAGTGCCGGTGTGCATTATACAGATGCATGGGTATGAAAACCTCCTATTTTAAATGTGATTGTACTTTTTGGTGTGATAGGCTTCAGATCAGAATATGGAAGGTAATTGTCAATTACCATTTAGGGCAGAAAATTTATATTGTCGTCCCTTCTCTTTTATATCTTAACTTCAACCACCTCACCAACTCTGATTCAATCACAATTATACTCATCCGAGACTAACTTGAATTCAACAAGATTAATTTTTGGTGATAACTTATCCCAGTCTGCCCAAGGCAGTAACGGCTTTGTCCCAAAACCAAATGGACAAGTAGATCCGACACGCGTAAAACTTTCCAAACAAGTAAAATTGTAGTTGACACCCTCGGCGAATTGACTTATTTAGATTAAGAGAGCGCTAATTTCACTTTTATATACAACCCTTGTTTGAGCCTGCTCCGACTGAAAAAGCATGTTGCGTGCTCTAAGATGTAAACGTTCTTCGTTATAAGAAGACTCTCAGGTGAGGAGGTTCTATGGACAAGTTTACTCTTGATCCCAAGTTCGATCAAGTTGGTTTGGACACGCTCAAATCTTTCGCACAGGCAGAATTCACGGTCAGGTTTCTTAAGAAGCACGAAGTGCCCGTCGGTAAGGACCTTAAGACGATGTGGGAGAATATTCAGAAATGGCTAAAGGGCGGCGATATGTCGAGGTGTCAGAATCTGATTGAATACACAGATGAATTGAAACTGTGGGGCCGACAGCGCGTGTTCCTTTACGATATCAGGGACGAACATAAGGACTACTTGGCGGACCTCTCCGACCCTAACTACGTTAGAGGCCGGGTGGGTGATGCTTACGATAAGCCGATATACCAGTGGGAAGCGTACGAGCCGTTTCTAGCGCGAGTCAAGCACATTGAAAACGAACACACTGGTGAATCGGAGCTAGTATTCAAGATTATCGAAATCCGTATGTTCGATCTTGTAATAGACGGCAAAGAGCAAACCTTCGAAGATCGTTCGACGAACTTCTTTATCGTCAATCTAAAGAGTGGACATGCTGAATTGCGACTCCAAAGGTTACCAACAGGAGCCCAAAAGAGATTCAAGGAAGAACTCGCTATATTTGAAGAATTACTCGGCAAGTATTTGGACTTCGATAAGTTTAGACCCATACAACTAAAACCGGTAATGGCGGATCTGCTGCGCGGTGACCAGTATCCCATCAACCGCGCCAACTTCGCACGCAGTAGAAACATCGCTCCGGGTACCCCTACTTTGCTCATAGTCTTCCAGCGTATCTTCCAGCATGCATCTCCCACTCGAATAGCGGTCGTCCGCGAAGGTAAACAGCCCATCCTGGGAAAGCGCCGACTACACTTCACAATGTACGCAGGTAACAACAGCGTCGCATTTGACGGGACAGCGCATCCGTCGGGGATACACGAGATCCTGCAAAAGATTGTAGGCATTAGCAGGGGAGATGTAAACGGACCCGGTCCTATCCTGAAGCGAGGCGCGATCAGCAAAACATATCAGTCTCTAGAGGATCAACCAAGAGCTCAAGCTGTGGTACTCTCAGCCGGTGCGATCGCAGCCTCTATTATCTGGATAGTCATAGAGGAACTCCGCGAACGCATTCTGGAGAGTCTGGGAGATTGGGGTATCTCAGGCATTCCCCTGTTTGTGTTGAAAATATTGGCGGAAATCATCTGGATAATTATCTACTATGGCTCTGACCGAGTGTGGCAAAGCTTCACTGCCCTCAAATACATGAGTCCGCGCCAGCTATGGAAGTTAATTAAAGAAGCAAGACAATTAGGGGATGGCGATAATCAAGACGACGATGAGGATTAGGTGATCATAAGGTCTAACTAGATCTAAAAACAGACATCCTTCAATACAATTGCACGAGCCCGCTACGTACCCATATTGTGGTTGATTCAAGACACAGGTCGAACACTGACATCCTCCCTAATTTCCGTTCCTTTTTCTGCCATTGAACCAACATGATTCTTTCCCCTATCGTTCCAAAGAATCAATGTTAACAGCATCAAGAGTAAACGACAAACCCCTCCGCGTTTAAGCAACTCCTTCTGAAGTATATAAGATCTACCTAATCCCATTTTCCCAGTGTCTCTATCTAACAGAATCAGCCAATACAATAGAAAATTCGGACAACAAAAAAAGGCCGGATCTTCACCCGGCCTTTCGATGATTCGCTAAAATTCCTACTTCAATAACATCATCTTAACGTTTTCACTGCGGTCATGAACCACCAATCTTCCGAAATAAACTCCGGAAGGTAAATCGCCCGCCTTCCAGGTGATGCTGTATTCACCGGCGTCATGATGTCCTTTGACCAGAGTTTCGATTTTCTGGCCGAGAACGTTGAAGACACTCAATTCAACATCGCCGGGATCAGTAACCGCGTATTTGATCACGGTCGAAGCGTTGAACGGATTCGGGTAATTTCTCATGATAGCGAACTCTTTCGGAATCCGGCTGTCACTGTCGTCGACGCCGACCTGGCCGTAATCGACAATAACCCTTATGTGGAAATCGGTGGTGGCGGCCGCCCAGCTACCGAACATGTAATTGTTGGAGCGTCCGGTTACCGCCGGGGAATCACCCAGTATTACGGGCCACTCGGTTCTTTGTGTGTAACCGAGATGGAAATCATCATCAACCGAGATGCCCATACCCCGGAAATCCACATAGGTCCATGCATGCGGATCTTCAAGTGTGGACATCGGCCAGACGGCCCACGGACCTGCGAGCGACGCACCTGGCATATTACCGCTGCCATTATCCCAAACTTCGACGTCCACGGTGTCAATGGGGCGATTAATGTCTGTGTAAAGCCTCATCATTCCGGTCACCAAAGTCGCGGTTTCATCCGGGGTGAAACGAGTAGCGCATTTATCGCCGGGTCCGTATTGATATACGAATTCGGCGTCGCCATCATCATAGACAATGATAGAACCGGAAAGATAATGCTGTGTTCCAATACTACCCTCATTATCCTCTGTATCGATAGCTGAGATAAAGTACTCGACATGGGCGCCGGCTTCTTGAATGGGAATCGTGAAGTAGTATTCGTCGCCGACAATACTGTCCGGGTTTACAACTTCCATATCGCTGCCATCGACTGAGTAACTCAACCACGCCGATTCCACGCCCGAATAATCGGTTATTGTAGCTATCGCGGTGAAAGCCTCGGGAACGCTTGTCAGATCGGTCGGACCCTCGTGAAGTATCAACGGTGGGCTAACATCTGAAGTCAAACCGACGACCGTGAAATCGTCAACATACATGCCGTCGACATTATAACCGGCGTCAGATTCCAACATTAACCTGAATCTAACGTTCTGCCCTGTAAATCCTCCTAAATCTGTGGTGAAATTGTACCAGTCGACCCCCTCACCGTTAAAGGTGTGTAGATCTATCCAGCTGCTGCCACCGTCAGTCGAAATATCAAGATAGATATAATCGAAACCGAGTTCGATATCGTATTTGGTCCAGAATTCCAGGCGGTATCCCGCATATTCCGTCAAATCGATATCTTCAGTAGTCTCAACGACGACCGTATCATAGTCGGCATAATTGCCAGACGGGGAATCGGTCAGGGAATGAGTCGGGGAATGTGATTCGGTTTCTGTAAGCGCCCATTCACCGGACCAATCTCCCATACCGCTTTCGAAATCCTCAAAATAAACGATCTCTTCTGTGGGAACCTGATACATTTCCATCGCGGCATCGGCGTTAACCTGCAATTCTTCCAGGCTGTTTCCGCCCAAAATCGCAAAAGCCGCTACTACAGATTCGCCGGGTGCGATATCATAGGGACCGGTGGTAATCATGATGGAGCAATCCATCATAACAGTAATCGCGGTATCAACCGTTCCGGCATTCATATAATCCCACTTGTCGGCCATAGTGAAATAGGGAGGCCAAACTTCAATCGCGTTATCAAGGGCTCTGAATGAAAAAACTCCCATTTCGGAAAGAACCTGCTGTCCGCGATAGACATTGGTATAATACTGATACCCGAGGTTCCTCGCTCTATCGAAATTTGCTCTGTCAGTAGCTACATCCCACGGTGTATCCCAATCATCCCAATGGGCCACAAGCACGCCTTCCAATAAACCGGAGCCGGTATTAGTGATAGTGTATTCTATTATCACATAATTATCATCCGGATCAGACGAGAAAGCATATGACTTCTGCGCAACTAAGATCTCCAATGGATTCATAGCGTTCTGATCATCAAAACCAGCATGATATTCCTGATCGGCAAAAGAGCCCGGTTCAAACAACTCGATGTCGGAATCCGCGACAAAGTCATCACCCAGATCCTGGTTTTCATCACGAGCCCCATTGGATACTCTGGTTGGACCATCTCCGATTAACAACGCTCCCTCGAAAAGATAATTCTCACCGCCCAGGGGGTTTTTAAACCCTTCCCCGTCCCAGATAGGATTGAGGGTTGTAAGCGCGAGGCCGTATTGACCGAAATTCGATATGGTGAAAGTCACGTCTCCGATATCGTGATCGGCTATAGCGGGATCTTCTAAAAGAATCGGAACTAAATTATCCGATTTGACGGTAACCGCGTCGCTTCCCAGGGTAGTTTTCGTATTCGACACCCCCCCTTCAGCCATCGTATTCAGCGCCAAAAAGACAGCAACAGAACTGGCGAATTTTAGCATTCTCCACATAATTTATACCTCCTGTTTAAATTTCAAAATAATCCACAAACAAGAAATTTCCCGACATTCAGCACCTCCTTTGTTCGAGAGGTTAATTCGAAAAAAGCTATTGAAGAGATTTTTTGTCGTTAAAGCGTTTACATGGTTTACACGCCTTAATAGTATTCTATTATAAAAGTGGTCGGATACCTCTACCTACTATAGAAAATAAACAATCATTTTATTTTGTCAATAGATTTTACGATCATCAATAACTTATTTGTGAAAATTGACTTACGCCCACGAATGTCTTGCCCTCCAGGGGGAGAGATCTTATCTTAAACCCGTTCGATTCAAAATATGCCGGCTCCTTGAAATACGTAGCTAATTGGCAGAATAGACGATATTGTGTTTGTGGATAACTACCGAGGTTCTCACAATCAATAGCAACGACATCATTATCCTCATCCGTATCTGCCCGGATTTGGCTGACGTCGCGTGCCGGGATCTGATTTGGGTGGACGGTTCAAATCCCCTCCCCGCCACCAAATTTGTTGCCCCACAACAGGTTACAGATTTATTGTGGCGTTTTTCCCACGATAAATTGATATTCTAACAAAGACTTATAAGAGGCTTTTTCCAGTATTAGAAAAGTATTACTTGCTTATGCTCGTTTCTTTTTGCCTGTCAAGCTCTGTACGTATTGCAACCGCTATAGCCTGATTTGTTAGGGGCTTTTTGACAAATGCTCCGGCTCCCAGCTTCTGGGCTTCAATTACCCGATCTGACTCAGAAAAGCCGGATACTATAATTGCCTTTTGCCCTGGGCAGATTTGCAGAACCTGCCTGTAGGTCTCGGCCCCATCAATCCCCGGGGGCATTACCATGTCAAGGATAAGGATATCCTGAGGATTCTCTTTGAGGAATTTGATGGCAGCCTTACCACTATCTACGGTTTTAACATCGTACCCCAGCCGGCTTAGAAGCTTGGAAGACACTTCTCTCTGCATCTCATCATCATCAACTACCAATACTTTCTCATATCCACCAATCTTTTCTGTGGAACGACCCACGTCTATTGAGTCACGAGTGGTTGGGAAATAGATGTAGAATGAAGTTCCTTTACCTACTCTTGAGCTCAAGTCCAGATAGCCACCGTGATCTTTCACAACCGCGTCAACAACGCTCAGACCTAAACCAGAACCTCTTTTTTGATCAGTAGTTTTGGATGTAAAGAAAGGATCGAAAATTTTCTGGATTATCTCGTCAGAGATTCCCCTGCCCGTATCCGAGACCGTAAGTTTGACATATTCTCCTGCCGGTACGCGGCCATACGCAACGGACACATCATCAACATAGTAATTCTCAGTACTAACCATGATTTGTCCGATACCCTGCAGGGCATCAACGGCGTTGACGAGAAGGTTTGTTATTACACGATGAATCTGAGATGCACCGCCAAGAATATTCATTAAGTCGGCGTCAAGATCCATCGAACAGTTTAGATTATCAGTTAGAGGTCCTATCTCCTTCACGGCCTGCTGGACGATCCCATTCAGGTTGAGGACTTCCTGGTTATAATGACCTCGTCTGCCCAGGCTCAATAACTGTTGGTTGATATCGGCGATTTTCTTCGCGGAATTTTCAATGTCATCGAGGTACGCCAGTCCCGGATGATCCCGGGGAAGGTCCTCGCGAATGAGTTCTGGATAAGCCATCAGAGGAGCCAGGAGGTTATTGAAATCGTGAGCGACCTGACCAGCTATTCGACCGGCCGTTTCAAGACGCTGGGCACGGGATTCCAACTCTTCAAGCCGCTTGGTTTCGGTGATATCCATGACTATGGACTGGTAGCCGATTTTCTCTCCCTTGTTATTCCTGACAACCGTGGCATGCCCGTAGGCGCAAAATGTCGTCTTATCCTTCCTTAGGGCGGTATATTCTCCCTTCCATTCATTCACATTATCGAGCGCGTCGATTATTTCCCCTGTTTCATGCTCATACTTGATGAAATCACTAATCGGTTTACCAACAGCCGATTCCTTGTTTTCATAACCCCATATTTTCAAGAACGCGTCATTTACATGTGTAATAATCCCCTGGTTGTCGGCCGTACTATTCGCAGTAAGCGACGATTCGAAAACGAGATTTTTCAGCGCCAGTTCCTCCTCGGCTCGCTTACGATCGGTGATGTCCTCATGTGAGATAACGATACTTATTACGTTATCGGAGGAATCTTTCATTGGATAGATTTTGGTGCTTAACCAACGTATCCTGCCCGGTCCTCCTGATTCTGTTGCGCCGGTCGGGTCGAATTCGTATTCGGGGACAGTAACGGCCTCTCCAGCATACGCCCGTTTCACATATTGCATGAGGCCGGTATCTTCAACTTCCTTGCTTTTCAGTACATTGAACTTGTTTACCGTTGTGCTTGCCGGAAATCCCCACAGCTCTTCGTAGGCCCTGTTAACTTCAATCTGAAGCCCGTCGAGATTATAAATTTCCATGACTAACGGCGATTGAACCATTTGGGTTCTGAATCGCTCCTCGCTCGCCTGCAACGCTTGCTCAGCCTCTCTTCGATCAGTGATATCACGACCGTTGACCACAAATCCTATGATCTCGTTGTTAGGGTTGCGATATGGGTCATAGGTGATCTCCATATACTTTTTACCCGAGACCGGGAAATCAAACCAATCCTGATAGCGGACTTCAGTTCCCTGTAAACACCTCTCTGCATTCGGTCGAATTACTGCTTCAAAGAACTTATCTCCGAAGATCTCAGACGATGTAGATCCGATCAGTTTATTGCGAGTCATTCCAAATGGCTCGAGGTATCTATCGTTAGCGGCCAGGTAGACAAAGTTCTTATCCAGCAGGGCTAACATATCTGCGGAACTGGATACTATGCATTCATATCTCAGCAATTCCTCTTCGGCTCGCTTGCGCTCGGTGATGTCTTGTACGCTCCCGTGCATTTGTATTGCCTTGCCTGACTCATCAAATTCAACTTCTCCCTTTGCGTTAACAACTCGTTTTGTACCGTTTGGTCTAATAATATGGATATCAATATCATATGGTTTTTCTCTTTTCTTTGCCATTTCAATTGACTCTGTGACAAGTTGTACATCATCGGGCTCGACCATTTTCATGAATGCTTCAAATGATGGTTTGACCTTTTTAGGATCAAGACCAAAAATACGGTAATTTTCCTCTGACCAGTACAAAGCGTCGGTTATCAGATCCCAGTCCCAAAACCCAATATGCGCTGTCTTTTGAACTTCAAGGAGCTTCCTTTCACTTTCATGTAAATCTGCTCCGGCTTGTAACCGCTCAGACACGCCTCTAGCCAAAGGACGATATAGCCAAAGGTACAAGGCCGGAATAGAACATAGCAAAATAAGTGATGCATCAAGGAAAACTGTAGTCCAACTATTCAGCGCGGGTAGAGCTTCAAGGAGAATCATTATAAACGCCTCTGCCACAAAGACGCTGATTGCTGTCACTATGAGAAATCTGAGCGGGGAGCTGTTGGCAGGAAAAAGAGAATCAGTTGAAAGCGATTGCATGCTTTGCGATACACTCTTATTGGCATCTTGTGACGCTTGTTTTTTCCACATTATATTTTATTTCCTCGAAAAGATGGCAAGTATGGCTCTCTCAGCTGTAACCTGTTGCAACATCTTTATCCTTTTCGTGTCTAGCCAATCAACCAACTTCTAAAAGATTCGAAGACTGCCTTTCGTATGCCCGAAAACCAAACATAGGCCTTTTCATATTTTATCGACAATTATCTAATAATCTATAGTTGGAATTCGGCTGGATAGCTTCCGATGACAGGTTGTGCTGGGTTTTCTAGATCACTTACTTTATGACAAAATCAGCTTAAACATCAAAATGAATAGACAGGAAACATCTGGCACTGTGTTCCCATAAGGTTTTCTATTTCTGTAGGTTAGTACCTGGCGCTTTCTGTTGTTCTGACCTCAAAGCAAACTCATAATCCGAAGGTCGCAGGTTCAAATCCTGCCCCCGCTACCATATCCATTAAGAAACAATTGGTCGTGGTTTTATTGCGGACCCTTAAAGTCCACATAAATCTCGTTTTCAGACAAGAAGTATACAAAGGCCCTAAAGTAGCGGAAAAGTGTCCTTCGGTAACGGCAGACCCTACTGCCTGTCCAACTCTGTTCTTACCGCGGCGCCGATCGTGCTTTTAGTGACGGGTTTTTTGACGAAGGCCCCGGCTCCGAGCTTCTGTGCTTCAGAGACCCGGCCCGACTCGGAAAACCCTGAAACTATGATTGCTCTTTGATTGGGAGCAAACTCGAGAATTCGTCGATATGTTTCGGACCCATCGATTCCGGATGGCATAATCATATCAAGAATCAAGAGGTCTTGCGGGTTCTCCCTAAGAAACTCGATAGCCTTTTCTCCGCTCTCGACCACGCTGACTTTGTAGCCTAACGTCTCTAAAAGCCTGGTGGAAACATCACATTGAATCTCGTCATCGTCAATAATCAACACCGACTCAGTGCCACCGATAACGCGTATAGATTCGCTTTCATCAGCTTCTTCTCGTGTAACGGGGAAGTAGAGGTAAAACGAAGTACCCTGTCCAACTATACTACTCACATCCAGATACCCATTGTGGTCTTTTATCACCGAATCTACAACACTTAGACCAAGGCCGGAACCCCGCTCTTTGTCAGTAGTTTTAGTTGAAAAGAAAGGGTCAAGGATCTTCTGAATTATGCCATCAGGAATACCACATCCGGTATCCGATATTGTCAGCTTGACATATTCTCCCTTTGGAATTCGAATATATGCCACCAAAGTATCATCAGCATAATAGTTTTCGGTCTCAACAAATATTGTTCCTGTGTCCTGCAAGGCATCCCGTGCATTCACTAACAGATTTGAGATAGCTCTATGAAGCTGGGCGCTCCCGCCCTTTATATTCATCAGGTCTTTGCATAGGTTCATCTTATAAGTTATCGTATTTATCTGTGAATCCATCTCCTTAACTACGTTCGACGCAACTCGGTTCAGATCAAGAACTTCCAGGCTGTAATGTCCTCTTCTACCCAAGGTTAAGAGGTCCTGGTTGATATCAGCGATCTTCTTTGCTGCGTTTTCGATATCTTCAAGATATGGCCGGGCTTTATGGTTTTGTGGAAGTTCATCACTAATAAACTCGGGATAAGCCATTATAGGAGCGAGTAGATTATTGAAATCATGCGCAACCTGCCCAGCAATTGTACCGGCAGTCGCAAGCCGTTCAGCCCTTGATTCTAACTCCTGGAGATGTTTTCGCTCGGTGATAGTGGCCAGATATTCAGCTATACCTTTTATTAGATTTCGCTCTTCTTTAAGAAAGGGACCTTCATCTAATTCTGGCTTTTCTTCCAGATAAAAAATGTCTATCATGCCAGCTTTCTTTCCTCGGATCGTTATGTCCGTGGACTGCTTCCAGCCGGTCTCCGTAAAAGTCTTTGTTGTAACCTGAATATCCTCTAGCATTATTCTAGCACAGGTTACTTCCGGATATTGCCAGCCCGGAGGAATAAGGTCGACTACTCCCTGGAGTATTTTTTCCAATGATATATGAGGCTGTGCAGCGATTTGTGAAATACCATAAAGACAGTTAAGTTCTTTGTACCGCTCTATCAATGCTTCTTTAGACACTTTCAACTGTACAGTTCCTTCTCTAACACGCATTTCCAGTCCATCCTGTGCCAATTGGCGATTGACAATAACCCTTGCTAGATACCTGGAGATAAAATAAAGAAGCAATATGACTATCCCATAGATTGGCAGCCACCTAAATAGAGTAGCCCCGACTCTCTGCCCCAACTTATGGGCGGGAACCAGTGAGACGATCTTCCAATGGTAATCCTCACCTGAAAATTGAAAGTCACTCTTCTTAAAAGCTTTATTCGTACCGGAACTGCTCAGCATACTATTACTAAGAGGTTTTACTATAGTAAATGTATAAATCCCTTCGTGATTCCTAAACTGTCCCGATTCCTGAGATTGGATCTCTTGCCATGCCGTAGAATCACGCTGAGACAATGTACGATCCTTACGGTCGTCGTACATAAATCCCCATTCGTCGTCGGGATCGGAGCTTTTGAGCCAATAGCCTTCCGAGTTCAGCAACATGGTAATTCCATCTGAATCCATGCATTCAGTATCGAGATTACGAATTAGAACAGATCCCAGGTAGTTGAAAAGAATAATTCCTTTTTTGCGACCTTCACAGTCGGCCACCGGAGTACCAAAGCGAATCATGGGCTTGAGTGGTTGTTCGATTTCACCTCGTTCAATATTAAGGTCCATCGGTGACACATAAATCTTTCCCGGCTCCAATTCGTATATGTCGGTAAAGTAATACCGCTTGGATTTATCCTGAAGTTCTTCATCAGCTACTATAAATGGCCGACCCTCACCTAAATTTACTCGGGCACGCTCGACGCCTGTCTTATCTATGTAACGGATCTGGTCATATAAGGTACTTGATTCGCATAATGATAGAAAGACGCGGGATAACTTGTGGTAAGGTTTAGGAGTACTGCTTTCTAATACCTCGTGCAATACAGGATGAGACGCCAGGTAGACTAAATCAGAAACTACCGATGTAATATCGTTGCGGGCATTTCTGGCTACATGCTCAACGTTCAGTTGTTCGGTATCGCTGAGTATTTGCTCATTTGAATCTATTTCTTGAATCAAGAACATTGTGATGACTGCTATTGCTGGAATTGAAAACGACACAAACAGTAAAAGAAACAGCCTGGTCGACCGACTGAGTTTTACGAGTGGTTTCATCTCAGAATCGCCTTTCATTGGCCGGTATAATCACGATCACCTTCTTAGTTGCCGGGAAGCCAGCACTCGATCTTCCCATATGGGAGGCATAAGCGAAGAGTTTTTATGCGATGGATGATTCGGAGTCTTGCTATCTTCAGTCATGATATTCATAAACTCATTGGATTCCATATCCCAACTCATCCAATTTCCCGGCAATTAGTTTTATTGATTTCAATAATATTGATCATTCTTTCGCCCATAACTGCATTTCCGTCGATGGATGCATATGCACAGATGAAAATCATTAAAACCTTTTAGTAAATCAGGCAAGGTCATTATAAGTGAAATATAAGGGAATGTCTAAAGAAAAAAAGATCTCAACATCTGTTTTCACATATACTTCTTTCTGACAATTTTCTGACAAAACGAGCAAAATCAACAGACAATAAGGGAAAACACCAGAAGCCGGGTTTTCTGTAAATACTAGCTATTACTTCATGTTAGCGTCTCGCGCTTTCTGTTGTTCTGACGTCAAAGCAATCTCATAGCCCGAAGATCGTAGGTTCAAATTCGCCCCGCTATCGAATTTAAATCCCGGATCGGGGCTTTATTGTGCAGTTCACAAAAAGTCAGGAGCGCGGGATTCCTGACCTACGAAAATAAAGTAGTAGTAATCAATATTATGAAAATATAAAAAGGCGGTCAAATAACCGCCTTTTTAATGAATTGTCATAGGCCAGGTTCGCTCAAAAAATTCCCGAACTGACGATTATGCCAAAAGATCGTCCGGAAGGTTCCTTAATGGGCTTATTTCCCCGGAGTGACGTTTTGGTTCATGCGGAAAAGGTTTTTGGGATCGTATTTCTGCTTAATCATTTTAAGACTGTCGTAGCTCGATCCGAATGCCGCGCCTATCCGATCAGTTTCCTCTTCAGTCATGAAATTAATATAAACCCCTCCTGTAGCGTATTGCGCTGAATCATTAAAGAAATCACGTGACCAGCCAATACATTTTTCGTCGTCGCTCGGATCGTCCCAACGGCCATGTACATTAAGCACATAATTCGCTTCTCGGTGTGGATAGGCGGTCGCGTCTTTGGCAATCCTTCCGGTTTCGCCACCCAGCATCGCGAAAAATATT
>JAZGHS010000192.1:0-7258 GCA_036481315.1 Candidatus Zixiibacteriota bacterium | reverse complement strand
CTCGCCTAAATCCCGCAAATACGTAGCCAGGGCGGGACGACAGTTCGTATATGAGGGACTGGGTGGATTCACACTCGACGGGGGGAAACTCCGGGTAAAAATAGGCAAACGATTCTCCGCCACCGCTTACGGCGGCACAATTCCAGGGCCGTCTTTTTTTACCTATAACCAGGTCAATCGATGGGACAGAAGAAACGCGATCGGAGGGCGGGTTAACGTGAAGGCGACCGAGGCTTTCGCGTTCAATATCTCCTTCCTGCAGAAAAACCAAAACGATATACTTGATTCGAGGCTAATGGGATTCGATTATTTATGTAAAAGGGAAAGATTTACGCACAGGCTCCGTTTCGATTATGACCTCTATAATAAACGTCCCAGATATATAAGTTTCAGCCCTCGGTATAATTACTCGCAGGGACATTCGATAAGAATAGAATATTCTTATAGAAAAGCCTCGTTCGGGGCAAACAGCATCTTCTCTGTTATCAAGCCGAATCCCGTTCATCAAGTCAGGACTAACGGGACTTTCAAAATAGACGAAGCTCTTTTCGGACTAGGAACTATTTCCTATACAAAATACAGCGATAATAGCAACTTGAGCTTACGTGTAGGTGGAAGTCTCAACGGCCACTCTGGCGGAATAGTATATTCAAACGGATATGGCGGCTCGAAAATCGGCTTTTTCGGCAATCTTCGTCGTAGCCTTAACGACGATCTCAAACTTTACGCTAATATCGATATGTACAACATAAAACTCGAAACCGATCTCGAGGAGAGCGAAACGTTGGTCGCGGCCGCGTTCGGCGGACGATACAGTATTACAAAACAGATCAACGCCAGGGTTGAGGTTCAGGTTCGAACCAATCCGCTGTACGATTACGATACGCGGGGATATCTGCGGCTCGATTACAGCCTGTTTAAAAAAATAATAAAAGCGGAGCAAGCGGGAGGTGACGCGAAATGAATATGATCTTCTTAAGCGTTCTTATTATGTTGATCGGGGGGCTGGATAAAACCGAGACCGGCCTGAAATTCGATCATTCCGCTCATGCGGGTATAAGGGATATGGAATGCGTCACCTGCCACGAAGAAGTGAAAGTCAGCGAATTGTCGTCCGACAGGAATATGCCCGATCATGAAGTTTGTTCAGATTGCCATAATATCGAGGAAGAACCCGCCAATTGCGAATTTTGCCATTACTCCCCCGACGATCCAATCGGCTTAATCAAGCCTGGCACCGAACTAATTTTCTCTCACAAGGGCCACCTGAAAGGATCTTTTAACAAAGGAACTTGTATATCCTGCCATATCGATCAGGAAAAACTCGCCGCAGGTTTAATATCCTCTAACTGTCCCGTTCGGGCTAATTGTTTTAACTGCCATGACGGTACAGGGGCCTCTGCTGAATGCTCCCTTTGTCATTCCAGGGTCGAGGAGATGACAACGCTAGTTCATGAACCCGGCTGGGATCACGAACATAAATTCTCCACAGATCTAGGTGGTGAAAATTGTATCCCTTGTCACCAGCCGGAAACATACTGTAGTACATGTCACGCCGGTGACAACCTTGTAGAAACCGTACATGAACTAAATTACCGGGATTCCCACGGTCTCGACGCCAGAAACGACGAAATTCTCTGCCAGACCTGCCATGAGCCGGAAACGTTCTGCTCGTCATGCCACGCCGGCGCCGGGCATATACCGTTGGACCATATGGCATCAGATTGGGCGTTACCCCCCTATGCTCACGCCGAGGCCGCTACCCAGGACGTGGAAACCTGTGCCGCCTGCCATTCATCTGAATCGCCCGTATGTGTAAATTGTCATTTCGATGCAGACGGTATTCTGGGAACAAATCCCCCGATACACCCGGTATCTATCGACGACCTGGGTGAAGGATTATGGCATGATAACCCGGGATTCCAATGTTTTTCCTGTCATGTGGATACTCGGAGCGCTGGAGTAGGATTCTGCGGCTATTGTCATGGCGCGATTGAATAATTGTAGCGAAAATCGCTTGTGGAATCGGATACAAATTATTTAATTCACAAACGATGGATTTGAAACTTAAGTTAGACGGGTTGGCTAAATCTTATCCCGGCCGACCCGTTTTCTCAAAGATAAACGCCGAGGTTCCCGCGGGTCGGAAATTGGTGATAACTGGCCCCAACGGCTCTGGCAAATCGACTCTGGTTAAGGTCATCTGCGGGTTTATCCGTCCCACGAAAGGTGCTGTTACTCTTCATGTTAACGGTTTATCCCTATCTCGTATAGATATAAGGCCGCATATCGGCCTGGTCTCACCCGATCTTGTTTTATATGACGAATTGACCGCGTTCGAAAACCTCTCTTTCTTCGCGGGCGTAGCGGGTCTTCAATTCGCGCTATCGAAATTGGAGGATAAACTAAATGCGATAGGCCTCGAGGGTCGCGGTGACGATCTTGTCGGATCTTACTCATCGGGAATGAAACAGCGTTTGAAATACTGCCTGGCCCTTCTGCGGGAACCGTCGCTATTGCTTCTGGACGAACCCACGGCCAATCTCGACGATCGCGGCAAAGAACTTGTGGATAATATTATCAAAGGACATAACGGAATCGTAGTAATCGCGACAAACGAAAGTGCGGAACTGGAATATGGAGACGAAATCGTCAGGCTCGGTTAAACGTTCGTTCGCGGTATTCCAAAAGGATATCAAAAGCGAACTTCGTACCCGATACGCCATTAACGCGATATTGCTGTTCGCGGTGGTTACCGTGTTCGCGGTATCCTTTGCCATGGCTAAGAGCGGCGGTATGGTCGCCCCGGTATTGCAATCGTCGCTATTGTGGATCGTTATATATTTTTCCTCCCTGTCAGGCCTTGCCCAGAGCTTCATTAAAGAGGAGGAATCTAAAACAGCTATCGCTTTACGGCTTTACGCTCCGGCCGAATCTGTATTCGGAGGGAAATTGCTTTTCAATCTCGTTCTTCTGATAGTTATGAATATCATAACAATCCCGCTATTCGCCATATTCCTCAATCTGGAAATCGCCAACTATCCTCTATTTTTCTCGGTGGTATTTCTGGGCTCGCTGGCCATGGTCGGGACGACCACACTTGTGGCGGCGATTATATCCAAGGCATCGGTAAAAGGAGCGCTGTTCGCGGTTCTTTCCTTTCCGCTGTTATTACCGGTACTGATGATGGCCATATCCGGTACAAAGAAAGCGCTATCGCCGGATATTACGTTCGCTATGGCCAGAATGGAACTTCAGGTATTAGGATCATATCTTGTAATAATGATTGTGCTGGGATTTTTTCTTTTCGACGCTGTCTGGAACGATTGATGGACTTCCTCTAATATTTTGAACAACAAGGAGTTAATCGGCGATTTTGTTAAAATAACTGTTGACTGAATCTAATAATTTTAGTTAGTTTTCCGAAACAAAACAGAAAAGTTTTTGTTTAAAGAAGGTTGAAGATGTGGTGGAAGATTTTAATACTCGTAATAATTGCCTGGGTTTGCGTGGGGGCCTGGATATTCCCTCCACCTACACCGGTCGTGAGTAATCCCGAGGTATTCAGGATAATCTATTTCCATTTCCCGATGGCTATTTGTACTGTGGTGGCGTTCGGGGCCGGGCTATTCTATTCTATTCGTTACCTTTCGACTCGCGATCACGCGTACGATATGAGGGCGGAGATATCGGCGCGGCTGGGAATTATATTCTGTATACTGGCCGCAATCTCCGGTTCGATATTCGCCAAGCATACCTGGGGGTCATACTGGAATTGGGATCCGAGGGAAACATCGATATTCATGTTGCTTCTGATCTATGCCGCGTATTTCGCGTTACGTACGGCGTTGGCAGATCCCGATCAGCGGGCGAATCTTTCGGCTGTTTACTCGATATTCGGGTTTGTGGCCACCATTTTTTTGATATTCATCATGCCGAGAATAATGCCGGGCCTTCACCCGGGGTCGCCAAATCCGACAGGCGTTAGCGAGGGTTCGGTTATCACCTTCTCGCTTAAAACCGCCTCGGTCCTGATACCGTCGACCCTGGCTCACGTGGGCCTGTTTTTATGGATAAAAAAACTGGCGTTTAAAATCGCCGAGGCAAAAAAGGAGCTTTCCAATGGCTAATTATATACCGATGTTCGTGGCCCTGTTAGGTTGGGTCGCGCTGTGGGGGTATCTTTATTCCCTGGACCTAAAAGTAAAGAGGATTAAGAAATGAATAAAAACGCAAAAACGGTAATCGTTGTGGCGGTAGTTGTAATAGCCGCGGGGGTAGGCTTCTGGTCTCTTATAGGAGGCGGCGGCGTTACCCCCTATGTCGGATTTGTCGAGGCCAGGGCGGCAGGCGGTAACGTACAGGTGATGGGCGTGGTTCTCGAAGGCGAGACTCAATATAATTCCGAGGATGGATCGTTTTCTTTTTTAATTACCGACGATACCGGCGATAAGCTCAAAGTTGTCTATAGCGGTACCAAGCCGGGCAATTTCGATCAGGCCGAATCGGTGGTCTGTATCGGCAAATACTCCGAAAAAACGTTTTACGCTGAAAGACTTTTAGTAAAATGTCCGTCGAAATACCAGGATGAACTGCTCGAGCCCGGAGCTTAACCGATGATGACAACTTTGATGGAGATACATTCATGGATATAGGCAGCTTTTTAATATCCTGGGCGACAGTTCCCATGATATTGTCCATGGCCGGTTACCTTCTGGTGGCCGTGGGCATGCGGGAATTTAAACTAAGTTCCAGGATTGTTTACTGGTTATTTTTTGGTATGGCCTTCGTGGCCTTCCTCGATCTTTTCAGACTGTTCATGACCGATCAGTTCCAATATTCCTACATTACCAGTTATTCCTCATCGGACCTTTCGAACTCGTGGCCGCATTTTTATAAAATCAGCGCCCTCTGGGCGGGACAACAGGGAACGTTCCTGCTCTGGCTGGTTTTCGGGCTTGTGCTTGGATTCTGGGTAAAAGCAAAAGCAAAGGAAAATGAGGGCTGGGTCATGTTCTTTTACATACTCGGCCAGACCTTCCTTCTGGTATTGACGATCATATCAAACCCCTTTGAAAAACTCGGATTTCTTCCGCTCGACGGTCAGGGATTGAATCCGTTATTACAGAATTATTGGATGCAGATTCATCCTCCCATTGTCTTTATAGGATTCGCGGCGGCATGTATACCGTTCGCTTTCGCCATGGCGGCGCTGGCCACAAACAAATACGACGATTGGGTCAAACAAACGATGCCCTGGGTCGTGTTCACGGTGGCAACCCTCGGCTTGGGAATTTTCCTGGGCGGTTACTGGGCTTACGAGACCCTCGGTTGGGGCGGCTACTGGGCCTGGGACCCGGTGGAAAACGCATCGCTGATACCATGGTTGGTTAGCGTGGCGCTCGTGCACGGCATGGTCGTGGAAAAATCGAGGGGCACATGGCGAAGAACAAATCTCTTTTTAGCCATTACTATGTTTCTTTTAATAGTCTACGGTACATTCCTTACAAGGTCGGGCGTGCTGGCCGATTTCTCGGTACATTCGTTTGTCGATCTCGGATACAACAACGTGCTCTGGGGTTCGATAGTCGTTCTGGGGTTGATCGCCTATAGTCTCTGGGCATACAGGGCGGCCAGGATGAAGGTCGCGACACAGGCCGGGACCCCTATATTGTCCCAGGAGTTTACCACGTTTCTTTCCATGGTTCTACTATTGCCATTTACAATGCTGGTACTCTTCTGGACATCGTTTCCGTTGATTACTACAATCATGTCGGGGATACCGTTGCTATCCAAGATCGCGCCCACACCGGCGGCTATAGGCCAGACCAATTACAATATCGCCGGATTGATATTCTCGGTGATATTCTCGATCATCCTGGGCTTCAACGCTCTTCTTGGATGGCGCGATACCGATAAGGCGGCATTGAAGAAAAAGCTTATGCTTCCCGTCTTAATTTCGCTGGTGTCTTCGATATTGTTTATCGTGCTGGGGTATTCGAAGATCGCTCAAACCTGGTCGACCGGCCCGCAGGGCGGCTCTGGACTGGTAATAATCATGGCGATTTTGTATTTTCTCTTTTTCGCCACCGCAGTTTTTGCGGTAATTACCAACCTTTTAATGATGATTCGCCGAATAAAATCGAGTTTCCTTTTAGCTGGCGGGTTTATGACTCATTTCGGGTATTCATTGATGTTGATCGGGATAATATTCTCATCGAGTTTCGGCGAACTACAGAAATCGTCCATCAGCACGGGTGAAACCAGGCAGGTTCTCGATTACGAAGTCACTTTCAAAGGGATGGAACAATCCGCGCCTAAAGAGAAATCGGCCTATTTCGAATTGATCAGGGGCGATAATTCTTTTCAGGCCATTTCGGTCTCAAAAGAGATGCGGCGCGGTGAACAAATTCAATACGTCAGAACCCCGCACGTAGAGAAATCCTTACTCTCCGATCTTTACCTCTCCGCAGAAAACATCACCGAACCGAATCAGCACAACGTTTTACCATTGGAGTTGGAAGCGGGCGAGTCGGTTTCGGTCATGGGGCTAATCTTACAATTCGACGGTTACGATTCGGATAAAAGGGCCCTCGAATTAGGCAAAGCAAGGGGACAAACATTCGAGGTTACAAAGGGCCAATCGATATCGGTCAACGGCGAGAGTATCACTTTCGTCGAATTCGATATGAGCCAGCATGAGGGCGGCATGGGAAGCGGGATCGGAGCTAAATTGAATGTCACATACAAGGGGAAAACATCAACGGTTGTTCCGACCTTCTCCCCCACTCAATCCGCTCCCGAAGCGGTCAAGTTACCATCGGGAGATTATGTAACCGTAATGAAAATCAATGCTGATATCGGCGGGGTAATTCTTTCGATAGGCTCGGATAACGCGAATCCCGATATAGAGGTGGGAGCGGTTGTCAATATTATCCGCGACGCTGATACATCGATTGTGGTTCCCGTTTTCAATCCGTCGGCGATAGACAGCGAAAAAGCCACCGCGACATTACCCGACGGAAGTATCCTGACGCTGACGGATGTCCATCCCAGCCACAACGCCGCGATGTTTACTCTCGGCCCGCCGCAACTGGCGCAGGTAGCGACAATCGCGCTTTCCACCAAACCGATGATCAACCTCGTATGGTTCGGGTTCTTATTGATTTGCATCGGCGCGACGTTAGCAGTACTCAGAAGGATGGCCGAAGCACGAAAGCGAAGTTAAATAGTCAACTATAGACTAGCCTGATAGCCC
>JAZGHS010000191.1:0-8406 GCA_036481315.1 Candidatus Zixiibacteriota bacterium | reverse complement strand
CAAAAAGACGTCACTCCAAAGCCAGGGGCGCGAAACGCAGAACTCATTGGAAACTCAGCAAGCCGAACGTGGTCGAATGCCCGCATTGCCACGAGCCGAGGCTTACGCATCAGATTTGCCCGAGTTGTGGATGGTATAAGAATCGGGAAGTGGTGGCGGTGACCGAGTCCAAATAATGACCGATTCGCGCAAAATCAGAATTGCCATAGACGCGATGGGAGGCGATCACGCTCCCTTTTCCATAATAGAAGGCGCCGTTCAGGCCCAAAAGGCTTACGGTAAAGATGTTGCTCTCATCCTGGTGGGCGATTCGGCAATAATTAAGAACGACCTTAAGAAGCTCAATTCTGCCGATATTCAGATCCGGATAGTCCACAGCGACGAGGTGATCGGCATGAGTGACGAGCCCGCCGAATCGGTGAGAACAAAGAAAAACTCGTCGATTGTGGTGGGAATGGAACTACAGAAGAATGGGGAGTGCGACGCGTTTATCTCGGCTGGGAATACCGGTGCGGTGATGGCGGCGTCACTTCTAATTCTTGGCAGGCTCAAAGGGGTAAATCGCCCGGCGATAGGAATCTTTTTTCCCAACGAAAAGGGGAGATCGCTGGTTTTGGACGTCGGCGCCAACTCAGATTGCAAAGCGATCAACCTATACCAGTTCGCCATAATGGGATCGATCTATTTCTCTCATATGTTTTCAAGCAAGAATCCGACAGTCGGGTTATTATCCATCGGAGAGGAGAAATCGAAAGGGAACGAACTGACTATAGAATCGCATAAAATGATATCAGGCGCCGATCTGAATTTTATCGGCAATCTCGAGGGGCGTGATATTTTGAAGGGACGGGCCGACGTTGTTGTTTGCGACGGTTTTGTCGGGAATATCATTTTGAAGTTCGCCGAGTCTATCAATAGCTTTTTCAAAGAATCGATTCGCCGCAAAATCAAGGTAAATCCCTTCGCTCAAATCGGCGCGTTGCTTTTGAAACCGGCCTTCAGGGATTTGAAAAAGAATCTCGATTACTCCGAGTACGGTGGGGCGCCTCTTCTGGGTGTAAACGGAGTTTCGATTATTTGCCACGGCGGATCGTCCGCCAAAGCGATCAGAAACGCGGTGGTTATGGCCAGGACAATGGTAACGGAAAACGTGAATAATCATATTGAACAGAGAGTAAAAATAAACGGTGACAATAAATCAACGGAAACTGAAATAAGGCAGCATAATGAATAAATTCGCCAGGATAACGGGAACCGGTTCTGCCGCCCCGGATAAGGTATTAACGAATTCTGATCTCGAGAAAATGGTCGATACGACGGATGATTGGATAACCTCCAGGACGGGCATCAAAGAACGCAGAATAGCCCCTCCCGGAGCGGCATCGTCGGATTATGCCTTCGCCGCCTCCCAAAAGGCGATGGAGATGGCCGGTATTACCGCCAAAGATATCGATTTAATATTAGTCGGTACCGTTACTCCCGACTCTCCGCTACCGTCAACAGCCTGCATTCTCCAGGACAAGCTCGGTGCGGTAAACGCCGGCGTGGCGGATCTGGTAGCGGCCTGTTCGGGATTCATCTACGGAATAGCGTTTGCCAGATCGATGATTTTAACAGGACAAGTTAAAAATGCTCTTGTTGTCGGGGTGGAAACTCTTTCACGTATTGTCAACTGGCAGGATAGAAACACATGCGTGTTATTCGGTGACGGCGCGGGCGCGGCTGTGGTTAGCGTTTCAGATAAACCCGGTGGTATTATTGATACTTTTCTTAAAGCTGATGGTTCCTTAAGCCACCTGCTGGAAGTGCCGGCGGGCGGGGGACGTAAACCGCTGGGCCCGGATAATATCAACAACGGCGATAGGTATATTCATATGGAAGGCCAGGGGGTCTTTAAATCAGCGGTTAAGGCGATGGGTGACGCCGCCACGAAAATCATCGCCAGGACGGGAATCAGCTCAGATGATATAAGTTTGATGATCCCTCACCAGGCCAATATCAGGATAATAGAAGCGACCGCCAGGAGGATCAAACTACCCATGGACAGGGTTTTTGTTAATATTCATAAATACGGAAACACTTCGGCGGCCTCAGTGCCGATCGCTCTCGACGAGGCTGTGCGTGAGGGACGTATTAAAAAGGGCGATAAGATAGTACTTGTCGCATTCGGGGCTGGCTTTACCTGGGGATCCGCCCTTATAGAATGGTGATATGAAAAAAACCGCGTTTTTGTTTCCCGGCCAGGCATCTCAATATGTCGGTATGGCCCGGGAATTACATGATAATTTCGATAGTGTTAAACAGCTTTTCGCGAAAGCGTCCGGTATTCTCGGATACGATCTGGCCGAGGTCTGTTTCAACGGTCCGGAGGAGAAACTCAAACAGACCGCCTATACGCAACCGGCGGTTTTTGTCCATTCGTGCGCTATAGATATCATTTTGAAAGAAAACGGTATCACGCCGGATACCGCGGCGGGACATTCCCTGGGGGAATACTCCGCATTGGTTTGCGCCGAAGTTTTGAGTTTCGAATCGGCAATGAATGCTATCGCCGTTCGAAGCTCCGAGATGCAGAAAGATTGCGACGATAATCCCGGTACTATGGCCGCCATAATGGGTATGGAATTCGAAAAAATCAAAGTGGTGTTGAAGGATATCCCCGGTATCGTGGTACCCGCGAATTACAACTGTCCCGGCCAGGTGGTGATAGCGGGAGAGGTCTCGGCAATCGATGACGCATGTGTCAGATTGAAAGAAGCGGGGGCTAAAAGGGCTATAGGCATTCCGGTGGGCGGAGCTTATCATTCCCCCTTGATGGATAGATCAGCGGAGGTTATGAAAAACTATATTGCCGAAAAGTTGTCATTCTCGACTTTTTCGTTCCCGGTCTATTCCAATGTCTCGGCGGAAGCTATTGACAGGCCAGATGGATTCAGGGAGTTATTATCCAAACAGATATCCAGCCCGGTACTTTGGTACCCAATTATAAAAAACATGTATGATGACGGCGTACGTCGTTTTGTGGAAATAGGACCCGGGAAAGTCCTTCAAGGGTTGGTGAAGAAATCGGTTAAAGATCCGGACGTAGATCTGGATGGTATTGATACATTTGAGCATCTTGACAATTTCCTTAAGGAAAAGGTTCTTTCGGCATGAGCGATGAGAAAAAGATTGCGATGGTAACGGGGTCTGCCCGAGGTATCGGGCTGGCTATAGCTGAGAAGCTCGCGGGCAACGGTTGTTCGATTATAATCTCTGATATCATGGCGGATGCGGCCGAGGATTCGGCGTCGAAATTGCGGGCGGACGGTATCGACGCGGTGGCCGTTTCGGGCGACGTTTCCAATCCGGCTGATGTGGAGAATATGTTCAAGCAGGCGGTCGAAAAACTCGGTTCGGTTGATATTCTGGTAAACAACGCAGGTCTGACCAGGGATAATTTTCTCATGCGTATGGATGAAAAAGACTGGGATCTGGTTATGAACGTCAATCTCAAAGGCGCTTTTTTCTGCACGAAAGCGGCATCGAGATTGATGATGAAAAAACGCTGGGGAAGAATAATCAATATTTCGTCGGTGGTAGGCGTAATGGGCAATGCCGGCCAGGCGAACTATTCGGCGTCAAAAGCGGGATTGATCGGCTTGACTAAATCGTCGGCAAAAGAACTTGCCGGTCGGAATATCACGGTCAACGCGGTCGCTCCCGGATATATTCAAACCGAGATGACCGAGAAATTACCCGAGGCCGCGAAAGAGGGTTTTATGTCGGTTATACCGCTTAAACGTCCGGGTACGCCTGACGATGTGGCCGGAGTGGTGTCGTTTTTGGCATCGGATCTGGCAGAGTATGTCACCGGTCAGGTTATACACTGTGACGGCGGCATGGTAATGTAAATTGGATTAAATAAACAATAACAGGAGGAGACAATGGCATCAATCGAGGAGAGAGTAAAAGAAATTATCGCTGAAAATCTCGGCGTGGATTCAGAGAAGGTTAAAGAAGAAGCGTCGTTTGTCGATGATCTCGACGCCGATTCGCTGGATCAGGTAGAACTGATTCTTGCCCTGGAAGAGGAATTCGACTGCACCATTCCCGAAGAGGAAGCGTCGAAAATTACTACCGTAGGCGAGGCGGTCGGTTATATAAACAAACATGTTGCAAAGGGTGGAGGAGAATAATTCCCGTGTCTAGAAGGGTTGTAATTACCGGAATCGGTCTCATAACCCCGTTGGGGAATTCCATCGATGAGTTCTATGATAATATTATCGCTGGAAAATCCGGAGTAGGGTATGTGACAAAATTCGATACAGCCGATTTGCCATCGAATATTGCGGCCGAGGTAAATACCTTCGGCCTGGAGGAATTCGTCGAAAAAAAACAAGCCAGGAGGATGGATCTTTCTCAGCAATACGCCGTGGTTGCTGCGGGCAAGGCTTTAAACGATTCCGGAATTGATCTTGAATCGGCCGATCTCGAAAGAGCCGGGGTGGTAATCGGATCGGGTATCGGAGGTTTACGAACTTTCGAAAATCAGCATACGGTAATTCTCCAAAAAAGCCCTTTGAGGGTTTCGCCTTTTTTCATCCCGATGATGATCGCCGATATGGCCTCGGGGCTGGTAAGCATACATTACGGTTTCAGAGGCCCGAACTACGCCACCGTCTCGGCCTGCGCGTCGTCGGGGCACGCCCTGGCCGACGCGTTAATGATGATTCAAAGAGGGACATCGGATATGATGATTGCCGGCGGCTCGGAAGCGTCGGTTACTATCACATCATACGCCGGTTTTTGTTCGGCGAAAGCTCTCTCCAGGCGCAACGATGAACCCGAGCGAGCGAGCCGGCCTTTTGACGCCGATCGTGACGGATTCGTTCTGGGCGAGGGCGCCGCTTTGTTTCTGATCGAAGAGCTCGAGCACGCAAAGGCGAGAAACGCTAAAATCTACGCCGAAATCGCGGGGTTCGGGATGTCGGCGGACGCTTATCATATGACAGCTCCCGCTCCTGACGGCAATGGCGCAGCCAGGAGCATGAAAGAGGCGTTGTCCGACGCGAAAGTATCCCCCGAACAGATCGATTACATCAACTCTCATGGGACATCTACGGAATTAGGAGATATCGCCGAAACCCAGGCAATAAAATCGGTATTCGGGGATCACGCGTATAAAATATCTGTTAATTCTACAAAATCGATGATCGGGCATCTTCTTGGCGCGGCTGGCGCTGTCGAGGTGGCCGCCTCTGTTTTACAAATGACCAGGGGTAAGTTACATCCAACGATTAATCTCGAGACCCCCGATCCGAAGTGCGATCTCGATTATGTTCCCAATGTCGCCCGTGACGCGGAAATAAATTGCGCTTTATCGAATTCATTCGGCTTCGGAGGGCATAACATTTCGATTCTATTAAGAAAACTATCAGATATTTAATGAGTTTTTCATTTTTCAAAAGATTTTTTCACGCTTCAAGCGATCAATTCGATGAGATCGAAAAGGTTACTGGATACCAATTCTCCAACAGGGAACTTTTAAAACGCGCCTTATCTCATAGATCGAGCGTCGAAGATCAACCGTCAAATGAACGCCTGGAACATCTGGGCGACGCTGTTCTGGGGCTGGTCGTTTCGGAGTTTTTATTTAACAAATTTCCCGAAATGGATGAGGGGGATTTAACCAAGCTGAAAGCCTCACTCGTTAACGAAGCCGTGCTCTGGAGAATTGCAGGGAAATTCAGGCTCGGTAATTTTATATTTTTAAGTAAGGAGGAAGAGAAATCGGGCGGACGAAATAAACCGTCGATTGTCTCCGACGCCACAGAGGCTCTCCTCGGGGCTATTTACCTCGACGGAGGCCTCGAAAAAGTCAGGAAATTTATCGAACGATTTATACTTAACGATTTAGAAAACCTTGCTAATGACAAATCGATTTATAATTACAAAGGCGAGCTTCTCGAGATGATGCAAGGCAAGGGATTGGGAATGCCCAGATATGAGATAATCGATGAGAAGGGCCCCGATCACATGAAAGTATTCGATATTGCCGTGTCAGTTGAAGGAGTCCGTTACGGTGACGGAAGAGGTTCGACAAAAAAAGAGGCGGAGCAAAAAGCGGCCGAAATGGCCCTCGAGGTTTTAGGGAAAGAAAATAAACAACCGTCGATCGATTAAAATCGATCGGGATAAAAGTGGATTTATGGCCCATCTCGGCGGCCGTAATGGTGTGAGGCGATAATGAAAATAGCTGTTTTAGTCAAACAAACCCCTCAACTTTCCGAGGTTGCCTGGGGTGGTGATGGTCTCAAATGGCCGGATGATGTTTTAGCGGTAAATCCTTTCGATGAATACGCGGTCGAGGAGGCCATTAGAATCAAGGAAAAAATCGGAGGCGCAACCATCGCTATAACTTTCGGAGGTCCCGATTCTGTTTCGGTCCTAAGAGATGTCCTGGCGCTGGGAATCGACGAGGCTTATCAGGTTCAATCCGATAATTATTCATCGACCGACCCACAGAGTAACGCAAGAGCCCTGGCGGCCTGTATTCAGAAAATCGGAGATGTCGATCTCGTGTTAACCGGTAAGAGTGCCTCGGATGACGATTCCGGGCTGGTAGGGCCTGCGGTTGCCGGTCAGTTGGACTGGCCGCAAATCAGTTACGTAAAGAAAATCGAAAAAATCGAGGATTCTTCGCTGATCGCCTGGCGTACTACCGATTCCGGCCATGATGTAGTCGAATCATCCCTACCTGCTGTATGCTCTGTTGTAAAGGAGATTAACGAACCGCGATTGCCGTCGCTTAAGGGTAAAATGAAAGCCAAAAAAGCACAGATTACCAGTTTTACGCTTCAAGATCTGGGCGTAGAACCGACTCCGATAATTAAAATCAAATCGATTGAGGCTCCTCCGCCTCGGCCGCAAGGGGAAATACTTCAAGGCGAAACAGATGAGGTTATCGAAGCTCTTTACAGGAAACTCAAAGACGATAAATTAATCTAAGATATTAGCCTTCTATAGAGTACGATTTTCCAAGCGGCTTCTTCGGAAGCCGCTTTTTATTTGACTGACAATCAACAAGTTACAGGTTTTCAAGGACTTCAATCATAATTTTATTGTCAATATACAGTATTCTCTTATATTGTGTTGTAGAAAATAATAACACCTGGAATTATTTTGAAAAAAGTAGCGAATAGATACGAATTGATACGAAAGTTGGGAGCGGGATCGATTGGCGAGGTGTATCTAGCCCTTGACCGACGTGAAGATAAGGAAGTTTGTCTTAAGATTTTCAGGAGAGCAATGACCGGCTCAGAGCAGGACATAACCGCCGAGTTTTCTCTATTAACCGGGCTACATCATCTCGGCCTGATTGACGTTTACGATTATGGCATCGACCCTGAGGCGGGCCGTTATTTTACAATGGAATATATATCCGGCGGTGATCTTTCGGCTGCTATTCCTTTGGGTCCGGATGATTTTTACGAAGCGGCTTTATCGTTATGCGCCGCGCTTGATTATATTCACAATCGGGGGGTAGTTCACGGAGATCTTAAACCATCGAACATTCTCGGTGATAGCGATGGCGGCTATAAAATAGCCGATTTCGGCTTATCATTTATGTATAAGGGTCCGCCGGCGACACCATCATCGGGAACCGCGGCCTTTGTCGCACCGGAGGTTTTAAGGAAAAAATCGGTATCTTCCCGCTCCGATATTTATTCTCTGGGGCTTTTATTCTACGAGATGATTCTCGGCCGACCGTTGTACGCGGGGACCGCGGGCGAGATAATCGGTCAGAAATTATCCGGCAGACTTCCATCGTTCAATATTCCGCATGAATACGGCGGAGCCGATTTTGAATCGATAATTCGAAAAATGATCGGCGAGATTCCTGATAATAGATTCGGGTCAGTCGGAGATGTCGCCGACCGTATCCGTGAACTTCGCGGTGGTAGCGTTAATGTCCCGGTAGAGGAAACGGCGATACCCGATAAAGGCGAGTTTGTCGGACGGGCAGAAGAGATCGGCTGGTTTGACGAGGGGTTGGAATCGTACGGAACCCGCGGATTTCTTTATTTCATCGGGGGCGATTCCGGCGTCGGCAAGAGCCGCCTCTTAGACGAGTTCCGTGTTCGTTCCCAAATTAAAGGTATCCGATATTATAAATCCGTTTGCCGGGAAGGTAATCTCAAGCCGTTCTCGCCCATTATAGAAATTCTCGGATACCTGTTTTCCGAACTCGATCCGGGGATGGAGAAATTTTCGTCATACGGCCCGGATCTGAAAAAGCTATTCCCCGATAAATTTCCGGAACTGACCGAAGCCTTCTGGGAGCCGAGCGAGGCCGATATCAGATCGGGACGGCGGAGACTGTTCGATAACCTCCTGCGATACTTAAACGATCTCGGAGAGGAG
>JAZGHS010000190.1:0-49972 GCA_036481315.1 Candidatus Zixiibacteriota bacterium | reverse complement strand
TCAGGTTGGGAAGCATTTATCCTCCGTTTTTTCTATGATATGGATAAATTTAGCGGTGGTCAATAGAATAAGACGGTAAGTACGAAAACATAGATTATTTCAACAGCACCATCCTGATATTCGCCGAACGCTTATCGGTCTCCACTCGCGCGAAATATACGCCGGATGGGTAATCGTCGGCGTCCCAGGTTATACTCTGCCGTCCCGCTTGCTGGATCCCCTCGAATACGGTCGTCTCTAGCTGGCCGAGGACGTTGTATATAGAGACGATGACAAACGATGTTTTAGACAAGGAGTAATTTATGACGGTCGATGAGTTGAACGGATTGGGGTAGTTTTGGGACAGGCAGATACCTCTTGGTAACTCCAGATCCCGCTCATGCTCTTTGATATCGGTCGGTATGGCCATACCGCCGTATGCGCCCATATCGCTGCGTTCGTAACCGAGTCCCCAATCGCAATCGAGGAGGTAATCGAATATGGATGGATCGCCGGCGTCGATGCACGGGGAATCGAACGAATCACCGCATTCTATTGCCATTAGATGATAATCGCCGTTCTCCGGATCGCGGAAAAGAGGATAGTTATTGATGTTGCCTTGGCCTTCCCAACTACCGTCAATATCGCAAAACTCAACTACAGGTTCAGGATCGTTTTCTACATGAATCTCGTTACCGATATTTGAGGAATCTCCCCAGAAGATTGAATTAACGATTAACGGATATGAAAATTCCGAAGAGTACCCTCCTCCGGCCCCAGCGCTATTATAGGCAATAATGTTGTTGATAATTATGAGATCCGAATACCACAGGCAAATTGCGCCGCCGTATGCCCGCGCAGTATTTTTAACCATCGTATTGTTTTCGATTATCGTATCGGAACTCCGATCGCACATGATAGCTCCGCCATTTCAAGGAATGGCGAAATTGTCGGTAATTAAATTGCCTCTTATTTTTACTGCAGATTCAATACAATAAATACCCGCACCAAAACAGGTTCTATTTTTTTTAATTAGATTTTCCGATAAAGTCGCAGAGGAATATTCAAAATAAACACCTCCACCATAGGTCGCCGTTGAGTTATTGCATATTATATTCTTGGTTATCAGAGGATTTGAATGGCTGCAGTGGATTCCGCCTCCTCTCCCTCCATGACCATTTTGGATTGTAAAACCTATTATCACTGCCGTGGTATCTTCCTCATTCTCAAAAGTAACTACTGAAGGATTTGAATCTCCGTCAATAACAGTATTTTTTATATACTCTGGATTTCCCGTAGTCAGAAAAAACGACGCTACAACAATATTATGTCCGTTGAAATTTATATTCTCATAATATATCCCCGGCTTAACTAGTACCGTGTCGCCGTCAGTGCAGGAGTCGATCCCCTCCTGGATGGTGGGGTAGTCGGCAGGGATAATGACCGTTCTGGCTAAAGTTATCGGGGCAAGGCCAAGAATCAAACATATGATAACGATTAAAGACGTTTTCACCATTACCTCCCAAAGAGGTACAGCCATTCCCGGAGCAAAGCAAACGTTGTGGTTTTAACATTTCTATATAATAGATAATTAAAGCCATAATAAAGTCAAGGATAATCGTAAAAGAGGTTGTCGGGAGCGCGGGGCTCCCGACCTACGGTATTGATTATTTATGCTGTCGAATCAGGCGACCCGGCAGTTTGTTGATTATAACAAGACGCCTCCCCCATCGGGGGGAGGCACGTTAATTAATCTATCGATATATTTAAATCGTCTCAGACTTGGGCACCTTGGCCACGTCGATCACCTTATCCCCTTTATCAAGCCCGATCAACCTGACCCCCTGTGTCGCGCGCCCCATCGACCTTATGGAATTGACACCGATTCGATTGACTATACCGCGCTGGGTGATAAACAGGATCTCGTCGTCATCGACAACTTCCTTGACTATCACCACCTCGCCGTTGCGCTCGGTGGCCCGGATATTGATCACACCCTTACCGCCTCGATTGGTAACCCTGTAATCCGCGATATCAGAGCGCTTGCCATAACCGTTCTCGGTCACCGTAAGCAGGGTAGATTCACGTTTCACGACCACCGCTGAGATCAGGTAATCGTCGTCCGCAAGATTAACCCCTCTCACGCCATAGGCCGTTCTACCCATAACCCTGACCGCTGTCTCCGGAAATCTGACAGCCTGCCCTTTTCTGGTAGCGAGGATAATATCGCAGGAACCGTCGGAAATTCCCGCCTCGATCAAATTATCGTGCACCGGCAGGGTCATAGCGATTATACCGTCGCGGCGCGGATTTGAAAAAGCCGAAAGCTCTGTTTTTTTGATCTGTCCCGATTTGGTAACCAACGCGATAAATTCTCCGGTATCGAAATTCTTTACCGGGACAAAAGCGGCAATCGAATCCTCTTTCGCGATGGCAAGCATGTTGACAACCGCCTTGCCTTTAGCCAGACGTCCCCCCTGCGGGATCTCGTGAACTTTCAACCAATAACACCGCCCCCTGTCCGTGAAAAAGAGGATAAAATGATGGGTGGAGGCGACAAACATATGCTCTACAAAATCCTCCTCTTTGGTTTCCATTCCTCTCATTCCACGAGTACCGCGGTTCTGTTTCCTGTAAGCCGACGTCGATAGCCGTTTGATATAGCCGGAATGAGATATGGTTACGATCATATCCTCCTCGGCTATAAGATCCTCAATCGAGAAATCCTCGTCGATCTCCTCCTCGATAATCAGGGTGCGACGTTCATCGCCGAATTTATCTTTCAACTCGAGCAGTTCGTCTTTTATTATGCCCATCCGCTTTTCTCTGGAGGCCAGGATACTTTTGAGTTCCTCGATAAGTTTTATCGTCTCCTCGTATTCAGCTATTATCTTATCCCTTTCGAGTCCGGTCAGCCGCTGCAAACGCATCTCTAAAATCGCCTGGGCCTGGATCTCGGATAGCTTGAATTTCTTGATCAAGCCTTCTTTTGCCGAAGCCGGGTCTTTCGCTTTCTTGATTAACTCGATAATAGCGTCGATATTATCCAGCGCGATCTTGTAACCCTCGAGTATATGAGCCCGTCTCTCAGCCTCATCGAGTTCGTACTGGGTCCGCCTGACTATTATCTCGTGCCGGTGATCGATAAAATGACTCAACAGATCCTTTAAACCGAGGGTTTTTGGCTGGCCGTTGACCAGGGCCAGCATATTCATCCCATATGTTGTCTGCATCTGGGTCATCTTGAAGAGCTGGTTTAAAACCACCTCGGAGTTAGTATCCTTTTTCAGCTCGATAACGATCCGCATACCGTCGCGATCGGATTCGTCGCGAAGATCCGAAATGCCGTCGATTCTCTTATCCCTCACCAGATCGGCGATCTTCTCTAATAAATTCGATTTGTTTATCTGGTAGGGAATTTCGGTTACTATAATACTCTGACGGCCGTTTTTCTGGGTCTCTACGTTGACTTTGGCCCGTATTATAAAACGGCCCCGACCGCTGAGATACCCGGTTCGCATCCCGGAAACCCCGATAATAAAACCGCCGGTAGGAAAATCGGGTCCTTTGATAAACTCGAAAAGCGCCTCGTCGGGAAGTTCGGGATTTTCTATTAAGGCCGTCAAACCATCGACAACTTCCCCGAGGTTATGTGGGGGGATATTGGTGGCCATCCCGACCGCGATTCCCGATGATCCGTTACAGACGAGATTTGGGAATTTCGACGGTAAAACCGTGGGCTCTTCACGGGTCTCGTCATAATTGGCCATCATATCGACCGTCTGCTTATCCTGGTCGGTAAGTAATTCCATGGCCATCGGGGTTAACCTGGCCTCGGTATATCTCATAGCCGCCGCCGAATCGCCGTCGACAGAGCCGAAGTTGCCCTGACCATCAACAAGTGTATAGCGCATATTGAAATTCTGGGCCATGCGGACCAGAGTCGGGTAAACAACCTGCTCGCCATGAGGATGGTAATTACCGGATGTGTCTCCGGCTATTTTGGCACACTTGCGGTACGGCCTCGCAGGGGTGAGATTTAAGTCTCTCATGGCTACCAGGATTCGCCTGTTCGACGGTTTCAAACCATCGCGAACATCGGGCAGCGCCCGATTGGTAATAACCGACATAGAGTAGTCGATATATGAGGATTTCATTTCATCCTCGATGAAAACCATCGAGATATTTTCAGGTTCCAAAGGCATTTATTAACGCTCCTTTTGATTTCATTTTCAGCATAATATTATACTCAAAAAATGATTGGGTTTCAACAAAATAATAATATTTTTCCATTCGCAATTCATTGACATGCAATAGCTTGCAAAAAGGATGGCCGGCATGACATTATTTTTGGGTTTTTAAATTATCGAACGAAAATTCCTCGATTTAACCTCGGAGAATTTCCAGGTTTACCGGGATGGAAATGGGATGGATATCTTATAGCCGATATTCACAATCGCTGCTCCGGCGTCTATCGAACGCTCAAAGCGGGCCTTCCTCAAATCATAGCCCAGAACGATTATCAGGGTATTATCAATCCCTCTTATAGGACGGGTCATTTTCAGATCCACGGTTCCCACAACTCGAATCTCCCGACCGATTCTGTAATAGGGACGTCTTATACCGAGGAAAACGCCTGACGACGATTCTCCCTGCTGATCCCGGCCCGAAGGCTTTAGAATCCTACCGATATCCAGCGCTGCGATATATTCTGTTTTTACATTAAAATCGAGATCGAATAAACGGGAAGGGTCTTGATACAAACCGCTATCGGGCTTACCCGAATAATGATCTGCGGGTACGTCGCTAATTTCAAGCGGGGAAAACGATTCGGTGATATCCTGTATGGCTGAAACCGACGATTGTTCTTTTTTTTGATCCTGGCTATTCTTGGTAACGGGGATTTGCCCTGCGGCATTTATAGGAATCAATAAGAGAAATAAAATACCCACGCGCATAATCGAGATCCTCTCGATTAAGACATAGAATTAACAAAAAGGGGCTCTTTTTCAAGAGCCCCCATACTTTCGAGTATTAGTATCTTGGCGGCGCTCCTTTGCCTTTTGACGCGAATGAGACCTTTATTCCGGCATAGATGAAATCCCAGACATTAGATTCGATGGTCTCCAGGGTATAACCGGCTCTTGCAATATTATATCTTACCTCGAATTCATAGATCACGTTGCGATCCGTCGAACTGGAAATACCCAGTCCGCCGAAAAAGAAAGTGCCGGAACTGTCGCCGGCAACGTCATAAGAATTATCGGGGATATAGTAATGCGCGCTGGGCGTAAATATGCCCCCTCCGCCGGCGACAGATACAACGCCGTCAGATATTCCAAACAAATTCAACTTGACCTGACCGCCGATCTGGCTGTAGCTAAAGTTCAGGCGCCCCTGATCGGTCGGGTATGTGGAACCGAATCGCATAAGGTTAATAAATCCGCCTATTGACACCCCACGTAATATATAATAATTAAGCCCGCCCTCTAAACCGAAACCGGAACCCGCGGAAAACCCGATAACATCATCGGCGAAATCGCCCTGCGCGGCCGTGAGACCGATCCCCATAGTGCCCGTGAATGTCCCGCCTTGTTGAGCGCCGGCAGCAGCAAACATCGATATTGTAAGAACTATTACAACCAGTACTTTTCGCATTCGATTCTCCTTATTCTATTCAATTCGCAAGCCAATATAATAAAATCACGTCCGCCGCACAAAGGAATTGTCGACAAAATACCGGATCCCCAAACTCCGGCCGATTCCTTCTGACATTACTCATCCTGCCCAAACCAACAAATATTTTTCAAATCGGGTTTCAAAATCTAACGAACCATTCGGGGCTGTTCCCAAAAAGGCGAAATTCCCCGCTATAAACTATTTAAAGAGTTAAGATAATCGGTGATTTTAGAGCGCACCGCCTCCGAATTTACCGGGTTTCCCGATAATCAGATGACGATAAATAGCTATTCTTCGGGACTACGCTGTACTTCCTGACTTGTTTCCTTCTCGTATGCTTGGAGTACTTTTTCCTCGAGCAGATGCCTCATCTCGCTGTTTACCGGATGCGCTACATCCTGATAGGTACCGTCAGCACGCTTCTTCGAGGGCATACTGAGAAAAAATCCCTTGTTTCCGTTGATGATTTTCATTCCGCGGATAACGAATGCGTTGTCGAAGGTTACGTTGGCGAAGGCCTTTAACTTTTCCTCGTTGCGCAACGTCAACCTGATTTCAGTAATCTCCAAATCTCCTCCCGGTGTTGATTTGTCAAAAAGCCACCTTGCCCATCGACATCAAAGAACGGACGACAGGGTTCCACCCCAAACCGCTTTGTTCAATTCAGATTGAACGGAGCCAAAACCACCGGCTTACAACTAAATACCCTCGTGCCTGGGGTCAACCGTCCCTTAAATTCTGCTTTTACTTCCCCTCCCAAATGGAAAATCCCGAAAAACGTAGATCCTGAACCACTCATGGCGGAGGTAACAGCGCCGTTGCTCTTTAAAAGACCCTTGATCTTTGCAAGATCGGGATGTTCGCCTAAAACTACCTCCTCCAGATCGTTGTAAAAGCGCTTCGCGAGTTTGTTAAATCTGGAGATCGTTATCTTCTTTTTTAATAAAAATGGTTCGCTTTTCTTTGTCAAGCTAAATTTTAACTTACCATAGACTTCAGCGGTCGATATTTCCAGAGGCGGAGTTATCAGAATCACGCGATATTCGGTAGGCAGATCGATAGAGTGCACTTTTTCGCCCCTCCCTCCGACGATCGCCTGCCCGTTTCCGAGAAAAAACGGAACATCCGAACCGATTCCCGAGGCGATTTCCAATATTTCTTTCGATTTCGGTGATAATTCATACAACCGGCATAATCCGCGTAATACAAACGCGGCGTCCGACGAACCACCACCCAATCCCGCGCCATGTGGTATTCTTTTATTAAGTCCGATTTTCACGCCGGGGAAATAAAAGCGTTCTTTAAGAGCGATGGCCGCCCTGACGGCAAGATTAGAACCGTCAGAGGGCAACGACGGATCATTGCAGTCGATCTCTATAGAATTTGCTTTCTCGAGTTTTATCTCATCATAAAGATCGATCGTTTGCATCATGCTTTCGATCTCGTGATAGCCGTCGGGACGTTTACCGAGCACCTTAAGATAGAGATTTATCTTGGCCGGGGCTTTTAATGATATTTCATCCAAAACGGCAATCCCATCCCGAAAGTATACGAAATATCGATTGTAGCGTAATACTGGCTTAATGAGGAATCGCTAATATTCCGGTAATTATTTATAGTTTGATATCCGGCTGAAAAATTAAAATCCAACCTTTCGGGCGAATTGTGTTTGAATGTTATCCGGATATCATCGATTACTTCTACTATCCCGGATGGGAATTTAGGCGTTGGCGGAATTATATCGACCTGAAGCATATCCGAATTATACTCGCCTTTACCGCGACGGTTATACTCTACTCCGGTTTTAATATTCGATATCAGGTGCCTGTAAATCCCGGCGAATATCTCATATTGATCCGAGCCGAGCCTGGCGATAGGGTAGCCCCAGTGACGATATAAATTGCGCCATTGCCTCTGCCCGTATACATAAGTATCTGCCATGTTGTATTCAATTAGCGCTGACCATTTCGGATATTTATTCGGCATAAGATAAGATCCGATTTGAAACGCGAATTTTTGGGGGCCGTTGTTCTCGTATTGTATATCGTCAGCTACAAATTGCGTATAAAACCGTCCCAATCCACTCTTCGCCCATGAGAAATCGACGGTCCAGAATACATTGTCATCGACTATATGATTATGCGCCTCCCAGTAGTATAGCAATACCGGAATATTATAATAGATCTCGGGCAATCTCTCGGCGCCCCCGTATAATACAGTCTCCGAAACACCCAACTCCCATCCGCTACCATTATTAAGAGAGAGTCTGTGCCCGGAAAGATAACGTCGTTCGTAAGAGACAATATCAGGATTGAAAGTATCGTCGAGCCGAGCCCCGAACCATGACAGCCTGAACGGCGCGACCCGAACACCGAATCTCGCCATATCCATAGGCGGCGAACCGTCATCGAGAATAAGGCTTCCTCTTGGCGACGGTCCCCGGATCATCCTCTGACGACCCAGCGTGATATCGAACATACCGAGCTTAAAGGCGGCATAGGCATGGTCGAACTGAACGATTATCCTGGCGTTGCGGGGTCTGCCGTAATACCACGGATAATCGGTGCCATCGGAATCGATAAGAAGCCTCGTGTCTATACCCCATAAATCGTCTCGCGAATACCACCACCCCGCACGGTAAACCGAGCCGAATTCGTTTTTGAAACCGCGGGGTATATAACGTCCCCGGCGGATGAAATACCCCTCGCGACGTTCGCTGGAGAGACCGCGGATATCGATACCGGCCTCTAAACCTGCCGACGCTCTGAGTTTACGTTGCGGTGGCTTGAGAATCCTTAAGATATCTCCCGCTATAATCCTCGAATGATCATCGAATCGTTGCTCATCGTCTCTGATACCGTTGACTATTTCGGATACTTTCCACGGTTTTTCGGCGGGGCTTAAACCGTGAAGATATCCCCGAGCTAAAAGCTCCTCTATCCCTGCATTCACAGGATCGGATGTAGAGATATATACATTTTGAGAATGTAAGGCTTTGACTTGAATAAATAACAATAGCGCTAAGACTACCAAAAACAGACGTCTATCCCGGATCATAAATTGAATTTAAATGTTATTAGCTCGGTTGTCAAGGTGGCAAACTTCTCACTTTAATAGACATTGACCCGAAATTCGAAATTCTGTATATTTTTTTAGGTAATTAGTTTTTTCAAAGGAGTCAATCGTGGGCCACATGGTTGGAAAAGAGATATACCGCAAACTCGGGAGAAAGATCGATAATCTATCGGTACGTGTCCCCTGGACCGAGTCGTTTTATGAGATTTTAAAGGAGCTGTATACCGACGATGAAGCCGATTTTATAGTAAAGATGCCTTACGGTTTCTCAACTATAAATCAAATCGAAAAGGTAACCGGTTATAATAAAGACAAATTGAGAAAACTACTCGATTCTCTTTGCGCCAGGGGGCTTGTTATGGATTTTCTGGCGCCCGGAGGATATAGGTACATGATATCTCCGATGATTATCGGGATTTTCGAATTCACCATGATGAGAACCGGCGAAAATCTCGACACTAAAAAATGGGCGGCTCTTTTTCATGATAATCTCAATAACGGCGATTTCTATAAAGCGAATTTGGATAATGGTCAAAAGGTGATGCCTCTTCGGACTCTCCCGCACGAGGGGACTATCGAGGAAACCGAATACATGGAGGTTCTCGATTACGAGAGGGCTACCGAGATCGTCGAGGACGCCAATAAATTCGCGGTAGGCATCTGCTCATGCCGTCACGAAAAATTGCATATGGGCGAGAAGAGTTGCGACGCTCCGCTGGAAGTATGCTCTACATTCGGCGGATCGACAGATTATATGATAAGACATAAATTCGCCCGGGAGATATCTAAATCGGAGATGCTCGAAAACCTCGCCCGCTCAAAAGAGATGGGGCTGGTTCTCTGCGCCGATAACGTGAAAACCGATATCTCGTTTATTTGTCATTGTTGCGGATGTTGCTGTAATGCTCTGGCGGGGCTTACGAAATTCGGCTATCCCAACGCGGTCGTGACATCGAACTATATTGCCCGATGCGATTTCGATACCTGCGCCGAATGCGGTAATTGCGCCGAGGCCTGTCCTATTGACGCCATAGAAATGGTACCTGATAAGGGCCCCGAAATCGATACATCGTTTTGCCTTGGATGCGGTGTTTGCGCGGTAAAATGCTCAACCGAGGCTATGAGGCTTGTCCGGCGCGAACAAAGGGTGCTTACCCCCGAAGACAGTTTCGAGCGGGTGATTCTGCAATCGCTGGAAAGGGGAAATTTGCAAAACCTCCTCTTTTCCAACCCACAAAGTGTTACCCACGGTTTCATGCGCGCCTTTGTCGGAGGATTTCTTAAATTACCGCCGGTGAAAAAATCGCTAATGGGGGATAAGCTGCGATCCCGCTTCCTCAAGACAATGAGGAAAGGCGGATAACAGATATGATCTGTTAGATTTATATTTTAAAATATTCAAGGAGGAGACTAATGAAATACGGCGCCAGGAATCAATTGACCGGAACGGTGACGGGAATCAAAAAGGGTGGGGTGATGTGCCAGGTCAAACTCGACGTTACCGCCGGGGCGATGAATTCTGTGATGACATTGGAATCGCTTGACGACCTCGGAATCAAAGAGGGGGATAATGTCAAGGTGGTGGTAAAAGCAGTTAGTGTATTACTGGTGAAGGAGTAGGACAGACATTCCTGTCTGTCCTCGTCGTTAACATCGGAGGCGATATGCCGGGTAAATCCGATCCTCAAATAGACTTATTAATAGAACTGCTTGACCAGGCTTTCGACAAACATGCCTGGCACGGTACCAACCTGCGAGGTTCGATAAGGGGACTGACGGTCAAACAACTACTGTGGAGACCGTCGCCGAAAAGACATAATATCTGGGAGATCGCGTTGCACACCGCTTACTGGAAATACGCCATCAACCGGCGATTCACAGGCGGTAAAAAGGGGGCTTTCCCGAGACTCCCAAGCGACTGGCCGTCCCTGCCCGACAAGACCGATATTCGAAATTGGAAGGAGGATCTGGCATTGCTGCTGGGTTATCACAAGACGCTCAGAAAAACCATCGGCGAGTTGCCGGAATCGAAGCTCAACAGGGAATTGCCCGAATCGAAATATTCTTATGTGGCGACGATCTACGGCATAGCCTCCCACGATCTCTACCATGCAGGCCAGATACAGTTGCTAAAGAAGATGCAGAGGGGGTAGGCGGATATGTTACCGTAGCCGTATGTCAGGAGCCCCACGGGCTCCTGACATAAATGTTATAAAAAACTTTAAGATATAATTGTCAGGAGCTTTCAGCTCCTGACCTACCACAGAGATATTCTATGTCATTCCCGCGGAAGCGGGAATCCAGATGGTGGCTCACGATTCTGGATTCCCAATCAAGTTGGGAATGACAGGTAAGTCGTAGCCGGGGTCTTGGAAAGACCCCGGTCTCCGTTCATCCATTCCGGGGTCCCTCCGGGACCCCGGCTACAGTCCTACTGATAAAGCAAGTATGTTTGTTCTAGCGCGGCCTGCCGTGTATGGAAATCGAAATATCACATTTGTATTTTCCATTAGAAATAAATGGAAATACTAATACATAACTTTCTTCATAGTATTTAATCCCTACTATTTTCCGATTAAGCATCATTAAGTCGTCATTCAACAATGGTGGGCTTCCTGAGATTCTCGAAATAAATATGTCGAAAAACCCCAAAGTCGGTTGTCCACCAAAAATTGGCAATAATAACACACCGCCCTTATGAATACTGACGTATCCTGCCCTGGGAAATTCATTTAATAATTCTAAGAATACGCACATAATATTTCTTACCGATCGAATATATTTACCGTAGTTTTTTTGAAATATGCTATCGGAAAATACTACACTACTATCCTGCGAAATTCCGAAAAAAGAGTCATATTCCAGTAATTGATCAGCTAAGTTATTAAAATCACCGAATCCGTAGTTACTTTGAATAATGCTATCACGTATGCTGTAGAACAAAAGATAATTATAAACATCCGAACTATCGCTAAAATCCACTAATTCATCAACAAGCTGGGCATTATCTTTAATTAAATCGACATAACCATCTACTATATTTAAGTCTTTTTCTTTAAGAATTAAAGGTAAAGAATCGATATCTACGCGATTAAGCATACCTATTACTTCGTTTTTTGTAGGGCCGTTAGCAGCAAAAACTCCTTCAAGTAAGAGCAAGCAACCGAAAATAAACACTAGCTCAAGGTAGAATCCGGTTTTTTGTTTATTAAACATCGATCACCTCCTAATTGAAATTTACTATTTTCTTTATAAACCTCGGCCACGATATAAAGTAGCCGGGATCTTGTAAAGATCCCGGTCTTTGTTCATCCTATTCCGGGGTCCTCCGGGACCCCGGGTACAGTCAAACTTAATCCCTCTACCGCCTCTTATACGGCTCGTGTTTCTGGGCGAAATACTCATCGGTCATGTTCTTGGTAACTTTCGCCAGCAGTAGTATGGCGATCAGGTTGGGGATGGCCATCAGGCCGAGCGCAACGTCGCCGAACCCCCAGATATCCTCGAGCTTGCTGGTAGCTCCGATGAACAGCACGATACAATAGACATATTTATAAGGCACGATCGCCCTGTCTCCAAACAAGTATTGAATCGATCGATCACCGTAGTACGACCAGCTTATCATGGTCGATAGGGCAAACAGGAAGACGGCAAGCGTGATGATATAATTGCCCCATCCTCCGAGGAAACGCAATCCCTCTTTGAATCCCCAGGCTGTCAACGGCGAGCCGTTCTGATATATATCACCCTCAACGGTGAGGTAGCCGATGTTGCCGTCGATAACTACGACATCCTCCCCCGAGATTTTGTCGTTGCCGCTGATTCTCAATACACCGCTAAAGGGGACACCGTCGCTGAACACCCTGATATTCTCCACAAACCCGTGATTTCTCACCAAGCCGATTGTGAATAGCGTATCGTTGTAGAACGCGGTTGGATATGAGGGATCGGTAATTGGACGGATTTCGCCGACTATACCGTCGGTGAAACTGACCTCGCCCTCGAATTCGGGGATTTCGAATGGATCGTTTTCACGTTGATTATTATAATCGCGAAGCTGTGTATGCATCCAGTTATCGTCGTGGACGGCAGGCACAGTCTTCATATCAAAATTAAAATGGTTGAAATCGCGGGTCTCGGTCATCTTGCTGTTGAAAACGCCGGTGGTGATGATAACCATGCCCGTCAACGTGCAGATCAACAGGGTATCGATATACGGGCCGAGCATGGCGACTGTACCCTCGCGCACGGGATATTTCGTTTTGGCGGCGGCATGGGCAATAGCGGCCGAACCCTGCCCCGCTTCGTTAGAGAACAGACCCCGTTTAACACCCCAGATCATCGTTTTGATGAAAAACACACCGGCGAACCCCCCTAAAACACTCGAAGGAGTGAAGGCCGATTTGAATATCAGCGCGAACGTTCCGGGTACCTGATCTATATTAGCCAGAAGTATAGTAATAGCGCCAGTCACATAGATGATCGCCATACCGGGAGCGAGAAACGACGCGACCTTACCGATACGTTTGATTCCGCCGATGATAACCATCCCCACGAGCGCGGCCAGGCCAAGCCCCGTCAACCATACCGGTATGGAGAAATCGGAGTTGAGCTGATCGGCCACGGTGAACGCCTGGATACCGTTACCGGTACCGAATGAACATAATACCGCGGCGATGGCGAAGAATACGGCCAACGGTTTCCAGCCCAATCCCTTTTCGATATAGTACATCGGGCCGCCCGAGGCTGACCCGTCGGGATTGATCTTGCGGTATTTCATGGAGAGGGTGCATTCGGCGTATTTCAGCGATGTTCCCAATATCCCTGTAACCCACATCCAGAAAAGCGCCCCGGGGCCGCCGTAATGGATTGCGGTCGCCACCCCGGCGATATTGCCGATACCAACGGTGGCGGAGAGAGCGGCGGACAACGCCTGAAAATGGGTGATATCGCCTGCATCGGCCGGGTTGTCGTACCGTCCTGTTGTCACCTTAATAGCGTGTACGAAATATTTAATTTGAGGCCAACCCAATCTGAACGAGATAAAAACACCGGTTCCAACCAGCAGAACGATCATGAACGGCACAGATGATGGTGTCGCCCATACCAGATCGCCTAAGAATTTGATCGCGGAAATGATAAAATCCAAAACGCCTCCGATAAATTTACGATTTCAAAGATAAGCCGTCGCGACAGGAACGACGGTTAACATTTAATTCCGTCATAGATATCAAATTTGACTCATGAAGTAAAGATAAAATTGCTACTCGGGCGCTCCCTCGGCGAACGAGTCGAGTATCGATTTGGCCTCTTCGGAAACCTCGGTTTCAACCATTAGCTTCGCCCCTCCTGTATGGATTACCAGGTCGGGACGCATCCCGCCGGCATCGTCGGCCCAGACCACCGACAGTATATTATGCGATTCTAATATCTTTCTGGCTACTTCGGCCTCATACCTGCTGTTGAATACTTTCACGCAAACCGGACCGGGCATAAAAACCTCCAATTATCGGGGCGCTAATAATGCCGATGATGGTTCTTTCGTAAATCTATAAAATAGAGCCATAAAACCCAAGAAAAATCTTGTGAATTTAGAATAAAGGAAATAGGTTAATCGACGGGTTTGTCAGGATAATCGCACAATAGGAGAAATTAATGAGATCTATAACGTCCCTTATTCGTTCGATGACCTCGATCTTATTGGCGATTTGCCTCATCATAGACTGTAGTCAGTCGCGATCCAGCGAGGAAATCGTGGAGAATTACAGAATCGCGTTGAATTCTCACAATGTCGATAAACTTATGAGCATATATTCCGACGATATCCGGTTCGAGATACCGTCCATGCGGATGATGCTCTCCGGCAAGGACGCTTTACGTGGAATCGCGGAATACGATTCGGCGTTGAAAACGATTATGACTCTTACAAATATCCGGGTTGATGGTGATTCGGTATTGTGCGAGATAACCGAGACGAACGATTGGATGAACGCCGCCGGATTTTCCTCGGCGCATTATCCCCAGGCCACGTTCGTTGTTAAGGATGGGAAAATATCGTATATCGGCGCGGTTATATCCGATTCCAGTGCGGCGAATTTCAGAAACACGCTTCAATCATTCATGCCCTGGGGCAACGGGAATTATCCCGACGTTATAGCCGAGATGATGCCCGAGGATAAGTTTATTTTCAACGGTAAAAACGGTGCGACGATGGTAAGACTCTTACGCGAATGGCGCGCGGCAATGGAGAGCAAGAACGCGGATTAGGGGATTATTTATATGAAGGCGCGAACGCATATCGACGGAAAAACATTAGACTGGCTTTGCGAATGGAATAATCCGCCAGTAAGATACCTTACCCTTAAGAATTTCGCTGGTAAGACGGAGAGAGCATTAAAGAAAGAAAGTGCTCGAATCAACTTGTATTCCATCATAAAAGCGATTCTCAAACAACAAAAAACTTTCTGGGGAAAAGATAAGAATCTTTATCGCAAATATAAAGGGGGCTACTGGAATCTGATTTTCCTGGGAGATCTTTTCGCCGATGGCCGCGATAGAATAATTCGGGATGGCGTGGAATTCATACTGGCCGACGGTTTGTGGCATAAACGAATAGACGAATACAGTACGACATGGATCTGCCTGTCATCCAATATTACCAGAGCTATAGCTAATCTCGGTTATGCCGAGGATCCTCGAGTTCAAACGCATACCGAGAATATCGCCAAAGCTATAGTCCAACATGACGGTATTGTCTGTACTGTGATGGATTACTCCTTTTTGCCTCAATGTCATATGGCCTTACCGAAAGTACTGATGGCCCTCGGCTCTTACACAGGCAAAAAACGGATAGTAAAACAGGCGATAAAGATAACGTCGGAGAAGTTACTCGAACGAGATATCTTTCGATATATTCCGGAATCGCAGGAGAAATGGAACGAGAATTACGAAAGGCTCTCCGTTAAATTGGAGGCAAAAAGATCCGAGTCGAAGGCCGGGAAAACACTTAAAGCGGAATTAGCGGCGATCAGGCCGATGATTCTAAAACAGAACAGATCGTTCAAACCTAAGCCGGGCTGGCTCAAGTTTGGGTATCCTTTGCATTACAACTCTGACATCCTGGAGGCGATGCGGTCGTTGATCGACGTTGGGATTAAATACGATAAGCGTATGGATGATGCTTTAGATGTTATTGAGGAAAATAGGCTCCCCGACGGTACCTGGAAGCTCGGTTTTTCGCTTAACGGTAAGATGTGGATTGATATCGAAAAGCGCGGGCAACCGTCGAAATGGATCACCTACCATGCCTTGCGTGTGCTGAAAACTTACGGGCGGGTAAAATTATAGGTCGGGTTCTTAGCAATTTCAAAAATAATATCCAGCCCCTAAAATAACTTGAAAATAGATCAATAAACTCCCACAATTACCCTGGCTAAAACCAATATTATAGGAGGGATAAGATGAACTGGAAAAAGTTTTTTATCGCCGTGATCGTCGTCCTTGTGGCGCTGATGGCAATGGACTTCATCATCAACGTGCTCATACTTGCCGACGCGTATGAACCGTTGATGGGCACCACGTTCCGCGCCGAGGCCGATATGAATGCCAGGATGTGGGCCATGTACTTAGGAGAGATCATTTTTGCCTTCATGTTCGTTTGGATCTACAGCTACGGTGTTAAGGGTAAGGGGATCATGGAGGGACTTCGTTACGGTCTGTATATTGGTCTCTTGTATATACCGGTATCGTCGCTGGGGATGTGGGCGTCGATTGAAATCTCCGGCTGGTTTACCTGGATGTGGATGATATTCGGCATGATCGAAATTTTGGTTCTGGGGCTGCTGGCAGGCGCAATTTATAAGCCGGATACGGCGTAGACAGTAGGTCGGGTTCTGAAAATAGCGAGAAAGTAGGTCGGGTTCTGAGCACAGCGAAAAACCCGACAATAGCCTGTAGCCGGGGTCCTGAAAGGACCCCGGACCATGTTACCGCCCAAGCTCCTCCCGTATCTCCTTCGCCCTGACCGAACACTCCCGGGCTTTATCTTCTTTGCCCATTTTTTCGTAGAGAGCGGCCATATTCTCCAAAACCGTGGCGATATTCGGATGAACGAGCCCGAACGAATTTTCCCATATTTTTAACGCCCGCATGAATAGGGATTCCGCTTCACTGTATTTACCTAAAGAATAATTTAGGTTTGCTAAGTTGTTCAGAGTCGTAGCTACATCAGGATGATCCAGACCGACCGACTTTTCCTTTATATGTAAAGAACGCTTGTACAAATGTTCGGCCTTTTGGTATCTCCCTAGAGATTCATAGAATCCTGCTAAGTTGTTCAACGTTGTCGCCACATCAGAATGATCCGGGCCAAGGGCCTTTTCATTAATCATTAAAGAGCGTTTGTATAGCAATTCGGCTTCTTTATTTCTCCCCAAGAATTTGTATAATTCAGCCAAATTGTTGAGGGTAGTGCCTACATCAGGATGATCCGGGCCAAGAGCTTTTTCTCTTATCTCCAAAGAGCGTTTGTACAACAACTCCGCCTCGTTAAATCGTTTCAGAATTTCATATAAGCCGGCCAGGTTGTTAAGGGTTACAGCTACAATAGGATGATCCGGGCCAAGGGCTTTTTCTAGTATCTCAAAGGAACGCTTGTACAAGGGTTCGGCTTCTTTATTTCTCCCTAAAGATACATATAATGCTGCCTTGTTGTTTAGGGTTTTTGCCACATCAGGATGGTCTTGGCCAAGCGTTTTATTAAATATTTCTAAAGCTTCATCGCATATTGACTTGGCTTTTTCAAATTTCCCCAAAGATCTAAATACGCCCGCTAGATTATTCAGTGCTGTGGCTAAATCAGAATGATATGGATCTAATCTATTTTTGTATAGCTTTATAGAACGCTCATACATTGATTCAGCTTCCTTAAATCTTCCAATAAATTTATATAATAATGCCAAGTTGTTTAGCGTCGTGGCCACATTCTGGTGGTCTTTGCCCAATTTCCTTTCTTGAAAACTTAGATGATTACTTAGTAGAGGAATTAAGAAAATCCACTCTGCAGCATCTTTGAATATATTTGTCATAGATGAAAACCAAATATCCAGTTCCTCTATATCAAAGCACTGTTTAGCATGATAATATGCTTCGCCGAATGCGGTTTTGTGCGTTTCGGTAATATTCTTTGGCTCAATATCCTCAAGCTGGGCGTTGTAATGATTGAAGAGGAATGTATTCGATTTATTTAATAATTCTTTAGCTAAGGTATGCTCAAATAAGCTCTCACGCATAAGTTCGTGCATTGTCCAGGTGTTTTCCCCAGCCCTTTCTTTAATAAACGAGAATCGGTGAAAATCATTAATTTTAGTCAGGGGATAGCCTGTCCCGAATTCCTTAACCATGGCGATAAATATATCTTTATTCCAGAACCTGGCGGTGGAGAGAACCTTCAATGTCTCGATTTCGTCATTGTTAAGGTTACGTATGAAGCGGTCAAGAATGTCCCTATGTGTCTTTCCTAAATCGTCTACGGTCGGCTCTTTTCCTTTTTCCTTGATTTTTTCGAAGGTATCGACGGAAATATCCAGATAAAACGGAACACCTTTACTGCCCTCGAAAATGACCTTTCGGATATTCTCATTTTCTATACCGCATCCTATAAGATATTCATGGGCATATCCTTCCTCTAAATCTTCCACGCGACACGATTCGATTCGGTCTTTCCAAGTCTTATCCCGTTTCGGCCATTCCAATTCCTCGCGCCCGCTGATAGTCCATAACACTCCAGGAGTCTTTTCAACAATTCCCCTGATCCACTCGTCTTTTGTGAATCGATTACCCTCGGTTCTATCTTTGCCCCATAGTTGTTCGTATGTATCTATAAAGACGACTGTTTTATAGCCATAATCCTCCGTATAGGTATTCAGATCCTCCGCGAATAATACAGGTATGAGTTTTTCGATATCTTTGGCTTCCATTGAAGGTAGATCTTGCAGGAGGGTATTTCCTTTTTTGGCGAACCAGTCGCTTGTTTGTTTATCCGCTTTGTTTATTACTTTGGCGATCTTCGGTAGTAGCCCGATAATGGGGATATCATCGGCAAGCTTAATCAGATCGGTCAAGAGACCCGCCTCGTCCCAAAAAGGAAAACTAACCTGATTCAATGGGATTTGCGGTTTGATTTTTCTCCAGTAAACAGCGTAGCCGATATCGAAAGCCCTGAAATCGATCTTGCATTTGCCTTTTAATTCCTTTCGAAGATGAAAGAGTGCGGTTTCCATATCTCGGTAGCTTGGGTGTTCGAAATCTAATAGCGCACATCTGGCGTCGGGATCGATCTTTCCCAGTTCTTTCGCCAGCTCCTCTCGAAGCGCGGATTTTCCGATACCGGCCACGCCGTGATAGACTAATATTTTATCCTCATCCGGCTTTTTATTATTAACAGCGTCCGTAAAAGCGGTTATAAGGTCCTTTCGTCCTACAAAGGGACGTTCCTTGCGCAGTACTGTATCTGGCATCGGCGGTATCCGATCATTGTTAGGTTTCGCATAACATAACAATTTCGGACATGGATGGCAATAACTCTTTTTTTGGTCTCGACGCGAAATCCGGGGTCTTTGCAAGACCCCGGTTACATCTTTTGAGTACTAACAAAAAAAGCCGGAGGATCCCCGCCTCCGGCTTTTTGATGTCACGCAATGATGTCGCGCTGCAATGTTATATCAATTACGCCGCGCCCAATGTTTTTTCGCCTGGCTCCCAATCGATCTGGCAAAGCTCGCCGGTCTGCAGGGCGGCCAGCGAACGCAACGTCTCCTTTACCGAACGGCCGGTACCCAAATCGGATACGACCATCCAACGGACCACGCCCTCGGGATCGATAATGAAAGTGCCGCGAAGCGATACGCTGTCGTCATGTAAAATGTCGTAATCGGCCGAGACCTTCTTGGTGATATCCGAAAGAAGCGGGTAGGCCAGCTCACCCAGCTCGCTGTCGATCCAGGCTTTGTGCGAATAGACCGAATCTATCGACGCGCCCAAAACCTTGGCGTTAAGCTTCTCGAACTCAGCGTTGCGTTTCGAGAACTCCTTGATCTCGGTCGGGCAAACAAACGTGAAATCGAGCGGGTAGAAAAAGAGAACAACCCACTTACCCTTATAATCGGAAAGGGAAAAATCCTTAAATTCGCCTTTGAAAACACCCTGCATTTTAAAATCGGGGGCTTTCGTACCTACACGTAAACTCATTACTCCTCCTGTTTCTCGTTTTGACATTTCTCGCATATTCCTACAAATTGAATAGTTTTACCAAGAATCTTACGTCCATTCTCCGGCGGGTCTGGGATCTGAATCGAATCTATTTTCTCCGATTCGATATCCTCCACCGCTTTACATTTGACGCATACGAAATGCGTATGCGACGATAAATCGCCGTCGTAACGTGCGTGATCCGATAGCGGATTTAGTTTCCGCACAATTCCGAGCCTGCTTAAAACCTCGAGGTTATTGTAAACCGTTGCTAAAGAAAGGGTTGGAAAATCGCTTTTCAGTTTCCGGTATATAATCTCCGGTGACGGATGCTCTCTGGAAGCCAAGAGAACCTTGTAAATCTCTATCCTTTGCTGAGTTAGGGGAATCCCCTCTTCTCTGCAAAGTTCTCTAAGTTCCTCTATTCTCGTCAAAAAATCCATAATTTTTCCAATAATACTTATAAAACGATAATAATTATAATCTGGTTCCCAAAAAAAATCGCCTACATTACCTTTTTGAAAAATTTCATTATTTCTCTGACATATACATATTTACAAACGGCGCTACATTGATCCATATTGTTTTGATCAAGACATTTTTCCTCGCATTCCATCGTCCCAATTTTCGCCTTATCGAATACAGGGCCGATATATAAATCGGTGAATATTCCAACTCTGAGCGCAAAGGTGGTTCCGCACTTTTTGATATTATGGTTAAATAACAGCAATCCCGCCTCAATATCAATAAAGTTCGGTTGATAACCGACTAAGGAAATATTATCGTTTAATATAAATTCGTTTCTGGAATTCCAGACAAAACCGCAACCTGTACAGGTCTTAAACGAAACCTGAATGTCTTTTTTATCGATTGAATTTGTTTTCACTTCCAGGTATCCTTTTGAGTACATATCGACTACACAAATAAATTCTTGATCGCCGTTTATTTTCTTGTACCGTTTTTATAAAACGGAGGTTTCACTATTTCGGATCGAATCAATTTGCCTCTAATATCGATAAAAATTTCAGAACCTATCTTGGATCGATCCGCGGTTATATAACCCGCGCCGATCCCTTTTTCGAGCATGGGAGAGAACGTACCCGACGTCACCTCGCCTACATTCTCGCCACCGACTATTATAGGATAATGCTGACGAGGAAAACCTTTTTCGAGCAATTCGAACGCAATCAGCTTTCGCTTAAGACCCTCGGCCTTGACCTTAGCCAACGCCTCCTTGCCGACAAAATCGTTTTTGGCGAGTTTCACGGTCCAGCCCAGTCCCGCCTCGAGGGGATTAGTGGTCTGATCGATATCGTTGCCGTAAAGAGCGTATTTCATTTCCAGGCGAAGACTGTCTCTGGCCGCAAGTCCGATCGGTTCGCCATCGAACTCTTTCGCCGCCTCCATTACAGCGTCCCATAACGGTGCGGCCTGTTCGGGCGAACAATACAGCTCGAAACCGTCCTCACCAGTGTAACCCGTGCGCGAGAAAAGCATCTCCATACCGGCTATCTCCGACGTGGCCGACCAATAGTAGGGTAGCGACGGCAGATCGTAGTCGGTTAATTTGGCCGTCACCTTCTCGGCGTCAGGTCCCTGTATAGCCAGAAGCCCGACCCGATCGGAAAGGTTTTCGAGAGTGACGTCGTCGTGCTTTTTCAAGGAGTTAAGATGAGCGAAATCCTTCTCGAGATTGGCGGCGTTGACCACCAGGAAGAACTCGTCGCCGAGGTTGTAAACCAGCAGATCGTCTATAATGCCGCCGTTGGGGTAACACATGCAGGTATAGAGGATCTGCCCCACCTCGGTCTTATCAAGGTCGTTGGTGATAGCGTTTTGCACAAACTGACGGGCCCCGTGGCCGGAGACCCGAAACTCCCCCATGTGGGAGAGATCGAAGACGCCGACCGTTTTGCGCACCCGTTTATGTTCTTCAGTGATAGAGCGGTACTGGATCGGCATGTAGTACCCGGCGAATTCGACAATTTTGGCGTTGAGTTTTTTATGTATATCGTAAAAAGGTGTTTTTTTGATCATCATTTCTCCTAAAGTGGTTTTCGGTGGGGGGGAATATAATATGGATCGATATCTAAAGCTAATTATAATCTGTCGACCGAATCGTTGCCGAGTAATCCATAATAATTGACATTAACAGCGGTTTTCCCTACAATATTCTCCATGAAACTCTGCACTCCCACACAGATGAGAAATATCGATCGGCGCGCCATAGATGGTATGGACATGCCGGGCCTGCAACTCATGGAGACCGCCGGTAGCCGGGTGATCGAGGCGCTTAACGAGCATTTCGGCGATCTATCGGGACGAATCGTTACTATCGTCTGCGGTAAAGGGAACAATGGAGGCGACGGTTTCGTGATCGCCCGATACCTGCATGAAAAAAGCGTCCGGGTCGAATTGTTTTTGATCGGGGGCAAGGCTCACATTGAGGGCGACGCTAAAACAAACATGGAGCGGGCGGAGAAAGTCGGGCTTTTCGTAAAAGAGATCATAGCGCCGATTGATTTTAAGATCAACAGGGATACCGTCTTAATTATCGACTCTATTTTCGGAACCGGGTTTTCAGGCAAAATCAAGCCGCCTATCGATTATATAATTCAAACAATCAATAGTCATTCGGCGTCCGTTGTAGCGGTTGATTCTCCCAGCGGGCTCGATAGCGCCACCGGAGCGGTAGCCGACCACACCGTTTTCGCCGATTTAACCGTCACATTCGGTCTGCCTAAATTTGGACAAACCGTTTACCCCGGCAAGGATTTTTGCGGGCTGTTGTTGGTAGCGGATATCGGTTTCCCCGAACAAGCTATCGACGAGGAGGATATCGGTTTATCGTATCTCATGACCGACGAGGCCGCTTTGATGCTCCCTCGTCGCGCCCCCGATTCTCATAAAGGCGATTTCGGCAAGCTGTTCGTGCTGGCGGGTTCGGAGGGATACACCGGCGCGGCATCACTAACAGCCGATTCAGGGCTTCGTTCGGGAGCAGGTTTGCTTTTCCTCGGTTGCCCGTCGGGATTAAATGATATCCTGGAGCAAAAGCTAACTGAGGTCATTACCAAACCGCTCCCGGAGGTCAGGAAACGTCGATGTTTGGCCCTGCGGGGGCTGGGCGAGATTCGGGAGATGGTCAAGTGGGCCGACGCGGTCGCTGTAGGTCCCGGTATCGGCACCTATCATGAAACACGTGATCTGATTTTCCGGCTGATCTCGAAACTGGATAAGCCCGCCGTTTTCGACGCTGACGCTTTGAACATATTGGCCAAAAATATGGATTATCTGAAAAACCGTTCCGCCCCGTTGGTGATCTCGCCGCATCCGGGCGAGATGTCACGTCTGACCGGCAAATCGATCGAACAGATTCAGCAAAATAGAATAGAGATCGCGTTGGAGTTCGCCGACGAGTTCAACCTTGTCTGTGTTCTCAAAGGGGCGCCGTCGGTAATAGCGGCGCCATCGGGGCATGCCTGGATCAACTCCACCGGCAACGAGGGGATGGGCACGGCCGGTTCCGGCGACGTGCTAACCGGCCTGATCGGCGGTTTCTTAGCGCAGGGGATGATGGATATCGACGCGGCGGTGTTGGGATGCTATGTGCACGGCGCGGCGGGCGACCTCGCTTACGAGAGCCTTGGCTCCCACGGCATGATAGCCGGCGATATCCTGCGCATGACCCCGCTGGCCTTGAGGAGGCTGGAGGAGGGGTAGATGTTGAAGTCGGTTCCCCTTTCACTTCATAATTACGAGGACGATTAATGGATTATCTTTTTCAGTTTTCTATAAAAAGCGGGTTAAATGGTATATATGAATTTACGTACAAGAATCTTAGAGTTAAGCTGCTCCTAATAGACTCCTTAATATATACTAAGAGTAAGAAACTACAAGTGGTTGTCTCGGGGCCGAATTATCGAATCGCAGAAAAACAATTATATTCTCAGTTTCATGAGTTTTATGATCTTTTGATTTATTTTACAAAGGAATCAATCGAAGTTGGTGTATTAGAATTAATTTTAAAAAGCGAAAGGGGAAAGCTAAAACGAACTATGGCCTTTAATATAATAGACATTCGGAATAACATCGAAATTCCCGCTCTATATTTGGGCCATTTGAATAATTTCTTAGAGTGTAATATAGAAGAATTTGATTTGAAGATTATTTATTACCTCAGAAGAGCAATTGAAGCTCAACACATTTATGATAAGTATTTTCATATCTTCAAGGCAATTGAAGTGTTTATCAATTACGATACAGGGGAATTTAAAAATTGTCCCAAATGTAAAAGCACATTGATCTGCAAAGAATGCAAATCAAAAATACCGTTTAATCGTTTAACCCCACGCAATTTACAAGCCGCTTTAGAAAAAATAACGTCGTTTAACGTTTCTAATTATGATTTTAAAACAATTATAGATTATAGACATTGGTGTGCCCATTCTGTAGATAAAGGGAAAATAGATATAACCAAAGCTGGCGAAATTGCATTCGATTTGTTCCTCAAACTAGACAATTACTTGCGGCATAAATATAATATAGAGTTTATGATGAATAACATGGGGCAAGCACAAGGAACCCAAACGGGCTTTTATAGGACGAAATATGATACGGATAAGCCAGAAGATGATTTCGCGTTTGATGTTTTGTCGAGAGATGATGTTGAGACAATAGTTCCTACGGAGCCTGCGGATCTTGATTCTTTTTGATGTTTATTTAGATTTTTGCGCGTTCCGTCGGATCGTAGTCCGTAAGGACGTGATCCGACGGTTAAATCTAGCGGAGAAACAAATGAAATCTTCCCTATGCGTTGTAACCCTCTGGGCCGAAAACGTGCCGGAAACTGTCGCCTTTTACCGCGATATAATTGGCTTGGAGCTAATGCCCCATCACGGCCCAGATCGCGTGCACCTTAAAATGGGCGAAAATCTCTACCTGGTTATCCTCAAAGGGAAACCGTCGCCAGCCACTGAGACAACTATTGAACGATTCCCGGTTGTCGCCTTCAGGGTCAATGATCTCGATGAAGCGATAGCCGAGTTAAACTCGAAAGGCGTAGATCTTCCCCCGAAGATCGAGGAGGACGCCGTATCCCGCTGGGTTTTTATACACGACCCCGGCGGTAACTTGATCGAGATCGCGGAATTTGTAAAAACCCCGTTCGCTTGATAATAATCCCGATGGCATATCCCTATCGCGAGTCCCTCCGCCGCAGGCGGAGGGATGTGGCGATCTAATATACCCTGCAATAGATCAAAAGCCGTAAGACTCTTAACATCCAAAATCATTGCAATAAACCCCACCTATTAGATCGCCACCAGGTACCCCGACGTCCGGTCGGGGTACCCCTCGCGATAACAGAGTCGCGGAAATCCCTCAAATTTACCAATTTACATAACGCCCCTTATTTCATATCCTATATATATGAAGACCGCTATGATTCTAAATCCGATCAGCGGGGGCGGTCGTGCCCTCAAAATCCTGCCCAAAATTGTCGATTGGGCGAATAAAAACGGCAGCGAATTCGAATTGCTCACTACAACAATTCCCGGGGATGGTATTCGGCTCGGACGGCTTTGCCGGTTCCAAAAGTTCCAGAGAGTTGTGGTGCTGGGAGGCGACGGCTCTGTCAACGAGGTCGGCTCGACCCTGGCCGGATCGGATATTGTAATGGGTGTTTTACCCGGCGGCACCGGGAACGATTTCTACAAAATGCTCCGAAACAACAACGGGCTGAAATCGGGGTTAGAAACAGCATTTTTCGGAAAACCTCAAAATGTCGATATCGGACTTGTTAACGGACGTCCTTTTTTCAATGCGGTGGGGATCGGTTTCGACGCCGAGGTGGCTCATCGTGCGATACAATCCGACGGTTCATCGGGGATGATGGTTTATCTCTCGGCCGTATTTCAATCATTGAGAAATCATCGCCCAATAGAGTTGGAAATCGAATTCGATCGGGTTAAAATCGAATCGAAGGTGACCCTGTTTTGCGTGGGAAACGGCCGTAGTTCCGGCGGGGGATTCTACCTTACCCCTCACGCTAATTTCTCCGATGGTTTATTCGATGTTTGCTTAATCGAGGCCATGCCTAAAAGCAGAATTTTCAGATATCTACCCAGAACATTAAACGGCTCCCATGTCAGGCTGCCGGGCGTAAAAATATACAGAAGCAAAAAGATCACGATCAGCTCGTACAGTGAATTACCGGTGCATATCGATGGTGAGCCGTTTTCCGAGCCGGTAAAAAGAATAGAATTCAAAATGGATAAGCGTAAACTCAAGGTGGCTGTGGCCTGATGAATAGAACCCTCTTAATAATTATACTGGCTGTCGGATTCTACAGCGGCGGAATATGCCAGAATGCCGATTCCACAGTGGTCAGAAAGATCAGTCCGGGCGGCGCTCTGCTTCGTTCGGCATTTGTCCCCGGCTGGGGCCAGTTTTATAACCGGAAATATATTAAAGCCGGTATTTTCTCGATCGGCCAAAACTGGCTGGCCTACGGGATCTATAATAACTGGAAGGACGCCGATAAATATGAGCGGAATTTCAAATCGGCGACGGATGACCCGGAATATCAGGCCGATCAATTCGCGAAGTATGAAAACGCCAGAGATAGCAGGAATTTTAAAATGTGGATTATGGCCGCGGCTATTTTCTACTCCATGTTCGATGCTTACGTGGACGCCCAGCTTGCCGATTTCAACCAGTCCGATAGATCTTTCGAGGTTTATATCGGCCCGGGGAAAAACGACGAAATAACGGTCGGCCTGACTTTCAATATACCATGATTATCGCTGGATTATCAGGAAGCCCTGTCGGCGGATCATCGACCGATATCCTCGTCAACGCCGTTCTGGAGGGGGCGTCAGGAGATAATAGCAGAACACGGTTTATACGTCTGAACGATCAAATAATCCTCCCCTGCCAGGCCTGCGGGAAAAGCCCCGAACCTGATTATTGTTTCTTTCACGATGATATGGATCCGATCTATACCTTGATGGCTAAAGCCGATGGTATAATTCTTGGCTCCCCGATCTATTTCGACTCGGTATCCGCTCAGGCCAAGCTGTTTATCGACCGCACGAATTGCCTTCGCCCGGTAGATTTCACCGATAAAGACAATCCATCGTTTAAAGAGCCTCTATTTAAGGGAAAAAAAGGCGGGATTATAATCGTCGGCGGTGAAAAGGAAAAGTTCGATACAGCGTTGAGAACGGCCAGAGGATTTTTCATATGGGCAGGAATCGATATCGTATTCGAGTTGAAATTCGCGGCCTCGGGGTTTGATATCGGCGAAGCGGGTAAGGATAGCACGATTATTGAAAAAGCCAGATCATACGGCGAAAACCTGGCCTCCTCTATTTCCGGAAAATAAAACGATTAGAGAGATTTCTTCCGCTCTTTTACGATCTTATCTATCTTTTCCAAATACTGCCGGGCTTTTTTGTATGTTTTCTTATGCCTTTTCTCTATTTCGGGAGTGACCTCGCGGGAAAGCACAGCCTCAAAATCAGCCGTTGCCTTATTAATCTCTCCGAGCTTAAACGCGCAAACCCCCAGACGATATCGGCAAAAAATAATATTATAATTGTTCTGGTTCCCAGCCCTTGTAAATAATTCGAGAAGTATATTATAATATTTCGCCGCCCGAATAAGATTACCGTTACGCCAGTATATCCCTCCCAGTATCCAGAGCGAATTCCGTCCGCCGCCGCTTTCCCCGTAAAACATCTCCCCGATCCGGATCGCCTCTCTATATTCCCTCTCCTCGATCAAGGCCCAGGCGAGACCCGCTAAAGCGGGCTTTCGGGAGAATAACGAGCTATCCGCCGCTAAACGAAGTTCCGTTAACCCTTTTTCCCGGTTGTCGGGAAGAAACGGAATATATTTGCCAAGTTTTACCGACGACCAATAATGATAATTCCCTAACCCGGTATATGCGTCATATATGGTTGAATCAATCTTTATCGCTTTGGAGAATTTCCCCCTGGCTTTCAGACCGTTGACTAACGATTTCAACCATCGCTTCTTGTGGACATGAAGAATCGATTTGTAACCGTACGCTGATCCCAGAAAAAGGAATCCCCAGGGATCATCGGAATTATCGTCGGTCCATGCCTTTAAAAAATCGATGCTTGAATCGATATGATCGAAAAAAAGCTCTTCTTCGGTGAAATCCTCCGAATCGAGCATTTCCGCGTGCATTACACTACCATATAGAAGATGATAAAGCGGTTTTTCCGGGATCGTATCGGGCATCTCCCCGATCAACTCATAGGCCTGCGAAAAGCTATCGGCGAAAACCATATCTATCGCCCGGGAAAAAACCTCTATTTGCTCCCCGGACGGTTTAAGAGATGCTGATAAACAGATTTCGAATGATAATATCAGGCAGACCGAAAAGGCGCGAACCATTACTTAATCTCATCCTCGACATTTTCCAAAAGAGGTTCGATTTTCTCCAGGATTTCCTCCAGGTCTTTTCGCCCGGAAAGCTGTTCGGCCATGGTGGCGGCCAGACGTAATTGCTCTAAGGCACCGGGAAGATTTCCAAGTTTACTTTGGCATAGCCCCATGAAATAACGGCACTCCATTTCGCCGCCTGGATCATAATACGGCGATCTTAAATAAACCGCCAGGATGGTCTCGAATGACAGAAGGGCATTTTCGTACTGTTCGGTCATTATATACGACCTGCCCAGCCAGTAGTGGGAGAACGGATCCTCGGGATTGAGCTTTTCTACCTCTTCCCATTGGCGAATCGCCTCTTCGTATTTGTCGTAATCGAAATAGATTCTCATAAGGGCGTATTTTCCCTCATGCGTGGAGAACTTTCCATTACCCATAGCTTTCTTAATTTCCTCTATCCCCTGGTCCCGTTTATCCGAGAAAAAAGGCAGCCACCAGAGGACTTTCGTCTTGGCGGATCGCCAATAATCATAGGTACCGAGCCCCAGATAAACATCCATATACGAGCTATCGGCTTTGTAGGCCTTAGCCAGAAGGCCCCGTCCCTTTAAACCGTCGGTAAAAGCACCCCACCAGTCACCGTCGAAAGATCTGAAAATTCCTCTGTATCCGACCGCCCCCCCATAATAGAAAAGATCCTCCACGGTCGCGTTACCGCTTTTTTCTCTTAATTCTCCTATCTCAATGGCTTTATCTACATGCTCGTAAAATACGGATTTATAGCCAAAATTTCTGTAATCGGAAACCAGGTTAGAGTAGGCCGCGGCAATAAAAAAGTACCCTTTTGGCGAGGTCGAATCGGCCTCTATTACCTTTTGAAACAATTCTATGGCAGAATCGAATTGTTCTGCATCCACTTGCACAATAGCCTCCCAGATCAAACTATCCTGGGAATTATATACATATTTGTTATTGTAACCCGGCTGAGAAAACGGGGTTGCGAGGCATAACCAGATCGAAGTAAAAACCGCGCTAAACATATTAACAATATAAAGACGCTGTGCATCTTTTGTGCAAGCGATATTATTTGGATTTAGCCATTAAATTCTCCGAGAAATATGACGAAAAATATTCAAGACGGTATTTTAGTGAACTGCTCTTACGCAGAGGGAGAGAGATAATGGCCAACATTCTGGTAGTTGACGATCAACGGGTATTGCGCAAGAACCTGGCGTTTTATCTAAAGAGTCAAGGACATGCCGTGGATACAGCCGATTCCGGGGAAGAGGCTCTTGAGAAAATAAAGGACACGTATTTCGATATTATCATTTCAGATTATAAGATGGGTAATTTGTCAGGTTTTGATTTGATGAAAAAGACCAAACAGCTTCATCCGACCTCGCAATTTATTATAATGACCGCATTCGGGAATATTTCCCTGGCGGTGGAAATGGTAAGAAACGGAGCCAGCGATTTCGTACCCAAACCTTTCGATTACGTGACCATTCTCGAAAAAATCAATACGATTTTGAAAAACTCGGAACCGCAGAAACATAAAGAAGCTAAAGAAAATACCGGTATGGTGATTTTCTCGCAGAAAATGAAAGATGTCGAGGATCTTTCAATTAAGGCGGCTAATTCCGATATCACCGTCCATATAGAGGGTGAATACGGTACCGGCAAGCGGACTTTGGCGAAAATGATTCACGGGTTGGGAAAGCGATCCGGCGGAGAATTTATTACGGTTGAATGCTCAAACAATTCCGAGACGATTCTCGAAAGAGAGATTTTCGGCACCGACGATCCCGATGAACCCGGCGCCTTGACCAAAGCCAACGGCGGAACTCTTCTGTTTCGGGATATTGACAAACTTTATCCTAATCTGCAATTGAGAATGATCCGCTTTTTAAGGGAAGGCACTTATCTTCCAGCTATCGGATCGAGCGTTAAGAAATCCGACATTCGGATTATAGCCGCGACGACCTGTAATCTCAAAAGGCTCGTCGCTAACAGCGCGTTCCGGGAAGATCTGTATTACCAGTTAAACGTCATGCCGATATACATCCCACCGCTTCGGGCGCGGGTCCCCGATCTGGCCCCGCTGGTGAAATATTTTATCGCCAACTACAGGGCAAAACTCGGCAAGAATATAACCGGAATTTCCGACGAGGCGATGAACTGGATGAAAGGGTATAACTGGCCCGGTAATATCCAGGAGCTGGAGAATATTCTGGCCAGAGCCTGTACGCTGGCGGCCGCCGATATTCTCGACGAATCGCTGATATTTACCCTACCGCAGGACAGGCCCTCTATCGATGAATCGCCCGGATATCTGAACATGACGTTGAAGGATAATCAGAAGACCCTGATCCTAAAAGCCCTCAAACAGAACAACAACAACTATTCGAGAACAGCGTCGCAGCTCGGAATTTCACGGACCACCCTCTGGAGACGGATGAAAAAGTTCAAAATCGAGGGTGTCTTGATCAAGAAATAAATCCGAATTAAAAAGGCTTTGGGGGAACGATTATCGTTCCCCTTTTTTATTTACGGTTGACAGCCGTTGGCCAGCCCGGTAATTTTCCTCCGAATGAGTTTCCGTCGAAAAATTTTCCTCGTTGTTTTCCTGGCCGGCCTTTTGCCATCGCTTGTAATACTGCTTATCGCCGCCTCGCTTTTAAATTCTACAATAGATCGTATAGGGGCCGCCGGATTCGAAAATAGCGTTAGATCGGCCTCCTCATTAGTAAACGATTCGGAAAAGACTCTTGGCGTTTATCTAAATGAAGCGTTGAAACAACCGGTCGATTGGCATAATAGCCGATCTATTGAGAAATGGATGAGCGAATTTCATCTTGATCTCGTCTTCAAGGCCGAAAACGGCAGAATTACGAATACAAAAATCTCTGGCGATAAGCCCGAGACATTCGACGACATAAAGGGAAGAATAATCGCTCCCGGCCTTTTTCATCTGGAACATGAGGGTTATTTTTTCCTCTGTTACTCCCTGGGAGATTCGCTCACGTCCACCGGATGCGGTATAATGATGTCATCAGGATACGCCGAGAAGGGTCGCTCCTTATCCGAAGCACTTTCCGCCGCGGCCGGTCTTGAAATATATAAAGGATTTTCCCTTAAACTGCTGGCACTGGTTACCGGAATAATGGCCGTTCTCACCCTTATTGTCGGTTTTATATTATCCACGATTTTAAGCCGTCGCCTGGTAAAACCTCTTGAGATGTTAACCGAGGGAGCCGGGAGAATAGGCCGGGGCGATCTCGATTTTAAGGTGGAGCTTTCGGGAGGGGACGAGTTTGTCGACCTGGCCGGTTCTTTCAATACCATGGCCTCGTCGATAAAGGAAAACCAGACTAAACTGTTGGCCGCTGAAAGGCTGGCGGCCTGGCGTGACGTTGCCCGGCGTATCGCTCACGAGATCCGCAATCCCCTTACGCCCATCACCGTGGAGCTTTACCGCCTCAGGCAAAAGATCAGCGAATCCAACGCAACGGTGTCGGAGGACGTTTTTGGGTCTCTTGACGCCATAGACGCGCAAATTCGCGCCCTACAGGACTTATCGGGGCAATTTTCACTGTTCGCGAAGGAACCGGATCTTAAAAAAATCAAATGCGATGTAGGGGAAATCATAGAGCAATCAGTTTCCCTCTACGTTAACCGCAATAATGTAAATTTGAAAACCGATATCGGCGAGGATATCCCCTCTTTGGATCTCGACCCGCGTATGATGGGACGGTTGTTTAATAACCTGATTAAAAACTCGGTGGAGGCCTCCACGGATAAAATCGCGATTGAGATTACCGTGAAGTTAATAGATAACATCGTTAAAATCGATCTTCGCGATAACGGACCGGGATTTCCTGCAGAAAAGCTCGAGAAGATCGATCAGCCGTATATCACCACCAAAAGCTGCGGGACGGGGTTAGGTCTGGCTATATCGAAAAAGATTGTAGAGGAACACGGCGGGACGATCCGTTTTTTCAACGACAACGGCGCGGTGGCGGAATTAATTTTACCGATAGGATCATAGTGATCAGGTGTGACCGGGGAGGCATAATATTAGTAGGTCGGGTTCCGAATGAGTGAAACGAATGAGCGGACGAAGTCCTTTATCGACCCGACAAAAACACGCTGTTAACGTGTGACCGTATGGCTGTCGGTAGGCAAGCTACCGACATTCATTCCTACGCTCTACTTCAAAAACTTCCCGTTCTTGAAAAACAGATTGCCGTCGGCGTAGATGGAGCCGCCTTTACGAAGATCGCAGACCATATCCCAGTGCAGGCCGGATTCGTTCGTACCGCCGCTTTCCGGGTACGACTGCCCCAACGCCATATGCATGGTCCCGCCGATTTTCTCATCGAAAAGGGTGTTCTTGGTAAAATCCTTGATGCCGAAATTGGTCCCAATAGCAAGCTCTCCGAGGAAACGGGAGCCTTTATCCATATTGAGCATAGCGTTTAAGTATTTCTCGCCCTTGGCCGCTTTGGCTTTGACCGCTTTACCGTCTACAAACTCCAGATAAACATCATCAACCTCGTGGCCGTGATAAACCGCCGGGAACGTGAACCTGATATGGCCGTTGGCGGAGTTCTCCACCGGGGCGGTGAAAACCTCGCCATCGGGGAAATTATTGGCGCCGTCGCAGTTGATCCATTTCCTGCCGGCAACATTGAACGTGATATCGGTACCCGGAGCGACAATACGGATCTGCTTTTTACGCCGGAGATATGAAATCAGCCTGGCGTTATATTTCGACGTTTTCTTCCACTCTGCCACGGGGTCTTTTTTATCGAGCCTGCAGGCTTTGAAAACAAACTCTTCATAGTCGGCGAGTGACATCCCGGCGTCCTGAGCGGCGGCATAGGTGGGATACAAACATCCAACCCAGAAAAACGTTTTCTCGGCGGTTCGCTTCATCATTTTCTTCATGATGGGGGCGGCCGCCTTTTGGGCCACAGCCTGTTTTCTGGGATTGATATTGGTCAGCTCCTTGGTATTGTAGTTCGACATTATTGAAATCATCGAATCGGTCTTGCCCATTTCAAATTTTTGGATGGGAGTTATGAATTTTAACTGCTTTTCCGATGAATATTTGAAATAAACTTCTTCTAATCCCTCGATCCTGATTCTGGTGAAAGGGTGAGCTCCCATGATGAGAGCTTTTTTATACAGTTCGGTTATTAGGGGCGTGGCCAGCGTCGTACCGCGAATACAAACCAGTTGATCGGATTTTAATTTCACGCAATATTTAAGCAATACCTCGGCGTATTTCTCTATTCTCGGATCCTTCATCGTTTATCCTTTCGGTTTTTTTTACCAGTCAGACTCTATATATAATAAAATTGCCTCTAAAGGCAATTTTCATTTTTTATTCCCCGGGACTTTTAAGATTCTCCAGTTTTTCGTACAAAGATTCCAATTCGGAATAATGCTTGTTACGTTGCTCTACCAGGGCCCAGATCTTTTCCCAGTTTGACGATGTTTCATGCTGGCTGATCACCGCTTCCAGATCCGAAATTGATTTTTCGAGATCCGATATCTCCGTTTCGGCTTTCGCTATGATTTGGGGGTTGACACTTTTTCTCGAAACTTTATCGGCTTTCGATTTTGTTGTTGATTTTTCTTTTTTCGCCGACGGTTGAACCATGGACAATAACTTCTCTTTATAATCCGAGTAATTCCCCAGGAAGATTCTCAAACGGCCTTTTTCTATGGAAAAAATCTTCTCCGCAAAACCGTCGAGGAATTCCCTGTCGTGCGAGATACATAAAACGGTGCCGCCGTATTCCGCCAACGATTCCTCGAGCCCCTCGCGTGATTGTATATCGAGATGATTGGTAGGTTCGTCCAATACAAGGAAATTCGGTTCTGTCACGATTATTCGCGCCAGCACCAGACGTGATTGCTCGCCGCCTGAGAACGTACCGACCTCCCTCCAGACATCCTCTCCCCTAAACAGGAATCTTCCCAGGTACGACCGTATCTGCGGCTCGGTCCATTTCGGTTTTACCTCTCGTATAATCGATATAGGGGTTGCCCGGGAATCGAGATCGGCCGCCTGCTGATCATAATAGCCGATAGAGAGTTTCTTTCCCAGTTCGATAGTTCCGGTTTTCGATTCCAATTTCCCCAGAATCAATTTTAGTACCGTTGTCTTGCCCGAGCCATTGGGGCCGAATAATCCGATCCGCTCCCCACGTTCAATTACGAAATTCAATCCGCCCAACAGCGGGGTTTCGTCATACGAAAATGAGGCATTTTCGCATTTGACCACTATCCGTGTCGACCGGCCCGCTCCTTTGAAATTGATCGAGGCGGTATCCTCGGCGCCGGGAGGCTTCTCGAGGCGCTCCATGCGGGCTAGCATACGTCGACGCGATTGCGCCTGCTTGGTTTTCTGCCCGACTATATTCCTACGGATATAATCTTCGGTTCTGGCGATAAACTCCTTCTGCGATTCGTAATTTTTAGCCATGGAGGTAATACGTTTTTCCCGTTCGACGAGATATCTATCGTATTTCCCGGAATAAGATACAATCCTGCCGTCAATAAGCTCCCAGACCGCGGTGGCCGTATTTTTAATAAAAGCGCGATCGTGGGAAACATAGATGACCCCGCCTTCGAAACCGGATAAATATGATTCCAAAAATTCAAACCCGGCGATATCGAGATGGTTGGTAGGCTCGTCGAGAAGTAGTAGATCGGGTTCCCCTATCAACAGTCGAGCCAGCGCCGCCCGGTTTTGCATGCCGCCGGATAGCTCATTTAACTTTTTTTGCTGATCAATTTCAACGAATCCAAGGCCTGCCAGGACCTCTCTGGCACGAGCTTCCATAACATATCCGCCTGATTCCTCGAATTTATGTTGAAGCTTGCCTAATTCTTCCAACAGGTCAAGTTTATGGGCCTGCTTCTCAAGTTGGTGATGAATTTCTCCAAGACGATTTCTCATCTCCACGAGGCGTTCTAAGCCGCCCACGGCGTAATCGAAAAGTAATAAATCCGATGTTACTGTTGCCTCCTGGGGCAAATATCCTCTTTTTATATTTTTTGGAATATCGAGAGAACCTTTATCCCGATCTATTTTGCCCGCGAGGATTTCTAAAAGGGTGGTCTTACCGGTACCGTTGGAACCCAAAAACGCGATTCTCTCGCCATTTTTTATCGCTCCTGAAGCTCCTTTGAGGATTTTTCTCGATGGATACGATTTTTCTAATGATGAAAATCCTGCCAGTATCATCCCGAAAAAGTCCGTCTGAAAATCCGTATTGTCAAATAATCAGTCATGGGCGTAATAATAATCAGGTTCGGCCGGTTTTCCAATCGATAAAAAAAGGGAGGTAGAATTCAACCCCTTATAATCATTCCGCTTCTAATTAATCTTCTATCGGTATACAGGCTTCGGTGGGACAAACCTCGGCGCAGTCGCCGCAATCGGTACATTTAACCTGATTGATAATGTATAACGGGTCGCCCGCGGTGATAGCGTCTTCGGGACATTCGGGTAAACAGGCATCGCACATTATACAATCGTCGTTGATGATGTAAGCCAAGTTCGTCTCCTAATTGTCTGACCGGCGCCGAAATCCTCGTTCCGGTCGAAACCCAATTACCATTCGATCAAATTGCAAAATTCAACAGCTTTTTGCCCGCCGAATTAACGGCATATAAAGGAGATATTATGCCGCTGTCAAGTGTAAATTAGAATGAATATGCCCGCCATATATCCGACCTCGAAATCAAACTTCGATAGAAAATTCCCATCGGCACCAGAATTCGCCGTTGTACTCGTCGGGCGGGCATTTAAGACACCGGGTCTTGATCCGCTCGTCTATAGCTTTCGCGAACGTGGAGTACTCGATAACGCCGACTTCCTTGCAGGGAAATGACTGCATCCCCTTCTTGCGACGAGCGTCCTGCACCCGGCAGGCGGTCATCTCGAAAATCAGCTTCGTATCTGTTTTCTCCACGACCCTTTGCTCATTTAGGAACGCGTAGAGACGTTGACCGAGAGCTTCCTCAAGCAAATCAAACCCGCCGCCCGGTTTCTTGTCGAGGCGAGTCAATATCCGTTTCGCTTCCAGAGGGGAGAATTTGCTCCAAGCTATACCGTCGAGCTTGATAGCCGCCTCCATACCGAACTCGCGTTCAACCGCCTGAAACCAGAGACCGTCGTGGGCCAGCCAGAGCTTAGCGAAATCAAGAATTATCGCGTCTTTATTATCCATGTCCGCTTAAATACTCGAAAAAATCGGAATTGTCAATTACCTGAGCCCAATTCTAATTCGAGTTCTTTTAAGATTGCGATATATTTTTCCTCGATCCCAGCATTCTCCCTCTCGACCCGCTCGAAATCGGGTATCATAGCGTCGATTCCGCCCTTGCCAAGCAAGCTTATCGCCATCGGGTAGAGGACATTATTCTCTTTGTCAATATGATAGCGTAGGAGGTAGATATATCCCAGGGCGTTTTCGATTATTTCGCCGGTAAACGAACTCTCTCCCGACGCGTATTGTTCGTTGGCGTTTTCTAAAGCGGTTACGAGGCTGCGTCCCTGATTATGCTCATCAAGCATGACAGCGATCGGTCCCTCCTCGGCGGGGAATCCCGCTTTCCCCAAACGGACAAAGAGGATATCCTCTTCTTTGGCGTGATGATATTTATCGGCGTAGTTGCGTATGAAGTCTATCAAGTTACGGAATATTTCGGGAGAGACATTCTCTCCCGATTCGAGCCTGTTTGAGCCGACCTCAAGCAGTGATATCCCGATTAAGATATTCTTATGCTCGGCCATAAGTTTTTGAATAGGATCCATCTTTCGCTCCCTTCATCCCTCAATTAAATCGCGATCAAGGTTACAATATGAAAATTCTGTAATTAATCGCCTTGACCAAAATCAAATTGACTGTCGAAATTGTCTATTTATCCCCGGCGCCATTTTCGGCATTAACCTGCGGTTTATGTTTAGGCTTGCGGCTGTACCTGGTCTTGTCTTCGTGAATCTTCTCGGTTTTTTTCGGTAACGGTATCCGGACTTTCGTCTTTTTCTTCTTTTTCATAGGGGGACATCGATTACTTGGGAGTTCTGATCAGCCTGAAAACGACCGGGTTAGCGGCGTCGGGGCAGGAGATATCGACACTATCGTTACCCTCCTTTTTCCACGGTATATGCCCGCCAAACCTCAGGGCGGTGGCAAACGGCAAGCAGACATGCTCGGCCCAGGTGCAGAGCTTGGGATCGCCTATGGTGAACGTATCGCCTATTTTATGGTTCAGATGGCATTTCCCCCCGGCCAGGATATTGACAATCTCGAGTTTAACATCGTATTCCGGCATATTACCTCCGTATAGTTATTCAATTTTCAATTCCCAGTGCGGGTTCTATGTAAAGCTATTGTATATTATCGCCCTGCCACGCGGGATTGTCAAGCTTCTCATCGGTCGGGCATGCTATCCTCGTATAATTATACTTGTGAAAAAGCGCGTTTTATGTTATCTCTATCCGGTAATTGTAATTTTTCCCTTTGAGAAAAATAGAATCGCATTCAAGGCCAGGTAGAATGGATGATGAACAACGCGAATCTTTAGAATCCCGTGTTAAGCGTTTAGAGGAAACAGTCGAGGAGCTTCGGCAGGCGCTCGTACAAAAATATAAACGACGCGCTCAAATTTCCGGGGAGATACCGGAAATACCAACGCCGGTAAAGCAAAACGCCAAACCCGTTGAAACTCCAACACCCCCCCCTCAGCCAATACCTAAACCACCACCGTCCCCTCCACGCCCGACGCCTATCTCATCTCCTGATGTACTCGCCGCCAATAAACCAAGGCCCGCAAGAAAGCAGATCGTGATTCCGGAGCATATGCGCAGCGGAGAATATTGGCTTAATAAGATAGGTATCGGGCTTTTACTCTTCAGCGTAATATTCCTGTTCAAATATTCTGTCGATCAGGGATGGTTAACCCCACGGGTGAGAGTCGCTTTCGGCCTGGCCCTGGGATTTGTACTGATAATATTAGGTTTGCGTATATTCCCAAAACGTCCGCATTTCAGCCAAGTGCTTCTCGGGGGCGGTATCGCCACATTTTATATCACCGGTTTTGCCGCCTTCCAGGTATTTGACCTCATGCCTCGCTCACTGGCCCTGGGTTTCATGATTACGACCACAATCGGCGCCTTTATATTATCGCTAAAACAGGACGGTGTCGTTTTATCGTTAATCGGCGTTCTGGGAGGATTGGGTACTCCGGTTTTCCTGTATACCGGATCGGAAAGCGTATCCGGATTTATTATATATACCTGTTTAATTATCGCTGGAATGAGCACGATTTATTTTTATAAGGGATGGCGTTCACTTTTGTGGATTTCAATTATAATCGGTTGGATGGTCTTTTCCGGGGGGATTATCGTAAGCCTTCTTTCGAGTAAAAACCTTCCCACGTCGGATCAATGGGCCTTGCAGGGCGGCGTCATATTCGGCTGGTTCGCGTTCTGGGCGATGCCGATCGTCCGGGATATAGCCTGGATCGGAAACCCCTCGCGATGGTTGCAATCTTCTCTTGGATTCGGTGATAGCTCGATGTCAGCCGAAAAGAAAATGCTTTTGCAAAACGACCTGCATGTTCTCACTATTTTTACACCCATGATAATTCTCGGTCTTTCGTATATCATATGGGATATACCGGATAAAAAATTCTGGGGATGGTTCGCTTTGGGAAGCGCGCCGTTATACTGGCTCGTGGCCCGGGCTATCAAAGGGCAGGGCGATTTCATGAAAAACCTGGCCTATACCCATTCCCTGGTCGGTGTCGCGTTGTTTACGCTGGCATTATGTTTGATATTAGAAGGGCAGGCTCTTTTCTTCGCCCTGGTTACCGAATCGGCGGTGCTCCATCTGGTAGCCAAACGAATATCCAATAGAGGTTTGAAAGTATCAGCCCACATTCTATTCTGGGCCGTTGGAATCTGGCTGGGATTCAGACTGCTCGTTTTCGAACCGCGGGGAACTCCGTTCATTAACAACCAGGCTCTGACGGATATCTGGGCTATCGCCCTGGGGTTATTCTTTTCCACGGTTCTCCATTTCAAGAAAGAGAGACGTATTTATTTTATGATCGCTCAACTGGCAATCACCGGGCTGTTGGCAAGAGAATTGAACGGGAATATTTTATTTACGATCGTCTCGATTCAGACTGTAATATTGCATTTTATCGCTTCTATAAAATCCGATCGCGCTATAACCACGCAGGCCCATATTTTTTCGGTCGGAATATTCGTATGGCTATGCTATCGCCTGTTTCTAAATCCGGCCGAGGGCACGGCAATATTTAATTTTCAGGCCATTACCGATATCGTAATAATCCTCTCCGCTTTATTAGTCTCGATTCTTATAGTGCCAACGGATGAGAAAATCGCTTATAGGATAGCAGCCCATGTAGCGCTTTTAGTATGGTTTGTAAGGGAATTTTCGACTCTTCCCAACGGCCAGGGGTATGTCACAATAGCTTGGGGTGTTTATTCGGTTGTTTTGCTTATTATCGGTTTACGCAAAAATTACAATAAGCTCCGAATAGTCGCTCTAGGCACCTTAGCCCTGGTAATTGGCAAGCTGTTTTTGGTCGATCTTACTCGGGTCAAAATGATCTGGCGAATATTGTTATTCATGGGTTTTGGAGGGCTTTTCCTAATTCTCAGCTACTATTTCCGGGCCATGTGGAAATCGAAACCGGATACATTAAGCGATAATATACACTAATATGTGGTCAGGCTTACTGACCTCTATGAAAACTCCTTGAGTAGCACTCCCAAACTTGTATAGCAGTGAACGTCCTTTAACTTATATTGATTTTTTATTCAATATCCCGTTTATTCACATGACGAGGCGGGATAATGTCGAGGATCGCCGTTTTTTTCTAAAAACGGGGCAGTGGAGGAGGAATCTTGAAAATATATGTGCAGGATGCCCACGATTCGGGACGTAATCTCTTACAATCCAAACTGCCCGAAAGGGTCAGGCTGATCCGCGAATGGAGCGGGCATCCGTATGCCATGTTACAGGGGCTGGATAAATCGTTCGACGCCGTCATGATGACCGGGTATCACTCCCGCGCCGGGGCCGACGGCAACCCGCTGGCGCATACATTTTCGGGACAGGTGGCTTATCTGAAAATCAACGATCGATACACGTCGGAGTTTCTTATCAACGCCTATACCGCCGCCCATGTGGGGGTGCCGGTGGTCATGGTTACCGGCGATGCCAACCTGTGCAAGGATGTTAATGATTTCAACCCGAACATCGCCACAATCCCCGTAAACGAGGGAGCCGGTGGGTCGGTGATCAGCATCCATCCCAGCCTGGCAATCCGACGTATAGAGGACGCCGCCCGCGATGCCTTAAACGGCGATCTCGGAATATGCAAAATAGAACTACCGGCAAAATTCACAGTGGAGTTGGGCTACCGCGATTATAAAAGAGCTTATAGAGCGTCGTTTTTCCCCGGCGTAGAATTGATCAAACCGCAGGTAGTACGTTTCGAAAACGATAATTATTATGAAGTTTTACGCATGCTGATGTTTACCTGGTAAGTTGGCATAAATTTAGTAGGATATATATATAAAGGGGCGAATTACTCCGCCCCTGTGGGTGGCCACGATACGCATTCAGGTACTATAGACCCGACCGCGCATTTCAGTTGGTTCAATAATCGGACTCCTCGACATACTCCGTCTCTTCGGGGACGGCGTATGCCTCGGGATCTGTCCCGGCTATTTCTTCGATTTGGTTCCCGGCATAATAATCCGGGTTAAGCTGTTCCGGCGAAACTATCTCCTCCTTTCCTTTGTAGGTGAAAATTCCGTCGTTTCTTGTGGCCACCATCACTCCTTTTTCTCCGCGGCATAGGCCGACAATTTCCATCCCCGCGAAACTGTCGTCAGCGACAAGCTCATCTTCGGCATATCGGAGCAAACCATCGGCGGTGCCGATATAGGTTGCCGCCGGGGTGGTCATGATGTTTGTCACATGGTAGCTTTCGCTGGAATCGGCGACAAACATCTGCGCCCACTTGCCGCCATCATAGCGGAAAAGAGCATCCTCGGTGCCGACCCAAAGATTGGGATAGGCGTATTCGAGCGCGGTGACGAAATCGAACATAGACGTATCCCGCTCGAGATATCTCAAGCGCCAGTCGTGTCCGTCGAACCGGTAGAGGCCATCACCATAGGTACCAATCCAGAGCCCGCCGCGGTCCTCTGCCAGGGCGGTAACAATTATCCCGTCCTTAAGCAGTGTATCCTGGGGGCCGCTTTCGACAAGCGGCAGATCGCGATGATACCAAAGGCCGGTTTCGCTGCCAATAAGCACTCCCTCGCCGAACTCGGCGAGCGCGTAAATCCGATGGCCGAAATCGAACTTATCGATCAAGAACGAATAATTCTCGTCGAGCAGGTAAAGACCGTCACCGGCAACATAGCGATGATTCCCGATTGGCAGGATAACGTTGAGATGAGCGATTTCGACTCCCGGTTCACGCCGAAGCGGAAGTTGATCGTCGAGACCGGGCTTGACATAGATACCGTCGTCAGTGCCGATAATGAGCCTTTGATGATCGACCAGTACGGTGTTGATTTCGGGAATTAACCAATCCGGCTGTTGATCCTCGAACTCGACAGGTGCCTCCACGATGTCCGCGATAGCCTCGTTTTCCACGATGATCGGTTTTTCCCTGAGGCTGGCGAACAGCACAACTGTCAGAGCGATCATGCAAATCGCGATTACCGATACAATTGATCCGTCCCTTTTCATAACTCCTCCTAAGTTTGGGTGTTTAGTTTTCAAATTCCGACAAACATTAAAACAAAGGTCGTGCCACGATTGCAATCGACAGAGAGGCTATGGTTTATGCGATTTTATAAAATCTGTGCATGTGTTATTTTAAGGGTAGGTATGTCAGATATGACACGCTTTTTTTGATTTTACGGGCAGAAAAAAACCCGCTTGTTTTATAAGCGGGTTTTAAATCGAGCGTTTTCGAAAGAGCTTATTTCATCACCTTGCCGGCCTTAAGGCAACTTGTGCATACCCTAACCCGCTTTGGTTTGCCGTCGACTCTGGCGTGAACAGACTTCAAATTTATATTGAAGCGTCTTTTGGTGACGTTATGGGCGTGGCTGACATTATTACCAAAGCCGGGCTTCTTTCCGCATATTTCGCAAACTTGAGCCATTAGTACCTCCAAATTTTCATGCCAATATATACCTTTTCGGCGATATGGCAAGAATTTTCATAATTATTTTTTGCCCGAATTTGGCTAAGAGATTGAACCGGCTTGACTTTACAGTCCCGCGTCTTTAAGATAGATTCGTGGCCATTTCGAAAAATAGAGAATCATCTGGTAAGCCTCCCGGCGGGTTGGATTTCCTCTTTTCTGATATTCAGTATCTCAAGGGAGTCGGCCCAAAAAAAGGCGATGTTTTTAAAGCCAATGGAATCGAAACCGTTTTCGATTTATTCTACTATGTCCCAAGAAAGTACTTGGATAGATCGTTAATAACACCGCTTCACGCCGTGACCGAGGGAATGACCGTAACGGTCATCGGGACCGTGGCCGCCGCCGGCCTGACCCGGGGACGGAGAAACCGGTTCGTGGTTTATCTCGAGGATAAACATGATCAGATAGAGCTGGTCTGGTTTTCCGGTTATCGATATTTACAAGAAGCCTTTTCGCCGGGCGATGTTCTCTGCGTTTCGGGCAAGGTGAAGCTATACGGACGGTTGCATATTCCTCATCCGGAATTCGAGATTGTGGGCTCCTCCGACGATGAAATGATTCATACCGGTCGGCTCATACCGATCTACCCGGAGAATGCGTCATTGAAGAATATCGGGCTGCATTCGAGGGGATTACGTCGGATTATCAAGCCGGCGCTGGATAAGCTGGTCGAGAATCCGAGCGAGACGATCCCCGATAAATGGCGAGAAAAGTACGCGCTTTACGATCTAAGCAGGGCAATTGCTCAGGTTCATTTCCCGGAATCGGCAGAGACTGCCGATACGGGCAGGCAGAGGCTCGCGTTCGAGGAACTTTTCTACCTGGAGCTTGTGCTGGCCGGAAGACATAAGAATCGACAACTCAAGCCGGATGGAATAAGTCTCGATCCGCCGAAGATAAACGGCCGGAAACTACTCGGTGGCCTCGGCTATAAACTAACATCGGCGCAGAAAAAAGCGTTGAAAGAAATCTATGCCGACATGAAAGCGCCTTATCAGATGAACCGTCTTATCCAAGGCGACGTCGGTAGTGGAAAAACGATCGTGGCGGCACTGGCCATGCTCGGCGCTATCGAGTCGGGTTATCAAACCGCGATTATGGCGCCGACAGAGATCCTTGCAGAACAACATTATTTTACGTTTTCCGATCTACTCGAACCGCTCGGCTTGAAAATAGTTCTTCTCACAGGTTCGATTAAAGGTGGCGAACGGAAATCACGGCTCGCGGAAATAGAATCGGGGGAAGCGTCGATGGTGGTGGGCACCCACGCTTTGATACAGAAAAAAATCAAGTTTCACAAACTCGGTTTCGCCGTTGTCGACGAGCAACATCGTTTCGGAGTAGCACAACGCGGCAATCTGCAATCCAAAGGCGCCAATCCCGATATACTGGTGATGACCGCGACACCGATACCCCGCACGATGGCTATGACCATCTACGGCGATCTCGACGTTTCGGTTATCGATGAGATGCCGCCGGGGAGAATCCCTGTATCCACCAAGCATGTGCCGGAGGATAAACGGGAGCAGATGTATGACTTTATCCGCGAAAAATTAAGCGGGAGTCAATCGGCATTTATTGTCTATCCGCTGGTGGAAGAGACCGAGAAATCGGATCTGAAAGCGGCTACTGAGTCGTGCAAGCAGTTGAAAAAAGAAGTCTTCCCCGATCTTGAAATCGGCCTGCTCCACGGCAGGCTTAAATCCGAGGAGAAATTGCGAATAATGAACGATTTCAAAAAGGGAAAGATAAAAATCCTGGCCGCGACCACGGTTGTGGAAGTAGGATTGGATATGCCGTCGGCGACAATAATGGTAATCGAACATGCTGAGCGTTTCGGCCTGTCCCAGCTTCACCAATTGAGAGGCCGGGTAGGACGATCTGACAAGAAATCGTACTGTTTTTTGCTTACGGGGGTCAGGGTCAGCGAGGACGGTTCGCGTAGAATCGAGGCCTTGACCAGCACCAATGATGGTTTTAGAATAGCCGAAGTCGATCTCGAAATCAGGGGGCCGGGTGAGATATTTGGCACCAGGCAGCATGGCCTGCCGGAGTTACGGGTCGCACGCTTAACCGATACGCGGTTGGTGGAGCTTGCCAGAGGGCTCGCTTTCGAGATGGTCGATCACGATCCGGGGTTGAAATTACCGGAGAATGCCGCGATCAAGACTGTTTTAAAAAGCAGGATGAAAGGAAAACTGCGTTACGGTAAAATAGGTTGAATTATAAAATCCAACCGGAGGGAATTATGATAGAGAAAGCCAAAAAAGCTTTAACCACCGCCGACAATCTGACTGATTTGGTTAACCAGATGATCTCGGAAACATCGAATCTCGATCTTCAGAGGATTCTAAAGCAGGTTGACGCCGATTTAATGGATATCAAGCACAAACTATCGACAGCGGCGACCTTTGCAGAAAAAGGAGTTTGATATGAGCGATGAGAATCAAACAAACGAATCACCGGAATACAACGACCAGGCACTTTTCACCCAGCTTGTCCTGTCTTTTCAGGCGGCTGCATGGCAGCAGATGGGAAAAGTAGCCAGTGTCCTTTCAGGTAAGGTAGAGAGAAATCTCGAGATGGCCCGTCACTCAATCGATATGCTGGCCATGCTAGAAGAGAAAACCAAAGGCAATTTGAACGAGGATGAATCGAAATATCTGACTCATGTCCTTTATGAACTGCGTATGAATTACTTGGAAGAAGTCAAGAAAGGACCCGACACCAAAGAAGAAGATAAAGAAGAAGAACAACTTAAGAACACCGATAAGCCCGTAGATTCGGAGAATTCGGATAACGCATGACTGAACTGATTACCGGAGAGAACCTGACCCGTCGTTACGGGAAAATAGTGGCGGTTGATGACGTTTCGTTGAAAGTAAATTCCGGGGAAATAGTCGGGTTTCTCGGTCCCAACGGCGCGGGTAAGACGACGACGATCAAGATGCTCGTAGGGCTATTGAAACCGGATATCGGAACGGTCGCGATCTGCGGTCACGATATCGAATCCGAGCCAACGGCGGCTAAGGCTCAACTCGGGTACGTTCCCGACGTTCCTCATCTTTACGATAAGCTGACACCGATCGAGTTTTTCAATTTCACCGCGGAGGTTTTCAGGGTATCGCCTGATATCGCGAAAAAACGTATTGATGATCTTATCGGGTTATTCGATTTATCGGATTCGATAAAAAAGCTGATCAGCTCCCTCTCTCACGGCACTAAACAGAAAGTATCGCTGGCCGCGGCGGTACTGCATCGTCCCGAGGCGCTTATTCTTGACGAGCCGACCGGCGGGCTCGACCCCAGAGCGACCCGTAAGATCAAAGACGTCATCCTGGAACTGGCCCGTGGGGGATGTGGCGTACTGTTATCAACACATATTCTGGGAATAGCCGAGAGCATGTGCGACCGGATTTATATAATCGACAGGGGTAAAATTATCGCCGAGGGAGAGCCGGAGAAACTCAAGCAATCTGTCAAAGCGGAATCATCGTTAGAGGAGCTTTTCATCGAACTTACCGGCGGCTCGGAATACAACGAGGTCATAAAATATTTATCTGATTAATATGCTGACACTACTTCTCAAATATCGGATCAGGACGCTTTATTCCATCTTCAGAGGGGGAGCGAGAATCGGCAGAACTATCGTCGTAATAGCCGCGTTTCTCGGAATTATGGTGCTGATAATTGCCATGTCCGTCGGGATCTATCATGCCGTGAAAGCCGATCCCGAAACAGGTAATAAGATTCTGAAAATGATAATGGCGGTGTCTTTTCACGGGATCTTCGCGCTACTTCTATTTACCGGTCTGTCTTTGGCCGTATTCACTATCTATTTCGGTAAAGATCTGGAACTGCTTTTCTGCCTTCCTCTGGAGCCTAAGACGATCTTTTTATATAAATTTATCGAATCGCTTGTGTTGAACGCGAGATTCGCGTTTCTATTTTTAACTCCGGTGATTATTCTAACCGGTGTAATTTATAAAGCATCGATCTGGTATTATCTTATCGCCGTTATTGTAGCCATATTAATCGCGGCGATACCCGGTTCCCTGGGAATCATCATCGCCTCCCTTTTCGCCCGCAACGTATCCAGAGACAGAATGAAAAATGTGATGACCGCAATAGGTAGTTTTCTTGGGATTGGGCTCTGGGCGGGCATTAACATTACCATGAATATATTCGACAACGCCGAACCTCAAGCTATATCACCCGATTTACCTATATTCAGCCTGGCGTCATCTCCCGTTTTCGCGTATCTGCCGTCGGGATGGGCTTTCAAGGCGGCCATTAACTCGGCGTCGGGTAACTGGCAGGCGATAGCGGCACCCCTTTTACTGTTGGGAATCTCCGCGGTTGTTCTCTCGTATCTTGCCATGGCGGCCACCGCCCGTCATTACAGCAAGGGTATTGTCGAAGAATCGCCGAAAGCTTCTCTTGTAATGTCGGCGGATTCCTCAATTGGCGGTTCGCCTCTGATGGCGCATATCAAGCGCGATCTTATCCTCTTCTATCGTCAACCGCAAATCATGATGCAGATAGCGCTGATGCTGATTATATTACTTTTGCTCCCCCTTATCGTAAGGGAAAACCAACCCGGGTCGTTTGGCGATTTGCCGATATCCGCTCCTATGGCCATATTCGCCCTGATGTCTGGATCGCAGTTATCGAGCAGGCAGATCCCCCTGGAAAGGTTGGGATTTTGCTGGAATTTGATGATCCCCGGCGGTACCCGTCTTATGCTTATAGAAAAATTCCTCTTCGGTCTGGCCATTTTAGTGATAAGCTCGGTATTTGTCGGGTCGATACATATTATCATGCACATAGCTTCGGGGATTGAATATTTGATTTATCTCGCATCTTTTTGCCTGATAGGTTTCGGAATCGGCATGCCTATCGGATTAATCTACGCCGATTTCAGTTGGGAACATCCCAAGCGGATGTTAAAAGGCGGAGGTGTATTTATTTCTATCGTTTCGACAATTATAGTCGGAATGGCAATATATGTAGCGGTTATTTTACTGGGAAAATTGGTGCCCGGGCTAATTATACTCCCGGCGCTTACGGTCGTGATTCTGATTTTATCCATGATAATATCATCGGTGAAATTAGCGAACTTCGAGTGGATACAGTAAGTATAAAAAGAGCATGTTCCGGGCAACCGGCGTTTGGGCGATTATGAAAGATAATAGATTTAATGAATTACTAAATGGCCGCGTTCTTGGTGACATTGAACTCGGCCCGTATACCAGTTTCGGAATAGGGGGGCCGGCGAAGTTCTTCGTCGCGGCTAAGACCTCCACCGATATTGTTCAGGCAGTAAGGGCGGCCCGAAAAGAGAACTTGAAATTTTTTGTCCTGGGCGGCGGCTCTAATATCCTTTTCGATGATGCCGGATACGACGGCTTGATAATCAAGGACGAAACCGACAGGTTTCGGATAAACGGCGACTGCGTCTCGGCCTTATCGGGAGCAATTATCGATAAAATAGTTGACGAATCGGTGAAAAAAGGGCTTGGAGGGCTGGAATACGCGGCGGGGATTAGAGGTACAATAGGAGGGGCGGTTTACGGTAATGCCGGGGCGTTCGGCCATGCCATAAATGAAATCCTGGAAAGCGCCGTTATTCTCTCCGGTAAAAACGGGAAGATGGAGATTGCCGATAACGATTATTTCAAATTTCGGTACCGTAAGTCGAGGCTCTCGGAGACCGGGGATATCGTACTTTCGGTAATGATGAGGCTCAGGCCTGAAGATAAAACGAGATTAACCGACGTAGTTAATGAAAGACGGCAATTTAGAGAGGATCGTCATCCGACCGATCTTGGTTGCGCCGGTTCGGTATTTAAGAATCTACGGTCTCTGGAGAATCCTCAAAACGTGACTCCGGCGGGTAAATTATTGGAGGAGGCCGGAGTACGCGGTATGACGGTAGGCGACGCCACCGTTTTTGAAAAACACTGCAATATCGTGGTCAACCGCGGTGGGGCGATGTCGAGTGATGTTAAAAAGTTAGTGGAAATGATGCGCGAGGCGGTTTTGAATAAATTTGGGCTCGACTTGAAAAGGGAGATTTTGTATATTGACCCATGATCAAAACCCGCAGAAAAGGAGGATTATCGGAATATAGCTAAAAATTGATTGTAATTAGCAAAAGCCTTAAAAAGGCCCCAAGGATCGGTATTGTCCTTTTTGATTAAAAGAAGTCTTGCGCTCTTGTTTCTGGTACTCGCGTCCCCGGTAATCGCGGCCGATTACGGTGACGTCGATATGTCATTGGAAATTAAGAGCGATTTTGTACTCAGAGAAGCCGCCGGCCCTCCCGCAGGCGGCAAAACATTGAACAAACAAGCATCATCATATATATTTGACTTTAAACCGTTGAAATTCGCCAGAATTACGGAATTTATAGACGGTGAGTTTTTCTATATCCGTCTTCAAGATACGTATGGCAGTTATGATCTTAGCGCGTACAGGTTCATGTCGATTAATACCTATGTCACTTACCGCAGGGATCTGGTATTGAGCGATAGGTGGCGCGAAGCGATGGACAAAGAACTGGGAAAGGCCGAAAGCGATGAAAACAAAGGAGCGGTTGAGATAGAAATTCCATGGGAGCCTCCCAAAATCGTCCAGGGGATTATCGGCGAAGGCAGATCGAATATAAGGGTTACCGGAAGCCGCTCTATTACTTTTTCCGGCCGCTCGGAATGGGACGACGATGTTGTAAGCACTGGCACCTACAAGCCCTCCAAATTTCCTATTCTTCAGATGGAGCAGAAATCGCGGTTTAAAATCACCGGGAATATAGGTTCGAAAATCAAGGTGGAGGTCGACCAGGATTCTGAGCGTTACACCGAACTGGGCAATACAATCAAACTTCGCTACACCGGTGAGGAGGACGAGATTCTTCAGTCGGTGGAAGCCGGTAACACCACTCTCGCGTTGCCCAATTCGCAGTTTATCGGATACTCGGAAAATGTGCAGGGGTTATTCGGTATCAAAGCCACAGCCAAAATAGGGAATCTCGATTTAACCGTGATCACAAGCCAGGACAAGGGATCGTCGGAAAAATCGAATTTTTCCGCGGGCGCCCAGGCGAACGATATTGCAATCAAAGACTATAGCTATCTTCCGAGAACTTATTACTGGCTCGAGCCGCCTATGGTACCCCAGGGTGATTCGATCGAACTTGTGAATGTCGAGCTTTATAAAAGGGGTGATCCGCAAGATCGTCTGAAGGGCATCGCCTGCGTGACCCCGAACGATAGTCTTC
>JAZGHS010000189.1:0-24723 GCA_036481315.1 Candidatus Zixiibacteriota bacterium | reverse complement strand
CGGGCTGGGTTAATGCCCTACCGGAATAAACATAAGCCGAATCTACAAGGATCGGATTTTCGTCGAAAAGATAGACGTAGGTACCGCCAGCTCCTCCCTGCCATTCGGGACAGGATACGGTACCGGAGATCCCGACCACAGGAGAAAACGTTCCGGTCAGATGTACAAAATCGTCGGTTGCCTGCATTTCAGTGTATGTGTAATCGTATTTATAATACCGGTCGCCGTAAGTAACCGGGTTGAACATGGTCGAATCGTCCATGTTTTCGTAATCACTGATGGAACCATCGATATCCATCAGGCAATAAATATCGTAGCTGCCGTAAGGAAGCTCCCAGTTCTGATCGGAATAGCCCATACTGTGCATAGAAATGATGGTCGAATTGTTATAGATCAGTCCTGCGCCGCCCATATAGTTAGATTCGCTGTAAGGATTGAACGGATTATCCGCATCCGCAACAAATCCCACCGACAATACTTCGCCGTCATGCCCTGCCGGTATTCCTTCTACCGCGACGAAGTGATATCCGGCGTTATCCTGCCAGCCATCCACCGGGATATCCACGACAAGATTATTTGCGGCGGTAAGGTTTAAGGCTCCCCAGAATAAATCGCCCGGATCCATGGGCGGACCACTGTCTGTCGAATCGAATCCGTTTCCGTCTACATCCAGAATCACCGCTCCCAACATTGCCCAGGCCGCGGAAACTTCGAACGTAATAGTGGCGGTCCCGCCGCTGATTAGAGCTTCATCGAAATGCGACGGTCCGTCGGCCTCCGGATCGGTGAAAAGAAATGCCATCGCGCTGTTGCCATCGAGGTTTTCTCCGGCCGGTACAGTGATATTGAATGTAAGGGTATTCATAGCCATTTCGGTGAAGGTGGCATTGATCAGCGGAGCGTTATAATCGAGAGCGTCATACACGTAATCAAAGCTGCCTAAATAATCGCCATTGGTAATTGGCTCTTCGTCCATGCCCGTTGTATCGTACCAATTTTCTATCGTGCCGTCGACATCGACAAGCATCCAAATATCGTAGCTCCCCGACGGGAGATCTACCACTTCGGGATCTTCATGTATATCGGGATTCAGGGCAAGTACGCATGAGTTATTATAGACATATCCGACACCCCAGTTGTAGGTCTCGGCGTCAGGATTAGTAAACAGATCGGATCCGTCAGGGAATATTCCCGAAGCGAAAACCTCGCCGTCAAGACCGGCCGGGATTCCCTTAACGCCAATAATAACGGAATTAGTATCGATATATTGCCATGCTTGCGATGTTACGCTGATAGTCTTGTTGCCGCTTATCGCGACATCGAGACCAGCCCAGAAAACATCGCCTTCATTGGCGGGGCCATCGATAGAGAAACCATCGCCGTTAGCGTCGATTACCGCCACTGCGATATATGTGCCTTCCTCGACGTCGGGAATCTGTATGGTAAGGCTGTTGCTGGAATATACACCATCTTCAATCAACACAGGAGTATTCGATTCCCAGGTCGACCACAAACTTACGGCCGCGTTGACGCCAACTACTTCCTCGCCCCACGGGGCACTGAGATTGAATGTGACCGTTCCCAGAATGGGATTCGGGTCGGTGGTATTCTCGTCGCAGGCGACCATAAACACGCCTATCAACATGATAGCAATACCGATGGTTAGAAGCTTTTTCATTTCTCCCTCCGAATGAATATTTTGAATTATTTTCTTTATTTTCTGATATCGGCAGGAATAAAGAGGCCTTTTACTATTATAAATGTCTACACCAGGTGTTCAAAAATGAAACATAAAATATAGGTATTTGTTTCAAATTATGTGATGATAGGAGCCCATCTCGTGTTATCCCGGATTTGACCCGGAATCTATATTCTCAGTATCGTCAGGTTGGGCGCCCTGACGATACCATGTATTATCTATCCTAAAAGCTCCACCTTACTCCAAGCTGATTCACCGGATCGCCGATAAACGTGCCGTGAACCCTCTGGTAATTGGCCGATAATTTCTTCCATACCGGTTTGACTAAACCTATCTCGATATAATAATCGCTATCTTCGCCGGGGGTCATCTTACGATTAAAATCGGCGGTGAACTCGAAATTGAACGTGGTCAGCACCTTGAGTTCATTAATCGAAACAATCTGAAGCGTCTGCCCCAGGTTATCGCCCGTATCCGAGCTGTTCTGGAATATCGAAACCTCGTTGACAATCGGCTGAAATCCGAATGTATCATCGCCCGCAAGCGATGTTCCCGACAGGCAGAATATGATAAAAACAATTACGACTATATTACGCAATTTTTCCTCCTATAGTATTCGTTCCGGGGTCTCTTAAAAGACCCCGGCTACATTTAACTCCGATTTTTAAATTCTATATCTTCTCGAACGCCGCCGCGATACCCTGTCCGCCGCCGATACAAAGCGATGCCACTCCGGTTTTGGCGTCGCGACGATGCATTTCGTAGATCATGGTCAACGCAAGTCTCGCGCCCGACGCCGCCAGCGGATGTCCAATCGCGATAGCGCCGCCGTTGACATTAACCTTATCGCGATCCAGTTCGAGCTCCTTCTCACAGGCCAGGTATTGCGCGGCGAACGCCTCGTTGATTTCCACCAGGTCGAAATCATGCACCTTCACACCAGCCTTCTCTGACGCTTTCCTGATCGCCGGAGCCGGACCGATTCCCATTATATCGGGATCGACCCCGCAAACACCGTGCGACATCAGCCTTGCTTTAGCTGTCAACCCGAGTTCCTTCGCTTTATCCGCCGAGGCTATCACCAGGGCCGCGGCGCCGTCGTTGATACCTGACGCGTTGCCCGCCGTGACACCGCCGTCCTTTTTAAATACTGTCCTCAGTTTGGCCAATTTCTCCAGTGACGTTTCCCGGATATGCTCGTCAGTCCAAAACTCGGTCTCGTTTCCCTTGCGGTCGCGTATCACGAAGGGAACCATCTCCTCTTTGAGCCATCCCTTATCGCGGGCGTTAATAGCGGCGTTTTGCGAACGCAGGGCGAATTTGTCCTGCTCCTCCCGGGAAATATTGTACTTCACGGCCAGGTTTTCAGCGGTTATTGCCATACTCATATTGTTGTAGGAATCAAGCAACGCCACCCAGAGCGAATCCTCCATCGTCCCCTGCCCCAGCGGCAAACCCCAACGGGCGCCGCGTATCACGTGCGGGCATTGCGACAGATTCTCCATGCCACCAACCAGGCAGATCTCCGCCTCACCGAGCTGTATCAGCTGGGCGCCGTAGATTAACGCCTGTAAACCCGATCCGCAGATCCTGTTAACTGTTATCGCGGGCACGTCCACCGGACAACCGGCCTTCAGGGCCACATGACGCGCACCGTAGAGAGCGTCACCCGACGTCTGCTGGGCGTTACCGAAAATCACATGATTTATCTGATCGGGCTTCACCCCGGCGCGCTGTAACGCTCCCCGGGCGGCTATAGCGCCAAGATCATTGGCGATTATATCTTTCATCGATCCGCAGAACTCACCGAAGGGAGTCCGCGCTCCATCCAATACGACTACCTCTCTCACCATTCCTCCTTTATCAACATCAGATTACCAAAAAACAGATTGTCTGTTAAAACACTTCCTCATTCAGCCCATGCGGGAAACTCGATCGAATCGATATTTACCCGCTGAAGCTAAAAAATTCTATTGTGGGTTGAATGTCAAGATGAAAGGAAAAAGGATTGTAATCGGATATCTACCTTGAATGCAGCGATGTCTAACTCGTTTTAGCCGGGATTTCTCCGGATTTTACCGCTTTGGAAAGATAAAGATCGAGCCGTCGTCTTAATCTGGCCCGGAGCATTAAGGCGGTTGGCTCATCGAGCCCCTCGAAAATACGATTTCTCAAAGCATCGCTTTTTCTCTCGGAATTTTTAGCACTTTCCGGATAGAAAGATCTATAAAGCGATAGGATTTCCCAACGATCCGATAGCAGATCTGAAATCACCGACGTTTTATACGCTTTCATGAAGAATAGCCGGGCTGTATCGCTATTCCCATTCTGAAAATGAACCAGGGCGATCAATCTGTCGATTCCGCAAAGGATTTCCGGGGATGGTTCTTTGATTTTCAGCTTATTCAGCCCATCGATTAAAAAATCTCCGTTGGCGCCCTCGCCGAAAAGAACTTCCCATTCACTCAGATAATATTCCGATTTTATCTCGAGATCATGCCACTTTTTTACGCAGGATTCCTCGTTAGCTCGTTTTAACAGGCTCAAAGATTCTGCCGTTACGCCACCGATTGAACGGGCTTTTCTGATATCCGCCTCACATTTCAATTCGTCGTTCCCGAGTTCAATAGCTAATTCCAACGCTTTCTCATTGAGATTTCGTTCCGATTCCTTATCCCCGATAAGATGATGCCATTCGGAGAGATTGCCGATTGTCATGGTGTATGCGGACCTGTCGCCGATCGTCTCAAAAAGATCCAAAGCTTTATCTATATACAATTTCGCCATTGACGGTAAACCCCGGACGATAAAATTAGTGGCCAGGTTACCATAGCAATACCCCTGGGATCTCCGGTCCCCGATCTTTTCGAAAATCTCAGCGGCTTGACGGTAATATTCCGAGGAGGTATACAATTTTCCCTGCTGTTCGAAAATAATTCCGGTATTATTCGAGATTTTGGCAGCCCCCTGTAGATCCCGCTTCTTTCTGTATATATCACCGGCGAGATTATACATCATAACCGCGTCGCCCAAACGCCCCAGAGTCCAGAGAGAAATTCCCATATTATTCAAAATCTGCGCGTGCAACCCCGGATCAATCTGATCGCCTAATCGCAACGCCTCCGAGAAGTGGGTAACCGCCGTCTCCAGATCGCCCCGCCGTCGGGCAATATCGCCCAGGCCGTTTTGATATATTGCGGCGAACGCGGGCTTGCTTTCATCGAGCGCTTTCAGCTTTGATAACATCTTTGAGGCTTTGTCAAAATCCGATTGTATGCGAAATAGTTCTGAAAGTTCTTTAAGCGAATCAGCCTGCCAGCGTCGTTCGCCGGGAGATAACTTTATAATTATTTTAAAATGAGATTCTGATTTTTCGTATTCGCCTACGAGCTTGTATACCCTGCCCAATCCGAGATGGGCACGGCACACCAGATTTGGATAATCATTGGATTTTAAAAGGCTGATAACCTTTGAAAAATTGTGGACGGCCTCGGAATTGGAAAACGCTTTCGCCGCGGCCTGCCCGGCGCGAAAATAGTACGGAGCCGCTTTCAAGGGAAATTCGGAATTTTCATAATGATGGCCTATAAGTTCCGGCTCGATGCCTCTTGCCAATCTATTTTTTTTGTAATACTCCGCTAGCGCCTGATGCAGGAATCGTCGGGATTTATACGATAGCCCCGAATACGCGACTTCCCTGGTCAGTATATGTTTGAATCCATATTCGACCGTAGGCTCTATCTTCCTCAAAGGAGTGATATCGAGCTCGGCCGATTCACTCAAATAATCCGGTATTCTCGACACCCTGTTTCTCGGCTGGAATATATCGGATAAATCGTCCAGCCCGAATACTCTTCCTATTACACTCGCGGTCCTGATTGTTTTTTTAACCATCTCGTCAAGACGATCTATTCTCGCGGTTATTACCCGTTCCACGCTGCCGGGAATCCCTTTTTTATCCGTCCAGTATTCGACTCCCATATCTCTGACAGCCTTAGCCATCTCCTCTAAATAGAACGGATTTCCGCCGGAGCTTTTGACGATTTCAGTCACCAATTTATTGTCGATCTTCTTATCGAAGATTTTTTCGAACAATCTTCTGCCCGCGAAATCATCCAACGATCCCAGGTTTATTGTCTTCCCTTTTTCGAATCGAGGATCGGTATCGCGTACTCGTGACACCAAAAGTATGCTAATTTTATTTTTGGTAAATTTATCCGCGTACTCCCCTATAAACTCGTTGGTGGTGGCGTCCCCCCAGTGAAGATCATCGATTATAATACAACCGTTTCTACGGCCGAAGAATTCGATTAAGATGGAGTGGATCAGCTGAAAAGTCCGTTCCCGTTTGACGTTTTCGGACAGGTTACTTATCTCGGCGGTCGGCTTGACATTATACCCGGCTTGCCTACACAGCAGACTTTCCCACTCTGAAAAACCGATTCTTTCAAGGGCAGATACCAGCTTTCGTTGCCTGGTATCCTTGATATCTCCGCTTTCGATACCAATCGCGGTTTTAATGATGTCGCTAATGGGGGAAAGAGGAGTATTGGCAGTATGCTCGAAACAGGCCGTCCGCAAAACTGTCGTAGCAGACAATTCCATCGCCTGGAAAGAACGCTCCATCAATACTGATTTCCCCGACCCGGCCTCCCCGACAATCCGAATTATTGCCGCGTTCCCTTTTGAAGTTTTTGATACAAAATGGTCGAGAATACCGATCTCTTTATCTCTGCCAATCAACTCCGTCAGTTGGGAAACGACAGCTTCTTTCTTTCTCAAACCCGTAACTCTCTGTAGAATAACCGGCGATCTTATTCCCTTTAGCCTGCTCATCCCCTTCTCAACTATCGTAAATTCACCCTTGACAGCCTCCGAAGTAGCCGCACCGACGATAATCTCGCCCCATCCCGCTTTCGACATCAACCGCGCCGCCAGGTTCACATCCCGGCCCATCGCGGTGTACTCTCGACGATAACTTCCGCCAACATCACCGACATAACCGGTACCGGAGTTGATCCCTATTTTGATCTTCAGTGATACCGGAAGCGATTTCGAAAATTCCTCGGTCAAATCCCTTATCTCAAGAGCCGCCCGTAACGAGTCCGAAGGGGCGTTCTCCCTTAGTACGGGAGCTCCGAACAGTACTAACGCTTTTTCCCCTGATTCCGAAATATCGAGCCTGACTATATTCCCTCCATACTTTTCGGTAATCCGAAATAGCCCTACGATATGATCGTTTATTTTGCGGTATCCGGATTGATTCCCCCCCTTACGAGAAATTAAATTCTTATGCCAGCCGTCGATACCCACAAACATCGTTGTCAGGGGGCGATGTTCGCCGTCGATCTTTGACTGTCCCCCGGTAAACCGCTCTCGAAACTCAGGAAGTATAAACTGCTTGAGACTGCTAAAGCGGGGCGTCGAAAATTCGCTTTTATTTGCTTTGGGTTTCGGCTTCCAGTCTAACGAACCGGTGATTCTATATGAATTCCCTTTTTTAATTCCGATTTTCTTCGGCAGATATTCCATACATTCGCCAGTAGCGAACAATTGACCCGACCCTGCGGAATCGGAGGCGGAAAAAGCCAGGGAAACGTCGGGGCCGCAAAACAGATGATCGTATCGCGATCCTTTCTTCCCGGTGATCATCGAAAGAGCCTCGCCCCGGGATATTCCGATATGGATACCAATGGGAAATTGCCCCACGCCGGTGTTTACTGTACAGGATAATCCTATATTCGTCAAAAGCGCCCGGCCGCAAACGACAGCTTTTTTCGTATGCTCTCTACCTTTAAAGAGAACCAGAATCGAATCGCCCCCGAACTTGATAACATCACCGCCGTGAGCAAAAATGATTTCCAGCAGAGGGTCGAATATGTTGTTAATTACCGAGGCTAACTCCTCCGATCCCAGCCTGCCCAAAGTACTCAATTTATCCGACATGGCGGTAAAACCTGAGAGATCAGCGAACATGAAACTTCCTTTGATCCGGGCCAGGTTTTCGCGGTTTTTGAGCGGGAATGCCTGTTCCAGAATCAAACGCGAGAAATAGCCAAGACGGAAATCTCCCCGGACGGTTTTTGAATCTATACCGGCTATTTTAACCTCCGACTATTATTCGCAAAGCGTAGACCGCGGCAAGATGTAAGGCCTGATCGAGATAATAAAACTGTCGCGATCCTACGAAATATTTTGATTTTATTAAATCCTGCGATATATGCAGCAAAAAAATCGGAATTAACCAGGGCAGTACCCTGATAAATACGCCTGAATCGTAAAGTAAATCGTGTATCCCCGCAAAAAAAGCCAGGGTTATCGTATAGATCGCGCAATGTAATATCAATATACGGCTGAGTGTTCGTTTGTTGGCCACCATCTTATCGGTTTGAAAAGCGTAGTCCCCGATAAAATGCCCGAGAAGAAATAAAAACAGAGGGTCCATTATTTGACCCCTCAGGCGCTGGCCTGAACCGTTTGCCTGGTCTTTCCTTTAACCCGCCTGGGGAATTCTAATTTGAAACAGGCGCCTCCATCGAAACCCTTTTCCACTGAAACCCTGCCGCCATGCGATTTAACCACCCGCTTGACAGCCAACAATCCAAAACCATGACCTGTCTTCTTGGTCGTGAAATGCTGACGGAAGACCCTGCCGTAATCATCGTCGCTCATTCCGCAACCGTTATCGTGGATTTTTACCGCGATCATATCATCGGATTTGGAATATGAGGTTTCGATAGTAACTCTGCGTTTGCCGGGCGGAATCTCGGCGAGAGATTCCGATGAGTTGTTAAGCAGATTGAATAATACCTGCTGTAACTGTCCCCTGTCGATCTCAACCAGGGGGACGTCCTCTCCCCAGGTACAGATAAAATCAATTTCCTTGAATTTAGGTTGAGGCTTTAAGAAGAAAAGTTCGTTGTCTATAAATTGACTGATATCGAATATCTCCATCTTTGCCTCAGGACGCGCCACCATCATAAGCCCCTCGACAAATTTCGCTATCCTGCCGATACCCTCCTTCATGGAGGTTGTTTTTTTCGTAACCTTGTCGAAACGATCGCGGTTAATATCCATGACCAGTAATTCCAGATTCCCGGATACGATAGCAAGAAAGTTGTTCAGCTCATGAGCGATCTCCGCGGCTATTTCACCACGGGTGGCCATTCTCTCGAGCTGGAACGCCTGCCTTTGCATATGCCTATTTTCGGTGACATCATCGCCCATAAGGAGCACCGACGGTCCCTCGTTGCCGCTGCCGCCCGAGGCGATATTTATAGCGGTCATTTCAACGATGTTGGGAATACCGCCCTCGCCCCCGGTTTTTATCTCCCCCTGCCAGACTCCGCCTGTCATCAGGGAATGATCTATATCAGAAAGTACATCATGTTTTTCCACAGATTTTATGATTTCGCAAAGTTGTTTCCCCGAAGCCTTATCGAAGGAGATGCCGAATATTCGCTCCGCGGATTCGTTCATAATGGTCACCTTGCCCTGATTGTCGGTAATAATCATAAAAAACGGGGCGTTGGCGATTATCTTATCTCTAAACTCCTTGGCCCTGGCCAGATCGCTGTTGGAGCGTCTTAATTCCTCGGCCAGTTTCACCAGCGAATCGTTGGCCGATTCCAGTTCTTGATTCTTCCGCTCCAGATCCTTAATCATCTGAAGATCCGCCTGCCGCAGTTTCGACGATAGCGTGCCCATTATTTCAAGAACCACGCCGGAATTTTCACCAAGCAGCTGCTCGAATTGTTCTTTTTGAAGAACCAGGACGGCAACATCGCTCTTTGCCCGAGCATCGGCAAAACGAGGAGTATTCTCGATTATAGCCATCTCCCCGAAAATCTCCCCGACCCCCCGTTCGGCCAACGGAATATCATCTCCGTCGCCTGAACTCCTTTTTATTATCTCCACGAGGCCGGACTTGATAAGCATAAACGATTCTCCCGCATCACCTTCACGGAAAATATAACTGCCCGCTGAATATCTTTTTTCGCAAAACATTTCAGCGAGCTTTTCCAGATAATTCTGAGAAAGCGATGAAAAAATCGTGGCTTTTTTCAGTAATTCTAATTCTTCACTACTCATCCTTAATTTTATCGTCACTATTCCCCGCCGATTAAGCCGTAAATAATATTTTGATTTTTAGAAACTTTTATTATCTTCTCCGCGTTAATGCTGATCCGGAGGTAAAAAATGGTCTTGGATTACACGAAAACGAGTGAAAAACAATTTGATGACGTAGTCAGCGGTGTGGAGAAAACTACAGCCGAAAGAGGATTTAGGGTTTTGCATATTCATAATGTTAAGGCTACCCTGGAAGAGAAGGGTTTTGAGCGCGGTCCCTTTAAAATTATTGAGATCTGCAACGCCAAATTCGCTCATAAGGCATTGGGGATCAACGAGGATGTCGCCTTATTTATGCCTTGTAAAATAAACGTTTACACAAAGGATGGGAAAACTGTTCTTTCCGCCGCCAGGCCGAAGGTCATCAGCGAGTTCTTCTCCGAACCCGGACTTAAGGAATTAGCCGACGAGGTCGACGGTATAGTGAGGTCTATTGTAGATGAAGTCTGTTAACGGTAAAAAGAAAAATAAAAACAGAATCTGGCGAATTTTATTCGGTCTTGGATTGGGAAGTGGAGCCGGTTACCTGGCGACGCTAATAGCCGGGTCAGCGGGATCGCAATGCCTGATCCTCTGCAACCAGGCGGTGGCAATCCCATATTTCGCGGTAATCGGTTTTTTGGTGGCCTGGAGGTAGGATGCCTATTTACGAATACAAATGCAACGATTGCGACTCGAAATTCGAGGAATTAGTTTTCTCGGATGCCAAAAAAGTCGTCTGCGGGAAATGCGGCTCGGAGAACGCCGAGAAACTACTTTCCGGTTTCGCCACTAACGGTAATACTATCGGAGCCTCAGAATCTTGCGGAAATTCCGGCGGTTTCTCGTGAGCCTGATCTAAACGGTCGGTCGACCGATAGAATATACGAAATATCAGGGCGGTGAGATTAAAACTTACCGCCTTTTTCTATCCGGCTTAATCACAACCGGTTAGGCGTTAAAAAGGTGCTACTGAAAAATAATATCCCGATTTTCGCCGAATTACAAAACCAAATGGCATAAAATAAAGTTATTAATAGCAGTTAGTGAGAATTATTCCTAATTACCGATAATGCCCTGGCGATAAGTAAATCGGGAGCGATCATGCCGTTAGAATGGCTAAAACCGAAAATCTCAAAAATGAATAGTACCGTAATATTTCCAATATTGTTGGTTATAAGCATGGCGGGATGCGACAATAAGGGCGGCATATCCGACGATCTAACCACGAATAAAGCGCCTGTAATCCTGTCCGTTGTGGCCGAACCTGAGACCCTAGGGATCGGCGGTACCACCAGTATAGTCGTCAACGCGACCGATCCTGAAAACGACCCATTATTCTACGGATGGCGCGTATCGCTGGGAAGCATCGTCGGCAACGGCCCTACCGCTATCTGGCGGGCACCCGCCGGAAGTGGTGAATACCTGGTCTCTGTTTTTGTGGAGGACGATCGATTCGCCGCAGTCAACACCACAATACCGGTATGGGTAAACGATTCGAATTCGGATAACAGTCCCCCGGTAATAAATTATATTACTGCCAATCCCGATATTCTTCCATCTGAGGGGATAGCTGAAATCATGGTTGGCGCTTACGATCCCGACGGCGAAAATGGGCAGTTGGAATTCCTTTGGGGATCGGCCGCAGGTAGTTTCGACGGCGAGGGGCCGAACGTGGTCTGGACCGCCCCGGTACCGTCGTGCTGTCCCACAGCCTATTCCATCTGGGTAGTAGTCAGAGATCCGGGTCGCGCCACAAGCTCGGTGTCGAGATCGATTACGGTGATTCCGTGATCAAAAAAATATTGCTAATATCGCTTTTGGGAGTCGGGTTATTGACGAATCCGGAAGCAGGGATGGCTCAATCATGTTGCGGTCGGGTTACCCTTCCGAATAACGGAATTCAGCAAAGACCGTTGCTGAAAGGCCAATACGAGACAAGGATCTCCTATCAATATTCGAGGCTGGACAGGACCCTTCTCGGCGACGAGCTAATCGATGATCCTCTATTAAGATGGAACAGGACACAGTCTCTTAATCTTGCCGTATCCTACGGTATCTCGAACCGTTACTCCGCCGTCGCCGTTATACCTCTTCGATGGACGAGGCTATCTATTCTCGGCGATCGGGTAGTTCGCGACGCTTCCGGTCTGGCCGATATTGTAGGGATGATCAAATACCGATTGCTTGCTCCGATTTCCCCGCGGGAGCCTGAAATAGCTCTGGGATTAGGGTTGAAAATTCCCGCCGGCGGATATGATTACAAAGATCGATTCGGTACCTTATCAGCCGGTCAACAGATCGGAACCGGGGCGTTCGATTTTATCTTTTCCGGTCAATACAACCAGGGTTTTGGACAGATCATCGTATATGGCGATATCTCATACCGGATTCCCACCGAAAACGACCGAGAATATCGATTCGGTCATGAATTTCAGATGTCGATAAAGACCATGACCGCCATTTTATCCGAAAATTTGATGCCTGTTTTAGGTTTCGAGAGCCGTTTCAACGCCAGGGACAGTTTCGGCGGCGATGTTAGCGATCCTTACGGCGGCGGCGCGTTCAGGGATTCCGGCGGTAAATGGATTTATTTAAGCCCAGGAATAAATGTCATTATAAATAACTCTATTTCCGTCCAGTTCGAATCGGCGTTCCCGTTATACGAGCGGGTCAACGGTAAACAACTTTCCGAAAGCGTGATCTGGCGCGCGGCGGTCGCTTACGCTGTCTTATAGGCGAAAAATATCGAACGATCGGACCATCCGCCAATATACTTCTTGATTTTTCCGCTCTTAAATTGCCATGATATAACTATGAAAAATCAAAGAAGAATCAGCCGACCGCTGGAATGGGTTCTGGAAAACAGGATGACCGTCAGGGAAATCACAGGCGGGCAGATACCGTCGGAATATCTCGATAAACTCGTATGGGCCGCTTACGGCAATACTCATAACGATGGGCGAACTAAGATGAGAACGGCGCCGTCGGCGGGAGCGACATATCCAGTCGAATTATATATAGTTGTCGAGAGAATCGTCGGTCTCGATAACGGTATCTATCGCTACAGCTCAAAGGCGGAAAAACCGGTCCTTATGCGCAAGGGCATTTTCCTCTCGCCAATCCGAAAAGTATCGCTGGATCAGGATTTTATCTCCCTTTCCAATATCGCCTTTATCATGGTTTACAATCCGCAGAGGATAATCGACCGCTATGGACGTGATTCCCGTAAATACGCTATATTAGAAAGCGGTCATATAGCGCAGAATATTCTTCTGATGGCAACCGCTTTTGATCTGGGAGGAGTGCCGGTCGGGGCTTTTTATCAAAAACGTCTCGGGTCGATACTGGAAATCGACGAAAATCGAGAGGTACTTTATATGATTTGCGTGGGTACGATCGATTAGTGAGATAAATATTCCTCTATCATATCCCGCTCATACCAGCTATCTATAATAAGCCCGTAATCGATTTCGGCAAGCTCTTCCCTGGTATGGGTGCCGCCTCCTTTATCGCAGATGCCCACAGCTTTAATTCCGCATCTTTTGGCAGCGTCCAGATCCGCCGGCGAATCGCCGAAATGGCATACCGATCGAACCGAGACATCGCTATTTCGCTTTAAGGCCACCGTCAAAATTTCCCACCTGTGCTCCGCGTCGCTGCCATAGGCGCCGGTATTGAAATAGCTGTCGAAACCGGCGTTAATCATTTTCCATTCAGAGTGTTTTTCAATATTGCCTGTTACCAGCCCCAGCCTGATATTTTTCGCTTTGAGGTAATCTAAAAACTCGACGACCCCGGGCAACCTGACGTAATCGTTGTTTCCCCCTGCTTCCAGATGGGCGTCGAAATAATCGTCGATTGTCTTAAAAAGCTCGGGTTCTTTCGGGCGGTAATGATCCGCATCGATACCATATTCGGCCACGGCCGCTCTCATTATCAAAGAATCGGTCATCCCATAGATACGTTTGCCCAGAATGGACATATAATCAATCCCTTCGATCTCAAAAACTTTTTCCAGGGCGTAGTTTATCGACCTGGTTTTAAGGCTTTTGCCTTGTGTTCCGCTTCTGCGAATCAAAGTACCATCGATATCGAAAAAACAGAGTTTTAAATTCATAAATATAAAATAATCATTTAATCGCATAAGTCAAAGCGGATTACGGCGGTGATTCGATTAACAGATAAATCGCCATTACATTTTTCTTTAATTTTATTGTCTATTAGCCGATATGGATTTAAGGGGCATTATTAACTCTGGAGTAGAATATGCTAAATCAAAGCAAGCAATCGAAGAAACGCAAAAAGCGGGTTATCTCCAAAAAGCGGGAGCTGATAAAAGCCTCCATTTTGATTTTGCTTATAGCCACCGCACTAAGGGTATTTGTTGTATTTCCCCAGAAACTTCCGGATGACGCCATGCAAAACAGCTTGTACAGCGGCGATTTTATGATGGTATCGAAAATTACTTATAAATTCAATTCCCCGGCAATCGGAGATCTGGTAGTTTTCGATCATCCTTTCAGGCCGGAGGAAAAGCTCGCCCGACGGGTCATTGCCACCGCGGGTCAGACGGTGGAAATTGTCGGAAAGATGGTATATATTAACGACGAACCGATTTCCGATTATCCCTCGGTGACACATTCCGATTACCGTATTCTACCGTCGGAGTTCTCCACCCGGGATTACTGTCCTCCCCAGCAAGTACCGTCGGGGCAGGTCTACGTGCTCGCGGACAATCGCGACCAAGCCGAGGATTCACGCGATTTCGGGTTTGTCGATCTTTCCGTAATCAAAGGAAAATCTCTTTTCGTTTACTTTTCATGGGCTCCCGATCCGAACGCTCCGGTCATGGAATCACCGTACATTATTCCTGCGATCCAACTGTTTTTCTATAATCTTTTCCACTTCCCGTCCAGGATACGCTGGGATAGATTTTTCGTGACATCTTAAACGTTGTTTTTGAAAGCCTCATTTCCTATTTTCTATAAGTGAACTCATCCGCTGAAAAATACGCCGGTATATATTTTCATATTCCGTTTTGCGAAAGATTATGCCCCTATTGCGATTTTTATTCAATTACAGGACTCGACGAGAAGGGGAGCGAGTTTATCGAGTCTGTTACCAAAGAAGCCGGGTCGAGAGCGAATAGATATTCCACGTGGACATTTGACACCGTTTATTTCGGTGGAGGCACTCCCTCGTTGTTAGGCGTATCGCAACTGGGAACGATCCTGCAATCACTTAGATCCCATTTTCGTATAGCTTCCGACGCCGAGATATCTATCGAAAGCAACCCGTCTTCGTTAAACCCCGAAAAATTATCCTCGTACCTCGAATCGGGGATAAATCGGCTTTCTCTTGGTATACAGAGTTTCAATGACGTTAATTTAAAAACTCTCGGCCGTATCCATGATTCGAAAAAGGCGATACAATCATTCGAGACGGCCAGGAAAGCCGGATTTGAAAATATAAGTATCGACCTTATCTACGGTTTGCCAGGGCAAACACCCGCTCGATGGAATGACGATCTTTCAACAGCGGCATCTATAAATCCGAATCATATTTCGGCTTATAACCTGATAATAGAACGGAACACCATATTCGGTGAACTTTATCAACAGGGAAAATTGGATCTGCCTGCCGATGATGATCAACGGGAAATGTACTATTCCTTAATCGACCATCTGGATGACGCGGGTTTCGAAAGATACGAGCTTTCTAATTTCGCGCGGGACGGCAAATATTGCCGTCACAATCTTAAATACTGGCGCGACGGGCGTTACCTTGGTTTCGGTCCATCGGCTGTTTCCTGCGACGGTCAACGGAGAGAAAAAAATATCGCCGATTTGAAAAAATATAGCGAAAAGGTGCGTTCCGGGGAAGATATACTCGAGTACAGCGAAACGATAGATCCGGAAAAAGCTCGTGAGGAACGGATAATGATGGGATTGAGGCTGACCGAGGGGCTTTCCCTCTGCGATTATAAAAGCGAGTTCGGGATCGATCTAAAGGCGGAAAAGGAACTCGAATTGAGATTGCTGATGGAAAAGGGATATGTTACCATCGAAGGCGATAGACTGGAAATATCCCGGGACGGCTTGTTTATATCCGATGAGATAACGGTGAAACTGATCTGAACTATTTTAGCAGGGTAACCTGTCTTGATTCGGAGAAATCCTTTCCCCTGACCCTGACATAATAACATCCGCTGGGAAGGTTCTTTTTGTCGAGACTTACTACGCTACTTCCCCGCGTGTAACCGTCATACAACGTTTTCACTTTCCTACCGAGTATATCGAAAAGCTCGATATTGATCATACCCGGAGTGCTGATATCCAAACGCACCGTGCTCTTTTCGACCACGGGGTTGGGATAAAGCTCTAAGTAAATATTCGGCCCGGGATCCTGATCGGAGTCATCCTCGAAAACATCCTGCCAGGGAAGCTCGAGCATGGTGATACCGTAATAATCGGCCACATAAATACGGTTACCGTCGAAAGCCATATCGTAGGCCTTACCGGCGACATCGAATCTAAGCGAGTACTCAGGTTGATTTATAACTGAGATATCCCAGACTGTAATCCCTGAGTCTTCCTCAGCGACGAATAATCTGGTTCCTATCACGTTGGCGTCGTACGCTTTCCCCTCGGTCGGGATATGCGTGACCAGAGTCGGTTCGCCGATAAGGCTGATGAAATCGACTCCGCCCAAGCCCGACGATAGAACTATAAGATCGTTATCGAGACTCAGATTCACGGCCGGATACTCGGTTGAAAACCTGCTTAAGAAACTGACGTTTTGAGGATCGGAGGCGTCGTAAAGTTCGAGTCCTCCGGAGCCAGCCACTAAAACGGTATCACCTCGATACTCGATCTTTGATGATCCGAATTGGGTGTCGTAGAATCCTCTTTCATTCGGAAAGTTCATATCCTGGAGATCCACGGTGACGATTCCCTGCCAATTAGCCAGAAAAGCGTATTGCCCGTCAAAGGACGACGAGCGCACCCAGCCATTGGTTTTTAATGCCGATATATTAACGATTTCGCCGCCATCGTTGAGGTCCAGCAAATTAAGCCCGTAATCATCGGTAGAAACAAACCCTCTATCGCCCGATATTTTAATCTCTATACAACTGCCCTCGATCTCCAGCGCGGGGGTAGCCGACGGTTTTAGATCGCGGTCGAGAGTCATCAACCCGCCTTTACCAGTCGCGGCGAGTACTCTGCCGTTATTCACCGCCAGCGACTTGCAAACAGAATACATTGTCTTTTCAGCCTCTATCCACGGTTCGTTTTTACCGTTTAGACGTATGGTTTTTACACCGTAAATCCAATTGGCCAGAAAGGCGATGTCATTATCAATGGCGATATTATAGCAGTTGAAATCCAGGGGCATGCTCCAGATAGTCTCGGGGATGGAGCGATATCTGAGATCGATCAATTTCAACGCGCCGAATCCGTCGAGGGCAAGCAATCCCCCGTCGACAAAAGCCGTCTCCCGCGCGGAACCGAAATCGGGGTTATGGCCTAATATCGGAGGTCTGCTGTTAAACCGAAGATCGAGTACGTAAAGTCCCGATTGATGTGCGGATACATAGACATAACTGCTGTCGATATCAACACCGTAAACGAAATCGGGCATGTAGTATTGTTCGATCAAAACGGGGTTGGCCCCGTCAGAAATATCGAGAATTACCACTCCTCCGTGATAGGCCGCCACAAACATGGAATCGTTTCTGATTTTATAATCATGGGGATAACCATCGAAAATGGTTTCAGAAACCCGAACGGGATTTGCCGGATCGGATATATCGAAAGTCACTAAAGATTTTTCCGCGCCGCCCACGTAAAGATATTCGCCCGCGATCTTTATCTCCAGGGGATGGAATTCGAGGCGTAACCAGGTTATAGGTTCGAATTTATTATCCTCTATCCTGAAAAGCTCGAGCGAACCTGTAAAATTACTGACAACAATCAAATCTTCTTTAACATCGAGAAATTCCGCTCTTCCCGAGGTATGTATGGTTGAGATCGACGTTATATTTCCTTCGCGATCCACATCGAAAAGCTCGATGCCCCAGCGGTTGGCGGCCACAAAACGATCTCCGCTTTTGCCCACGTCGACATAAATCCCGGCAGTCATTATCGACCTGGTTGGACGGGCGGCAAAAGACTGACCTGATAACGAAATTACAGCGCTTATAATAATTAAAACCGAAATAATTTTCCGATGCTCAATCAAGAGGCTCTCCAGGCAAGAATGATCGATTCTTTAACATCCTGTTGCGGACTATCGGCGAAATCCTGACCGGGAACCATCTGGCATGGTTTCAAACCGGTAATAGGTTTCATCAGGTAACGAAACTCTGTTGACAGGTGAAACCGCGATGGATATCTTTGGGCTATGCAATTATTCCAAAGTGAAACGAAACCGCCCCTGGCCGATAGAATGAGGCCTCTAAACATAGACGAGTTTGTCGGTCAAGAAAAAATTCTGGGGCCGTCAACTCCGCTTCGAAAAGCGATCGAGGAGGATCGAGTCGGTTCAATCATTCTCTGGGGACCTCCCGGTACGGGCAAAACGACCATAGCAAAAATCATATCCGGAAATTCAAAAGGACGATTTGTCCCCTTTTCCGCGGTTACCTCGGGGATAAAAGAGATCAAACGGATTATCGCCGAGACCAAAAGCTACGGGCAGGACGGTCTGATATTATTTATCGACGAGATTCACAGATTCAACAAAGCCCAGCAGGACGCTTTCCTGCCGCACGTGGAGGACGGTACGATAAAGTTGATCGGAGCGACAACGGAGAACCCGTCGTTTGAGGTCATCGGTGCGCTTCTCTCCCGATGCCGCGTTTACATGCTTAAACCGCTGTCCATCGATAATATGAAAGAGATCGTGAAAAGAGCGTTAAATAACAGCGAACGCGGCCTTGGAGACGCGAATCTGAGTATCACCGACGACGCTCTTAATCAGATCGCGCAATTATCCGCCGGCGACGCTCGCCGGGTGTTGAACATCCTCGAATTCTGCGCCGAGACGATTATCGAATCAGGCGGTATCGAAATCGACAATGAACTCGTGAGCGACGCGGCACAGAAAAAAGCTATCCTTTACGATAAAGCGGGCGAGGAGCATTTCAACCTCATTTCGGCCCTGCATAAATCGATACGCGCCTCCGACGTTGATGGGTCGTTGTACTGGCTTACCCGGATGCTCGAATCGGGCGAGGAGCGAATGTATATAATCCGTCGTTTGGTGCGGTTCGCGGTGGAGGACGTAGGCCTTGCCGATCCACGCGCGCTACAGCTCACCCTGGCCGCCAAAGACGCCTACCATTTCCTCGGCTCGCCGGAGGGAGAGCTGGCTATAATGCAAGCGGTGATATATCTTTCATTGGCTCCGAAATCGAACGCCGCCTATATGGCCTCGAAAAAAGCCAAAGGGACGGTTGACGACAAACCCGCTTACCAGGTCCCCATGCAGATCCGTAACGCGCCGACGTCGTATATGAAGGAATGGGGTTACGGCGACGGTTACAAGTACGCCCATGATCACGAGGACGCTTTCGCGCATATGGAGTGCTTGCCCGAGGAGCTGATCGGTTCGCGTTTCTATTTCCCCACCGACCGCGGCCTGGAGGGCAAGCTCAAGGAGAAGCTCCAGTGGTGGCTGGATCGGATGAAAGAGGGGCGGGGGAAGTAATTGATAAGGTAACATACCTATTCTGTCCAGAGGCCGGAAAAAGCATGCCACCCGAATAGGTCAAGCCATCCGACCACACGGAAAATAATAATTGTCGGTTTGGATGCCCTCATAAATCCTTTACATAAGCTACATGTTGACATACATTAATCGTCGATATCATGAAAAACGTCAAAACGATTCTGATAACGCTTCTAAGCGTTAATTTCCTTTCACGCTTTATAATTCTGATTCGGCCGTTGAAATATATCGACGGTTTGCTTATCCCCGACGACGCTTACCTGGCAATGACTATAGCCAAAAACATCTCTAACGGTCTGGGACCGCTTTACGGTTTCGATTATACCAACGGTTTCCAGCCGCTTTATGTTTTCCTGATCACCCCTATTTATGCCTTTTTCCCCAACGATCTTGTGACGCCAGTGCACTTATCGCTGTTCATACTGGCGATGTTCGATACGCTGGCCTTGCTTTTTCTATTCAAGCTGGTAAAATCATCGACGCGCTCGATTATCACCCCGGTCATAATCTCGCTATTCTGGATTTTCAATCCATATGTTATTGAAAACTCGTTGAACGGTCTGGAGACAATCATATCGGTCTTTTTTATCATCCTTTCGCTTTATTATTTTAAAACAAAAATTGAGAGCGAAATGGAAGAAAAACCGCTGGCCGCTAAAGGTATCGTTTTGGGTATAATCCTTGGTCTCGCCATCCTCGCCCGCATAGACAACACGATACTCGCATTTGCGGTAATGATCGTTTTTGTGGGCAATGGCCTCAAAGCTCATATCCCCCCTCGAATCATAGCCAACAGTTCGGTGATTATCATAGTAGCGGCCGTGTTGACCGTCCTGCCCTGGCTTTTATATTCGTATCATTATACCGGCGATATCTACCAGGTCAGCGGGAACGCGCTTCGATATATGTCCCTGGCCAATGTGGATCATCTGCCTACGTTGGCAAACTGGTATCTTCCCATGATTAAGGTGGCCGTTTATACTATCATATTCAACAACAAAGTGATTATCTTATTGCTGGCATTATCGACGGGTGTTATCGTAATGTTCTGTCGTAAACTCCCCTTAAAAGAAATATTAATTGAAAACAGAGTTACCGCGATCATGTTGATATACAGTACACTCATTTTCTGCGCTTATTCGTTATATATTTTCGGTGATTGGTTTTTCCCGAGATATCTTTTTCCGTTGATTCTGCCGCTTCTATTAATATTATCACAACTCTTGAATTATTGCGATTCTCTCATTGTTGAAAAGAGAGTTCGATACATGCTTATCATATCGCTGGCAACCCTTGCCATAACCGCCAATATCTATTACCCTAATCTTCGTTTATATTATTCTAACAAAGATACAACATCGCGGGGATACATGAACTTAGGCCTCTGGGCAAGTGAGCGTTTCGAAGACGGTACCCGTATAGCCAGTTCGCAAACCGGGGCGCTGGCGTATTTCGCGGACAATCTCGACGTTATCAATATCGATGGTGTCGTGAATAAAAGCTGTTTCGAGGCGTTGAAAAAGAAGAGAAATATCGAATATATCCGGGAAAACAGGATCGAATATGTACTAGGCTGGGATTTCAATATCAAGTTTATCGAGAAAGAATCGGCCAACTACAAACCCGATGATCTTACTTTGGAAGAGAAAATCGAGGGATTTACCTCGTGGAAATACCGCTGGTATCTATACCGGGTTAACTATTAAGATCCCCTTTTCTCGTCACTCTATCCAGCAAGAATATGATTACGGATATGACCAGCCCGAGATAGATAGGATCGATTCCCCATAGACGATCCTGACCGGCGAAATAGCCGGCAATCATCCATAACACAATTGTCCCGCCGCCGGCTAAGATAGTAAGAAACGCGAAACCTGGTCTCATTTTCCATCGCGCGCTGAAGGAAGACGCGAGGGGTATCAGAAGCGAACCGGTGGAGATGCTTCCGAGATCGTACCAGATATCAACAACCGAACGCTTGAAAATTGCGATCAACACCGCTACCCCACCTGCCACAACCAAACCGATTCTGGTTAGTTTCGTAACATCCCCACCCCATATCTTATGAATGAAATCCTTGCCGAAAGTCTGTCCGGAGATAAATGTGAATGAATCCACTGTGGACATGACAGTAGCGAACAACCCCAAAAGAAACATCGAACGAAATACGCCCGGCAGAACTTTAACCGCCAACAGAGGATACGATGCCGCCGGGTCGGCCAAGTCCGGGATGATGGCCCGGGCATATAGGCCTGTCGATGTTGTCATGAAATCGAAAAGCGCCCAGAACCCGATGGCGATGAATATCCCTTTTTTGGCGGTACCCGCCGATTTGGCCGCGAAACATCGCTGATAAAACGCGGGATCAACCAGCGTACCCAGAGCGATAAAATACCAGACGAGGATATATGTAAACGGCCGTCCACCGGTCAGAGTCAAGTTTTCCGGCGGGACATTTTGAGTAAGAAACGCCAACCCACCGTAGTTGGCAAGCAAGAATATCAGCATAATAACAAACCCGGAGAACATGAGTATGAACTGCGCCCGGTCGGTAATGACATCGGAACGCATCCCGCCAGTGAATATGTAGAATATCGAAAACAGCGCCCCGCCTATCACGCCGTACTCGAGCGGAATACCGATTACCGTCTCGGTTAAAAAGCCGAGCTGTAAAACGTAGGCCGCCGGGACGGTAGTGATGAATACCAGCATGGCCCCCACCAGCGACGTTTTACGATCGTAAACCAACTCGAGCTGGTCGGGAATGGTATAGAGACTTGTCTGTCTCGCCTTTTTCGCCAGGAAAACCGCGAACAGAAACGCCCCGATGTAATAAGGCAGTCCGAAAACCACCCAGTTAGAGAGGCCGTACTTATACGAATATTCGCCTACTCCTAAGATCCCTCCATACCATGTCGAGACGAGACTGGCCACAAATCCGGGTAACGCCAATCGTCGCCCCATGACAAGGTATTCATCTATATCCTTATTACCGTCTGATAGCCGACGTAAACCAACAAAGACCAGGAAAGCCAGGTAAAGGCCTATAAATAAAATATCGATCCGGTCGGCCAATTATCAAATTCCCAAATCAAGAGAGATAAAGAAATTTCGCTCGGCGCCAACCATGTAACGCGGTAGACTATCGTCAGGCTCGATATATCCGGCCGCTGCGTATTTCGTATCGAAAATATTATTAGCTCTGATTGTCAAAGCAGTCCGTCCCAATCCGAATTCGTCACCAAAATCGTATGAGGCGGTAATACCGGCGGTATGATAGCTATCGAGCTTTCGGGCGTCATCCTCGGAGTTATCCAGGAATTGCTCACCGACAAACCGACCGTAAAATCCGAATGAAAACGTCCTGTATTTATAGGATAGGCCGTAGTTAGCCAACATCGACGGAAACCCTCCAATTCGGTTATCGCTTCTATCCAGAATCAGAGGCTCCGAGAGATCCCAATCGAATCCATACTCGACATAATCTACAAAGTGATCGTCATTGACTGAGAAATTGCCGTAAAAAGCGAGATTCGACGTGGTAGCCAGTTTCGCCGAAAATTCTATTCCCTGATGAAGAGTCTTATCGGCGTTACCGGATATGGGGTAGCCGTTGTCGTCAATCTGACCCGCGTAAGGAATAATTTCATCGGTGACTGACATATAATAGAGATTGAATTTCAAATCGAGATTGTTGCCTGCAAGATTGTCCTTATATTCGCCGCCTAATTCGATATCCAGAAGCTTCTCAGGTTTCAGTTCCTTCCCGTCGAATATATATCCCCCTCCTATACCAGTGAAATTATCCGGCTTGAATCCGGGGTTCGACCAGAAATCGGTCGGATCGTAGATATTTTTAAACGACGGTTGCCTCGACGCTGTGGAGACATTAGCGAATGTGGTGAGATTATCGTTAACCCTGAAATTCAATCCCGCACGCGGCGTAACAAAGCTGTAATCACGAGTGAAACCGACATTGAAACGCTTATCGCCGCTCATCTCATAACGATATAATTGAAGTTGCAAATCGATCATCCCCGTTAATCGGGGTGTGACATCGTAATCGAGATGGCCGAATGCGGTATACGATTGACGAGCGCCGTAATAGTCGTAGTAACGTACGTTGGGATCGAGATTCGCCGGGTATGCCGACGCCCACAGGACCTCGCCGTAATGATGGCCCTTATGAATCCTTACCTCTCCCCCGCCGATTATATTCCCTTTTTCAAGTTGATAGGTTACACGGGGGATCCAGCCCCAATCGTACTCGCCAACCACCTTTCGACGTACAAGATCGGTCTCGTCTACGGCCAGAGGATACATCCCCGAAGAATCGATCCTCGGATTTCCAAACGGATCATGAAGCTGATAGAACTCAGAAGGAAAAGTCGAATCGTTTAAAGCGTAAGTGGTCCAGGTATTAGGATCGTATACCGCGCTTAAGTTATACTCGGCGAAATTCCGGTCGGTTCTGAACTGATCGTAGTAACCGTTCCCCTCGAAATAATAGAGAGTGCTGGAAAGTGACATTTTCTCATCGAGCTTGAAATCGTTTATGATTTCATAGTGCGGTTGATTGAAATGATCGATTTCGTCTTTGTATTGAAGCTCGTTATATATACGATCGGTTTCGAGTTGTGCTTCGGTGATACCCTTATAAGCGAGATGCGATTCCTCCGGCCCGCCGTAGATATTGACCTTCATAGTCGAGTTCTCGCCGTAACGGGCAAATCCCAGGAAATAGCCGTACATCTTAGACCACGATTTATCCCGGTAGCCATCGGTCTCGATTTGCGAATACCGTCCGTAGAAAACATAGGAATCTTTTATCAATCCGGAGTTGCCCGAAAGCAGGATTTTTTTCGTATTGTAACTCCCGTAACCCGATTTGAATTTCAATTCCGGTTTTACCGAGTAATCCGACGTTATCAGGTTGATCGATCCCCCTAACGCGGCCGCGCCGTAGAGGGAATTGCCCACCCCGCGCTGGATCTGGATATCCTCTACGCTCTCGGCGAAATCGGGCAGATCGATCCAGAAGACCTCCCCCGACTCGGCATCGTTCAACGGTACGCCGTTAAGCATGACCGCCACCCGGTTCTGCCCGAACCCGCGAATTTTCAAATACGAATACCCGATCCCGTTGCCGGCGTCGGAGTAAGCGAACAGGTTGGGAGTGT
>JAZGHS010000188.1:0-29206 GCA_036481315.1 Candidatus Zixiibacteriota bacterium | reverse complement strand
CTGATGTCAGGCCGGCGTTGAACCTCAGGGAGCTTTACGATAGAATCTCCACCTGTACGATGGATTCTATATATCACCATTTTTGCGAGACTACCTTAAGACCGTCATTTGATGATCCAGAGTATCGAAACGATTTCGCAGTATGGGCGCGGTATACTTTGAATGACGAGATTCTGGCGGAACGTCTCGGCATTCTCGACCCGTACGATTTTACGGATATGGAGGCATTACGTCGCGCCGTTTTAGATATAATCGATGATCGTTTATCAGAACTGAGTCATTTCCCATGGGCCAGACAGAATAAGGCGTTCGAGTTTATACAGGCCTACACCATGGTTTTCGATACAGGGCGGGATATTACAAATCCCGAAGATCTGCCATACGCGATTACCCAGATGACCACCAGCAGCCTCTATTATCACTTCATCGAGGCCAGAAGAAGGGTTGAGGGACGGCTCGATGATTTTACCGCCTGGCTTATGAACTGGAATGGCCGGAGCGATTTCCTGATCAAAACTTTCTCGGAAGTAGACTTTTATTTCCCGACTTTAAAAGAGCTTCAATCCGAACTTGCCAATACAACTAAGATGGTGATGAGGGAGATACTGATAGATGAATAGACAACTTGTCGATTACGAACCGATAGTCGGGCCTGCTGTCCTCGATCAGCTTCGGCAAATCGCCGCCGAATTGACCGGTATGCGCCTTGTTCATGTAAATTCCACAAAGCTCGGCGGTGGGGTCGCGGAGATCCTCACCTGGATGGTACCGCTACTAAGAGAGCTCGGTATCGACGCTTCGTGGGAGGTTGTCGAGGGAAACGGCGATTTCTTTAATGTCACCAAAATGTTCCATAACGGACTTCAGGGAAATCCCGTTAACTTAAACGGCGCGGCTATTAAAGCCTATGAACGGACAAATGAGAGTAACGCAGAAATATTAAGATCCAAACTCGAGAGTGCCGACGCGGTTATTATTCATGATCCGCAACCGGCGTCACTATTGAGCCTTTGCCCCGATAGAAAAGGTAAGTGGATCTGGAGATGTCATATTGACGCAAGCCATCCGTTTCGCCCCGTATGGAAATACCTGAAAAAACATGTCGAGGATTATGACGCCAGCATTTTCTCCATGCCCAAATTCGCCCGTTACCTGGGTCATCCCCAGTTTTTAATCGCTCCGAGCATAGATCCCCTAAGCGATAAAAACCGAGATCTTGAAGAAAGCGATTTAAACGATGTCTATTCGCGATTTGATATAGATCGATCCAGGCCGGTACTTGTACAGATATCCCGTTTTGACAGATTCAAAGACCCGGTCGGGGTGATTAAAGCATTTCGAGAGGTTCAGGAGTTCGCGCCCGCGCAGCTAATCTTAGCCGGGGGCGGGGCTACCGACGATCCCGAAGGCGCCGCTGTTTTAGAGGAGGTCAGGGAAGAAGCCGGCGACGATCCGGATATCAGAGTCCTCTTGTTGCCCGGTGATGCCCACACGACAATCAACGCTATACAGAGAATAGCGGATATTATCATCCAGAAATCAACCCGAGAAGGATTCGGTTTGACGGTAACGGAGGGATTGTGGAAAGGAAAGCCGGTAATCGGAGGCAACGCCGGCGGAATTGCACTTCAGGTTATCGATCATCGCACAGGATTCCTGGTAAATACGCCGGAAGGCGCCGCGCACAGAATCCGCTATATGCTTCGGTATCAGAATAGAATGAGAACGATGGGTGATAGGGGGAGAGAGTTCGTGAGGGAAAATTTCCTGCTAACCAGACACTTGAGAGAATATCTGACTCTCTTGTTGGGTTTAAAAAAAGGTTTCACAAATAGGTTGATTGCCGCCTAAATTAGTCATATAATATTTTGGTGCTTTTAAAACGCCAGACCCATCACATCTTCGAATTGCTGCGGAAAGCGCCATTTTCAGCGCTAATGCTCGATTACGACGGCACCCTTTCGCCGTTCACGCCGGACAGGGGTAACACGTTGATGTATCCGGGCTTCGGTGATGTTATCGAGAGCATTATAGAATCGAAAAAGACGAAAGTAGTAATTGTAACCGGTCGAACAATCAGGGATTTAACGTCCCTTTTAGAATTCAAGAAACCTCCCGAAATATGGGGTTCGCACGGATGGGAACGGCGAAGCGAGGATGGAAGTTATTATTTATGGCCTGCGGATAAAAAGCATTTAGAAGGGTTGGCAAAGGCTAAGTCTATGATTGATAATGGATTCTTAGATAGATATTGCGAAAAAAAACCGAGAAGCCTGGCTTTACATTGGCGCGGAATATCAGCCGACGAAACGTTATCCATAAAACGTATTACCGATGGTAGCCTGAGGGAATTGGCAGAAATCCACGATCTGGAACTCAGGGATTTCAACGGCGGCGCGGAACTGCGAGTCCCGGGCAGGAATAAAGGGGATGTGGTTGAAGCGTTAATATCGGAATCTTCGACGGATACCTTTTTCGCCTACCTCGGGGATGACTCAACCGATGAGGACGCATTCAGGGCTATAAAAGGCCGGGGAGTCGGTATTCTGGTGAGCGAAACAGAAAGACCGACCTGTGCCGAATATTTGATCTCATCTCCCGGTGATCTGTTGAAATTTATCCAGAACTGGGGAAAATCGGTGGAAGGGGGGTTGTTATCGGTAGATTAATAATAGTCTCTAATCGAATCCCTGAAATCTCGGATAAGGGAGAAGATTCAAAGATTGGAAAAGGGAAATACACCAAAGGTTCAGTCGGTGGGTTGGTAACCGCTATTTACCCCGCTTTACGTGAAAAGGGGGGTATATGGCTTGGTTGGAGCGGCAAAACAGCTCCCCGTCAGCTCTCGTTGACCGCGAAAAATTATCTTAAAGGGAATATCGAGTTTTTAACAATAGATTTCACCGAATCAGAGGTTGAGAATTACTATTCAGGCTTCAGCAACAGGACCCTATGGCCTCTGGTACATAGTTTCCCCACCAAAGTCAGGATGAAAGACGAGGAATATAAAGCCTACAACAGGGTCAACAGGAAATTCGCCGAGGTTCTTTATCCTCATCTTCAGCCAGGAGATATAATCTGGGTTCAGGATTATCATCTCATACCTCTCGGTATGAACCTTCGCAAGATGGGTTGGGGAGGCCCTATCGGGTTTTTCCTTCACACTCCGTTTCCGCCATCGGAAATATTCTGGATTCTCCCCTGGGCGCGGCAGATGCTCGATGATTTCATGTGTTACGATCTGGTCGGTTTTCACACTGAGAAGTTCAGAGAGAATTTCGAGTCCAGCCTGTCTATCGATTTTGAAGGCAAGTATGAGAATCATTGTTTCAGAAAAGGCCGCGAAAACCTGAAAACAGGGGTCTATCCTATAGGGATCGATCCGCAATCCTTCCGGGAATGGTCGGTATCGCCAAAGGCCCTAAAACAGGTAAACAGTATTGGAAAATATATTGGCGATAGAGCCATGATTTTGGGAGTCGATCGGCTCGATTATACCAAAGGCATCGTGGAAAGGCTCAAAACTTTCGAGCGATTTTTAGAAAAATACCCGTTATGGAAGCGTAGAGTCAGCTTGATCCAGATCTCATCGCCGTCGAGAACAAGAATAACCGAGTATATCAATCAAAAACGTCAGGTCGAGATGATGGTGGGGGAGATCAACGGACGTTTTGCCGACGCCGACTGGACTCCGATAAGTTATCTTTATCGTTCCTACGATCAGGAATCGCTGGCCGGCTTCTACCGATCTGCGAATATCTGTTTTGTATCGCCTTTGCGCGACGGTATGAACCTGGTGGCCAAGGAATATGTAGCCTCTCAATCTAATAATCCGGGCGTGTTGGTCCTTTCGAGATTCTGCGGAGCGGCCGAATATATGAAAGAAGCGGTTATCGTAAATCCTTATGACTTAGACGGTACCGCCAGGGCGCTTAAACTGGCGCTTGAGATGCCGCAAAACGAACGTAAGAGCCGATGGATTTCGCTGATGGAAAGGGTTGAGCGGAATTCCGCTAAGGCGTGGCGTGATAGATTCCTCTCCGATCTCACATCGAGACAGCCGGATTTTTATCCAGATATAACTTTGGAAACCGACGGTAAATCGCTGGATGGCGTTATGGTACCTTTCGGCAAAACGAGGAAGACCGATTTACCCTTTGATAAGAATGGCGCCGAAAGTTGATGGTACTTTGCGAATAAAAAAAGGGTGGGTGATGGGACTCGAACCCACGGCCTCCAGGGCCACAACCTAGCGCTCTAACCAAACTGAGCTACACCCACCATACGATATTCCAGTATCTAATAATATCGGCTATGATTGTAAAGTCAACAAGTTTGTAAATAGGAGTAGCAAGTCGAATTTCCTTGGTTTGACTTGACATGCTCATGCTTTTAAGCCTATTTAATTCGCAATTATGACCTGGACTGAAATAATACTCTTCTCGGCCGCGTTACTGGTGATGATTATCGGCCAGGTCGGGATAATCCTGCCATTTATCCCCGGCGTCCCCATGATATTCGGGGCCGCCCTTATTTACGCCATCCTGACCGATTTCGCCGTTATCAGTGCGCAAACCGTGATCATATTCGCGATTCTGGCGGTATTTTCGGTAATCCTCGATTGGATCGCCACCGCCCTCGGTGTGAAAAAGATGGGCGGTTCTTATTTCGGCATGTTCGGCGCGTTTTTAGGGATGATACTCGGCTTATTGTTACCGGGTGTAGGGGTAATCGGCTTTATAATAGGGGCGTTTGTTGGCGCGTTCCTGTTCGAGACGCTTTTGGGCAAGGAATCTAAAGCCGCTTTCAAGGCGGGATTGGGAAGTTTTATAGGTTTCCTTGCCGGCGGCGTATTAAAATTCGTCATCGGAGCGGCAATGATCGGCGTCTTTATATGGCAGGTGCTCTTTTAGACCCCGATCATCAAAACCACAATTGTTAGCTAAATAACTACTTACTTGCCGACGTGAAACTGCCTTTAGTCGGTTTTTCAATTCCTTTAATTAATGATTTTAACTCCGCTATTTCCGACTGCAACCCTTCGATAGTTTTTTGTTGCTCCTTTGTTGCTTCGATTAAAAGCGGCACCAGGCGGGAATAATCAACCGATCTGGCGTCGATACCGTTATCCTCGTAGGTAACCAGCTCAGGTAAAACCTCGCCGACTTCCTCGGCGATCAGGCCGATATCATTTCGACCGTTATCTTTCCAATCATAACTGACACCTCTTAAGGACATTACTTTGGCTAACGGGCTTTCGATCGTTTTGATATTTTTTTTCCACCGTCTGGAGCTATAGGTTGTCCATGCGCTGGCGATGGGGTCGGTAGGCGATTGTCTCGCGACAGTTATGACATTTGAAGGATGGGTGTTAAGTCCGATTTTACCTCCGTTTAGATCGGCAAAAATCTCGACTGTAGGAACACCGTTCGATCCGGGACCGAACATTTCCATTTTTGCTTCCAGCGAATCCGAGGATAATCGCAACCCGGTACTGTCGGCACCGCCGGTGACATCCATAAATATTCTTTTCAGGTTAATTTGCGCCCCGCTGGAATCGGCGGTCATCTGAAGCATCGGATCGGTTATCTGCAAACCGCCTCCCTGACCCTGCGGCGCAGTCATTTCGAAGCTCGGACCGACTGCGCTGGTCTGCATACCCATTATCATAGCTGGCGGTTCAGGTTGGGGATTAAACATGATCCAGCTAAACTCCCCACCGACCCCGGTACTCATTTGACTTATAGGCCTGGCTGGAGGTTCAGGTTGAGGATTGAACATCAGCCAGTTCCAACTGCCGTCGGTTCCGGAATTCATTTCCATCACAGGTCCGGCGGATCGTCCGAATTCAGGGCTGAACATACTGAAATTGGCCCCTGTATTTTCCGCTCTCAAGGATAGCATCGGATTGGCTAAACTCGCTCCTGCCCCGCCATAAGCCGGGGCAGTCATTTCGAAGCTCGGACCGGCCGCGCTGGTCTGCATACCCATTATCAACGCTGGCGGTTCCGGCTGTGGATTGAACATCAGCCAGCTGAACTCTCCACCGACCCCGGTACTCATCTTGCTTATAGGCCTGGCTGGTGGTTCGGGTTGTGGATTGAACATCAGCCAGTTCCAACTGCCGTCAGTTCCGGAATTCATTTCCATCACAGGATCGGTACCTATATCGGGGGTGAACATGCGAAAACTACCGCCGGAATTCTCAGCTCTCAGCGAGAGCATTGGATTAGTTAGTCTCGCTCCGGCTCCGCCGTATGCCGGAGCGGTCATCTCAAAGCTAACCTCTGTCGTCATTGTATTCATCTCTAGAAGGGGATAGGCGGGTGGTTCCGGCTGTGGATTGAACATCAGTAAGGATGCCCCGCTGTTGACTCCGGTGTTCAAGGCTATCCATGGATCGCTTATGGCAGGCGGTTCAGGTTGCGGATTGAACATCAAAAGACTCGCTCCACTCGATGGAGAGTTGTTCACGGCAATGACCGGTCCGAGCCCGGGTTCCGGCGGATGGATCGGATATAGATTTACGAAATTAGAATCGTTATACGAACCGATCGCTATACCGTTTTGAGCGCCAGGATCGGGAGGATGGATTTTCAATAAGCTCTGATTTGTAAATATGTCGCCATGAAGCCTTCGAGCTATCGATCCACGAGGTATATCCGCCATCGGAATACGCGGTGACATGGGTTGGTCCCCCGCGACCTGAATCTCAAGATACAGGTTTTCCATTTGCAGGGTTGTTAGCGGTATTGGAGTGATACTACCCAGCCGTGCGGAAAAATTCCCATCGTTTGTGGCAACTTGCGGATGTTCTTCCGTCCAGATTGCTTCGCCCTCGGCCGCGTATTCATATAAGCTGAAAGTAATATCGAAGAAACTGTCGCCCACCGGATCCCCTAACGAATTAAGCAATAGTCCCTGGTATGATATCGGGCGGCTGTCCTGAGCCGACACAATACCGGCGATTGATATAATCGCCACAATGATAATTAAAATTAATCCAAATCCTTTGACGCGCAAAGCCGGCATAAGACCTCCACTCATTTTAGTTGTGTATTAGATTTTGCTTAATTCTACAAATAAATGGTAGGCCAGTAAGAAGTCAGCCGTCCATATTGATAAAATATAAGAATTAATACGATTTAGTCAACGAAAATGGAAAAATCCGGTGCGATTTTCAGGTCGCCATTATAAGATAAGAGGGGCTGACGTTCGCCAGCCCCTGACTTTATATGTTTTTATTACGGCCCCGGTGGACATTCGGAACAATAATTAAATTCCGAGGGATAACCTCCTCTGAGATTCTCGAACATGTATGCAACATCGGCGATATTAATGTGACAGCTGCCATTCACATCGAGCGCTACCGGCAATTGAATCGGCGGATCATCAAGCCAACATTCGCAAATCAAGTCAGGCGTAGGCGAACCGGTAAGTATATAATTTGTCGTTTTGATGAAATCGACTGTATCGAATATACCATTGCCATCAAAATCGCCGGGCACATAAGTAGTGGGACACGGAACCAGCATCGTTTGATTATCAGATATCGGCTCGTCGCCGTATCCGAGTTGAGGAGCGATAAAGACAGTTCCGAACACGATCAAAATCGCGAAAAAAGCCGCTTTTCCCAAGACTGTTTTACGTTTGCGAATAACAGCTACCGAACAGAACATCAACAACAGCAATCCCATCAATATCGTACCCCATTCGGATAGAGTAGGGATATTCGCGTCTATAAACGTGAGTTGAGAATAATGTTCTACCGGATAATGATAATTCATGTTCTCGTCTATAAAAAACGTCCAACGGATTTCCGGTGTAGGGGAATTCGGATTATAGCCCGCGGATAACGCGGTCACGGTTTGTCCGATCAATTCCGGATCGGACGAAACGGTCATCGGGAATCTGAATAGTAATGTCGGCGATTCAAAATGAAGAGGCGCTGTTCGAAAATGATCCATTCCCGACCATTCATTTGAAGTTATCCCCGGATTAGGCGAATCCGGGAAAGGTCCGAACCAGCTACCCATCCACGTTGATACGGGCGGATGCAGGTTTGCGTTCGATCTGGATGTTATATATTGATCATCCGTGGCCAGAAGGACGCTCCCATAGATTAAATTTATGTCCGGCGAAGTACGGATAAATACCGGAACCTGAATTTCTGTACCGATGGGAACTTCCATAGGGCTGCCGTCCGGATTGCCGTACCAGATTTCGACGGGTGATTGCCCAATGGCAGAACCCGATGATAATAAGAAAGTAAATACGCAAATAATAACCGACAACCTCATAATTCCTCCCGGTTTAGTTTAACTGGAATCGACATGTTATAATTTCCTTTAATCGATATTATCGCAACCGTATTAACACCTTATTAATAATGTTTCACTAATTTACAAATACCCGGGCAGAGGATCACCCTAAACACACGAAAATAATACATCCTGATCATATCGTTGTCAAGCATTTATTGGCTTAATGAGTATATCCATAAGTGGATAGACCTAATAAAATAATATCATCAAAAAGCCGGGAAAATCGGTGTTTATCTTACCGACAATTTTATGAGATGGCTTCTCTTTCTCAAAACCGCGAACGTCCCGACCGCCAGCAGGATTAACGTCATTATCAGCATTCCCCATTCATTAATCGTCGGTACATCCTCGGCCTGACCGCTATTTACAACGAAAGACAGATCGAGGGAATTACCCGATCCTTCGGGGGAGAATTCGAAACAGTATATTGGGGTAGGTCCATTAGAATCAAGGTAATACCCGAGATAAATCATATCATGAACATTCACCTGACAGTCTCCGTCAACATCAGCCGCCGGATAAAATGGGCCGACGTATTCGACAACAAGTGGCGGAGTTGGATCGCCGTATTGAAGATAGTCGGTAAGGAAGTTCAGGTCGTCCAAGTCAACATCACAGTCGCCATCTACATCACCAGGAACGTAGGGAGGCCATCCGGCTGGTTCGTACATATGAAACCAACTTAATCCGGGGCCCGATGAGAAAACGGCGTCGTCATTCCAATGATCTAATGTTGATTTCCAACCCCACGCCGTATTCTCGGGATCTGCGACAAGAGCCATGATGTTCAGCCAATATACGGTACCTTCTTCCTGCAGGAACCACTCGGATTCGGGTAGGAATACATTGTACTGCTTATAGGCGGTATTATGGTCATAAATTATTTCGTAAGTCGAGGGATCATACCAGCCCTGCGATTCCGGAGGATCGGATGGCTCGGCGACGATGAAATCTACTACGAGATGCTCCCATAAAGCTTCGCCGGGTTTGCTGAAACATGCGGGGTTTTCAGGATCGGCGGGAATATCTTCGTGAATGCTCAATATAAAGCCGTAAATTTCACCTTCTTCTCCATTCCTCCAGGAACCCCACCAGTGAATGTCCTTAATCCATCCCGTTTCAGAACATTGCCAATCTTCAGCCAGAATTATCGGTATTGACGCTTTAACATCCCAGCCCGCCATGTTCGGGTTTTGCGGGAAGTGCATTTTATGTCCGTCCCCCGATGACCAGTCCGCACGCGCTACCACGAAAGTTGACAGGATTGATAAGACACAAATTAACTTTATACCCTTCATCCAATCCTCCGATTATTTGGTCGATGTGCTTTAAACGTAATTTATCTGCGAACGATGAAAATTGGGCCTATAGATCCCCCCATTAGGCGTAATACTTTTAAAGCACCACCTTCTTTCGCCTTACCGTTGCTATCGTTGCCACAGTCCCGACCGTAAGTAGCAATAGCCCTATTAATATCATCCCCCATTCAGAGAGAGTAGGGATATTTTGCGGGATTTCGCCGACGCCCTGCTTCAGGCGGACTGAAGCCGTGGTCGTACCCTCATAACCATCCAAAATCGATCCGGGGCAACCCTGAAATTGGATTTGATATGTAATATCGAAAAAACTGTCGACGTCGTATAGGCCATTACCAAGATCGGTCAGCATCATTTGCCCCGGGCTCGGCAATTCGTTGTCGTTACCCCCTATGACAATGAACTCGCAGAAATCGGGATCCCCAAAAAGCTGACCGTCAAAGCGGAACATAACAGTGGGGAACATCTGTACCGGATCGCCCGGATTGCGGGGCCCGGTATGAACCTCGCATGTCATAGGTATGGCCAGATGGCGGTTGAATCCCGCAAGTTCCCCGGTGCCGGTTACGGTAAGATCGAGTGTCGACTCAAAACAGTGATAATGACCGCCCAACGAACCTCCGGAAGCCTCACATCCTTCCGAAGGCATAGATATAGAACAGGTAGTGTATTCATTGCAGATAAAATCCATCAGAATCGGCTCTAATTCAATAGTCGTTCCCGGAGGAAAACCATCGATAATATACATCGGGCCAATAGGAGCGTTATAGGGACAGGCTGCGGGAAGATCGACCGTACCGATGCCGTTATCAGGCGCGATACAGCTGCCGGGCTCAATACACAAATCATCGTAACCGTCATCGTCGCTGTCGCCCAAACATTGGGAATCATCTCCGTCATATGTACCGCCGATACTCTGACAATAGGACTCAGATACCTCCAAACATGAACCGTCAGCTCTACAACAGGCGCCTGTAACCGAGCCTTCATAGCTTCCCTGCTTCAACAGAACCCAAGCAGTGGTCGTGCCCAAATAACCGTCAAGTAACGAACCGGGGCAGCCCTGGAACTGAATTTGATATGAGACATCGAAAAAACTGTCGACATTGTAAAGCCCGCTCTCAAGATCGGTCAACGTTACCTGCCCGGGACTCGGCAGATCGTAAAAGGCTCCCCCTCGGACGATAAATTCGCAAAAATCGGGATCTCCAAAAAGCTGGCCATCTAAACGCCATATTAAAGCAGTCATCTCCTGAACCGGATCGCCCGGATTTCGTGGTGCTGTGTGGACCTCGAGGGAAACCGGCACGGCAAGATGACGATTGAAACCCGAAAGATCTCCCGTACCCGAAACAGTTAGATCGAGAGTCGCGTCAAACTCCTGTATCTCGCCGCCTAACGAACCTCCCGGTGTCCGGACAATATTGTAATAATCCATGAGGATAGGATCTAACTCGATGGTGGTGCCTTGCGGAAGTCCCTCTGTAATAAGCATCGCCCCGAACGGAGCGATATAGGGACAAGCAGCAGGAAGATCGACCGTGCCGCTGCCGTTATCAGGCGCTAGGCAAGTACCTTGGGGAAAACATAGGTCATCGTAGCCGTCGCCGTCGTCATCACCGAGACATTGCGTATCATCGCCATCGTATATCCCACCGATACTTTCGCAATATGTCGCGGTAGTTACCAGACAGGAACCGTCCGGGTTACAGCAGGCGCCTGTTAATGGAACCGTTCCCAAGCCCTGCTTCAATCGGACTATAGCTTCCGTCGTTCCGGAATAGCTATCAAGTTGGGATCCGGGACATCCTTCGAATTCGATCCGATAGGTGATATCGAAAAAGCTGTCGATTTCGTAGTATCCTCCGGGAAGTTCGGTTAACGTGGTTTGCCCTGGACTCGGTAGACCGTGTTCATTACCCCCGGTAACCCTGAAAGTACAGAAATCGGGATCGCCGAAAAGCTCGCCGTCGAATCTCATTATAACAGAAGGGATAGTCTGTACGGGATCTCCCGGATTTCGAGGGGCGGTATGAATTTCGCATGTTATCGACACAGCCAGGTGACGGTTAAAGCCTGATAAATCTCCGGTTCCGCTGACTGTGAGATCGAGCGTTGATTCAAATACCTCGATTTCACCTCCAAGAGTACCGCCCGGATTTCGTTGGATATTAGTAAACCAGTTGAAGATAGGATCTAATTCAATAGTTGTATTAGGCGGTAGCCCTGCCACTATCAGCATAGGTCCGTCGGTCGCGGTGAAATCGCAATCGGCGGGAAGATCCACGGTGCCGCCGCCGTTGTCAGGGGCTAAGCAAGTACCTTGTGGAAAACATAGGTCATCGTAACCGTCACCGTCTCCATCGCCCGAACATTCAGTATCATCCCCGTAATACGTTCCGCCGATTGTTTGGCAATATGTTTCTAAGGATACGAGGCATGAACCATCGGATTCACAACACGCGCCAATGGCCGGAATTTCGCCACTACCTTGTTTCAACAGGACCGAATCTGTGGTCGTGCCCAAATAACCGTCAAGTAACGATCCGGGGCAACCCTGGAACTGAATTTGATATGAGACATCGAAAAAACTGTCGACATTAAAAGTCCCGTTCTCAAGGTCGGTCAATGTTACCTGCCCGGGGCCTGGCAGATCATAAAAGGCTCCCCCTCTGACTATAAATTCGCAGAAATCGGGGTCTCCGAAAAGCTGGCCATCTAAACGCCATATTAAAGCGGGAAACTCCTGAACCGGGTCGCCCGGATTACGCGGCGCTGTGTGGACCTCGAGGGAAACCGGCACGGCAAGATGACGATTGAAACCTGAAAGATCTCCCGTACCCGAAACGGTTAGATCGAGAGTCGCGTCAAACTCCTGAATCTGACCCCCTAACGAACCTCCCGGCGTCCGGACAATGTTGATAAAATTCATAAGAATCGGATCTAACTCGATTGTGGCGCTCGGTGGTAAGCCGTCGATGATAAACATCGGCCCCAGCGGAGCGACATAGGGACAAGCAGCAGGAAGATCGACGGTGCCGCCGTTATCCGGAGCAATACACGGATCCTGAGCCATTATCGGCGAGGCATACATAATCCCAATCAATACAAATATAGCGATCGAAATTAGGAATCTTTTGTGCAACTTCATAACGCCAATCCTTTCATTAAAATATAAGAATATTCTAAAAAAAACTGATGCAGTCTCCTGTGTCTTTTACTTTGTTGCGAAACGAGCGGGGCAGTGCGCGAAGATTATTTTAGCCAATAGTATAGATAGTTTATTCCACGTATTATGTCAAGTAAAATTTCTTTATGTCTTATCTGTAAACCGACTTAAGATAAGGTTTTACTGGAGTTACTTTTGGTGTGCGTAACGCTGGAGGTTCATTTAGATAGAATGATTAATTATAGATCGGATTATTTATAAGCTCGGGCTAATTGCATATAGATCAGTTATTGCGGCTGATAATTATCGATTAATCAACTGTTTTGGCCCAACGCTGTTTCTTTACTCCTTACAATTGCCACAGTTCCAACCGCCAGTAACAATAGCCCCATTAAGAGCATACCCCATTCATCGAGGGTGGGGATCGATAGAGCATTGATTGTTATCATTCCCTGCTCATATTCATGAAATGTGCAACTATACATATAATCACCGGCAGGGAGATTCAGGGTTTCAGAGCGGGAATCTCCGAGCGGAATACTGCCGGTATCCCATAATCCGTCGTCAGATGTGGCATTATGAGGGCTGCTTATCTGATCGAAATTCGTCCAGGTGACCATGTCACCTTGCTCTATAGTAATAATCGCAGGGAAAAATCCGCCACCATTTGGTATCACGACAAAATGTTCTGTAGCGAATACTGGAACGGCAAGTAGAGAGATTACTATCGCCAACAATAAAACCTTAACTATTCTCATTACATCCTCCGAGCAGGGTATTAATGCCAATTATTAAAAATCGCAGCCCACAAAACAGTTATACATTTGATAATATATACTATTAGTGAAATTTGGCAAGAAAAACTTCCGGACTATCTTGAAGACAGCCCGGACATTCAATATTATCCGCGATCAAATAGTATTGCTTTCCGCTAATAACAGCGCTATTATCTTCAAGATTAGAAAAAGACACAACACTTCCTGCCTGGTTACCATCAATAATCGTTGACGAGATATACGATGGATCACCGGCGTCCAGAAACCATGAGCCGACGACAATATTCTTACCGCTGAAGTCAATATTCTCGACATAAGTGCCTGAGGCAACCCGCACCGTGTCGTCGTCGGAACTGGCGTTTATCCCCGCCTGAATATTCGGCTGGTTTGCAGGCACGTTGATAATCGTGGCATGGGAGGGGATCGCAAAAGCCAAAACACCAACTACCAAAATAACTATATACCCTTTCATGACAAACCTCCGTCCATTCAGTAGTAGCAGCCTCGCAGAGGAAAAAATCGTGTAACAATGAAATATATGGTCTTTGGACTATAATTGCAAGCCCTTTTTCAATGAGGCAACGGCCCCCATCCCTCAACAGCCGGGAGGCGCGTAAAAGAATAAAGGAACTGCAAAATGCAATCCCTTTCAAACAAATATATCAGCGGAACGGTCAAGCAGCACTGCAAAGCGCCGCCTTTCTTCGACACGCTACCGCCACCGTCCCGACCGCCAGCAATAGTAACGCCATTAAGAGCATGCCCCATTCGGAGAGGGTGGGGATATCCTGAGCGGTATCGCATTCGATAGCCTCTATTGAAAAGGCATCGATACCCGCTTCCACAACCGATCCTCCCCCGAGGTCGGAGGCCTCGAATCGGACCTTTGTCTGGTTTGACGGTGCCACAAAATCATTAACTGAAATCGAATGCTCGGTCCAACCCGGCTGGGTTACCGGTCCTATTGTTTCGGCCAGGACCCAATTCGCGCCATTGTCGTTTGATACATAAACTTTAAACAGGTCGTTATTGGGATTGTCGCCGAAAATGTTAGTATACCAGAGAGCATAGCTGATCGTAGCCTCGACACCCTCAAGATTAAAAGCGGGGGAGATAAGAAAAGTATATCCGTCATCGACATCGGAGTTGCCGTAGACATTATCGGTCAGGTAACAATATCCCGAACCGTCATAGTCGGTAGGGGGATCGCCGCGATCACCGCCGCCTGCCGGCACACCTCTGTTCCAGGTACCGTCGACCAAGCCGCCCGAATCTATAACCGTCCATCCGAGATCCGTTTCGAAATCATCGCTGAATACTTCAGTTATATCGGTGATGGGAACCGCGCGGAATGTCGAGGCAGGAGCGTCAGGGGGATCGCTGATAACACCTGCTGAAAATTCTGTCGCGGTAATATAAAATTCGATAATCGATCCGCAATCGATAGCGGGCAATACAGCCTGGTAGTTGTTTGCCTCGTATTCATCCATGAAAACATCGTAAAACTCACCGCCGTTAATAGAATAGTGAAGCTGTCCGCTTCCGGAAATAGGGAGGCCGCCGCGAATTCCGTTGATATTGACATCGAAAGAAGTCGATAGCCCGGGCGTAAGGGTCTCCGGGATTCCCTCCGGATATTCGAATTCCAATCCGGCGAGGGAGCCTGCAAGCTGGGCTATATAGATTCCCAGGGGAAGCATCTGCTCGTTTAGTTCCGGAATCCTCGATTCCTGCGGCCAGAATCCGTCGAAACTACTACCGGTTTCGGGCAGCATACAAAATATCAGGGGCTTATCGATCTGTTCGCCGTAATCCCAGTCGTTGGCGTCGCCGTTAGTGTTATACAATAATTCCCACGCGGTTCCACGTTGATAACCTGTTAGGGTAGATGCGGAATCGCCGATGGATGTAAAGAAATCGTGATCTGGTGTGTATATGTCGTCATATCCCCAAGGGTATAATAAATATTCCCCGTAAGCATGAGAGTTGACAATAAATGAGAACGATCGCGATATTATAAAATCCCTGACAGCTTGTGTCTCCGGCTCGGAGAACGCCCAAACCCCCCGGTATGTTTCGCTGTAGGTATCCGGCGACGATCCGATATTGTCGTATCCCCACATATAACCCCAGTTTCTATTGAGATCCACGCCGTAGGTGCCGTCGCCGTTATCTCGCCGATTCTTACGCCACATACCGCCGCCGTTGGGGCTTGTCTGTCGGTTATATTCGTAACCATCGGGATTGAATACTGGCAAAAAGAAAAGCTCGCGGTTGTCCACTATCTCGGTAGCGACCGGATCAAATCCGTAATTTTCGCATAGCCATCCCGCGAAATGTAAAAGCCATGTCATGCCGATCGGCTCGCGCGCATGGGTTAGGGAGTTGTAAAAAACCTCGGGTTCATCATCATCGCTATTTACATAATCCGAAATCTTGAATACCCAGAGGTTATTATCATCCCAGGTCGTACCGATAGACCATTTGGATGATACGATCATGGGAAACCGATTATGAAGAGAATCCATAATATCGATCGCCTCGGCGAAAGTAGGGTAACCGCCCATATCGAGGTTCAACGGATTGCGGTCCTGGTAGAAACTCACTATATCTTCATGGATAATTTCAAAACTAAACCCGGCTTCGTTCAATTTTCCGATTTCCCCCGGAAAGATAACTATCTCCGCGAATGTATCGGATACATATGGGATATCGAAATGCAAACCTGTCAATCGCTCGATATCGGTTTCTCCGGATAGCTCTATCCTGACCAGCATAGGATTCTCCGATGATACCGCAGTCTGGCAAAAGGCTGTTATTATCACTAAAAATAAAACCACCGCCCTGAATTTCATCGCCTCTCCTTTGGATATCTTAGAGATAAAACTGATCCGGTTTTCAACAGCGCCCCGCGCCTTCGATTCAGTATCACACCTATTGTTCCGCAGGTCAATAAAATCAGTCCCATTATCAGTATTCCCCATTGCGTGAGGGTTGGGATATCTTGATTCGGCGCGCAGCTAATAGAATTTATCTCTCCATCGACCCGGAAAGCGGGCGCCCCCAAAATCGATCCCCAGTACTCGCTCCACCCCCACCAAACGTCGCCGATTCCTCCCCAGTGACGACATTCCTCGGTAGGGCATCTCGTCACATCGCCGATCATAATCGGGGGGTATAGGCCGAACGGTTGACCGGTATATTCGATACCGATGAAAAACGGGTTATCGATACACAGAGGCGTTGATAAAGTCATCGGACCCATATTAGGGTAACCGTATGTTTGTTCATCACAGGAGTAACTCTCACGGTAAATTTCCACTCCTGGCCCCTGACACGGTTCACCGGGTTGCACCGGATCGTAAACTACCAAATCAGCATTAAAAGGCCACAGAACGCACGGATTGCAAACATCGTAAAATGTTGTCCATAAGGTTGTAATTTTGAACGGGTACGCCGGGGCGGAACATTCTAGTTCGGGGTCGTAATATGAGACAATTCGGTTTCCCGAGGCTAAGGAGTTGATATTATAGGTCGGGAAATCGCAGGCATCGACCATCTGGCAGAAATCGAGCGGGACGGGGGGGGGATTGAAAAGCCCGTCACTTGAGTCAGATAAATCGTCAGCGCTATGAACTACGGCAAACATACTTAAGAAGAAGCAAATAGAAATCGTTGGAAATAATTTTGCCATCGATAAATCTCCCTGGATGCCGGATCCCGATAGACTCGATACCAGTTGTCAAATTGGTCGACCGGCCGTAAAACCGCGCTCGTTAATTACTTCGGTATTGCCAACAGGATGCGACCGTATCGTCCGCGAAGCATTCATAATATAATTCATTCACTCATGAATTCCCAGAATAAAATATAGCATCATATCGTGAGAAAAAATACCCCCGTCCCGGCTCGAACGGGAAACTCTCTGTTTAGAAGGCAGATGCTCTATTTTTCGGTTTTCCCGAATATAAATACGTTGCGAGACAACAGCTTACGATGTTACGATTACCGTATTTCCGTAGAAAACCAGAGGCCCTACTTCTGCCCGTTTTCGGGCTGATCTTAACCAAATTGCCTCTGATTGCTACCTTCGTCATAGCCGCAATTTTACCTTATATAAAACACTTTTTCAACAATAAAATTAATTTATCTCTTACCCTAATAAAAACCGAAGGTAAAATATAGGAATTCATATTTTACTTTTCACCCTTTGCATAAAATAAAAAATGTTGTATTATTCCCATGAACGATTATGAATATAAACAAATTCGAATCGGGAAAATGGCTAAAGGGCAATCAGTATAAATGCTTTTTGCGGGAAATAAATCAACCACAAATAGTCGGTTTCTGATTCAAAACTTCACGAGAGAATTGAAACAGTATCCGATAGTTAGGAGAATTGGAATAGACTTTAACTTTGAAGGATGCTGAAAGTTATATTATTATCGAAGGAAACTATGCTTACCTAGCTTGTGGCTCCCAGGGAATTCGAATTATTGATGTAAGCGATCCTTTCAACCCAAACCTTGAATTTGGCTATATAACTTCTGATGATGCTAGAGGAATCACTGTATCTGAAAATCATGCCTTTGTAGCAGTAGACAATGTTGGCGTGCAGGTTTTTGATATTTCCGACCCAACGAGTCCAGTTATCATAGAAACTTATTCGGGAGTTGGCGTAGCCCAATGCATTTTTTATAATGAGGGCTATATTTATTTGATTACCGGCTCGTTGCTTAGTATTTTACAATATGTTCCATAAGTAATAAGCGGAACGGCAGAATCCTTTCCGCTTATTATTTTAATGGTGTTTTTATTTTGCTGGCTTGGGACACTTCTTAAGGCTATAAGCCTTTTCAATAGCTCAAACAGCAAAAACATTAAGCACTAACCTGCAGTAATAGCAAAGGCTTACACGAACACCCCTGCCCGCCGTTTTTCCCCGTTTTGATTAATCCTGTTAGAAAAGTGTTAAAAAGAGGTGTATGTAAAAAGTGGACATATAATGCAGTTCAGCGTTTCTAATTATTCCGACAGGTTGATTAGACGTTAACAACATAATCGCTTTAGGTTTAGCATTCCATTGCTACAAACGGGAACTTTGTGGCAATGATGCCTTTAGGAATTTCCCATATGTCAAAATTGGACAAAATATTATATATGCACAAATATATAATTTTCATTCTCATTTTTATGATTTTGTCGAAAACCAATTCGTATTTGTGAGAAATTACTTGACAGGATCTTCAATATATCATTTTTTATGGCTAATATTTCCCTCCCCCCGGGAAGACAAAAAAATTCGCCGTTGATTTGGGCCGATAATATATCATGATGATTCTGAAAGGCGGTACAAGTGAATAATACCGTTGAAGTTAAATTGGAAATGACAACATGGTTTCCGCATTTCTTTTCAAAACAGCTATAAAAAATGGATAGGAAAATTCGGAATATTTGTTAACTTTAAAGGTATAACTAGAAGGAGTTGCTGGACCTGCTGCCAAGGAAGGAAATGTATAAAATCACGATACTGATAACAGCTTTCATGGTGTTTGCCCCCGCCCTCGCCCAGAATACTTACGTCTACCCGAATAAGAAGCTGGCGGATGAAGGGCTCTTGGAGTACCGCCGATATACGTTGGAAGAAGCCCGAGCCTACGACCGCGGCGGCTCCTTCGACCCGTATCTCCCGCTGGATTGGGGGGCGGAGCGGAGGCTGACCGAACAGGATAACGTATACAGGGCCAGGGTCGAGACAGCGGGTGATTCCCTGTTTGTGGCCTATCAGACATTATCCGCGCGGGGAACTTATTTCATCAATAGCTTAAATGCCGGCGAGAACTGGGAGCCATTTATTACTCTTGAGGATACGACCAGGGTATTATTTCATCTATGGCCCGAGATTATGAAGAATGGCTCCGAATTGATGATTGGATTGGGGGTCCAAGAGCAGGGCGAAGGGAACAGCCTCTATTACTACAGAAGTACTGATACGGGAACAACATGGAGTGACATGACCCGTATATTACCAAATACGAGCTGGGATTATAATTATTTTGCATCGTTTAATAACGTTAACAATAAGGTTTTTGCTTCATATAGGAATAGTGTTAGGGATTCCATTTACGTAATTAAATCGATGAATTGGGGGGATACCTGGAACGGGCGTGGGGTGAACGTGGCTTATCTTAATAGCACTCCCCAGCCGATGGCGGTGCGGGCATCGGGGAACGATGTACACCTTGTTTGGGTGAATGAGGAGGGGACAGTATCATGCCGCTATTCCCGGAGTACAAATAGCGGTCAGACCTGGTCGGAGGAGATAGATATTGCCCAGGATTCCCTTGGCGCCCAAAGAGCCTTTGTTGCCGTTCAGGATACTCATGTTGTCATCAGTTGGAATGGCTTCAAATACTCTCCCTATGGCTTTACCGGAGATCTATTTATCAAACAGAGTTTTGATAGTGGAGAAACCTGGGGGGAGGAACAGGTGTTAACCGATCTGCATAAGGTCTGGATGGGCACTGTTTATATAAAAGATAGCCTGATAGTGGCTACCTGGCAGGATACGAGATTTGAGAATGGCAATAACGAAGTAATGGCTATTTTCAGTTCGGATTACGGTCAGACGTGGATAGAGGAGGAACGATTATCGAATGCTAATTATGATTCTCACGCGCCAATTGCGTGTATGACAGATAACAAAATACACGTTTTATGGGGAGATATGCGACTTAGCGCGCCTGGCTTATACTATTGCGTGAACGATCCGTTAACCGGCATAGAGAATAAAGAGACTTCCACCCCGACAAATATATATATAGAATCTTATCCCAATCCCTTCAATGCGAATACTATCATAACTTATATAGGAATCGAGGGAAGTGATATACAGATCTACAACATAACCGGACAACTTATCAAATCCATCAAAACTACTGGAAAGGAGGGCGTGTTTATTTGGGATGCTACCGATGATACCGAACAACCGGTTTCATCGGGTCTGTATTTTATAAGAGCAAAGACATCACAAGGCTACACATCGAAAAAAATCTTATATTTGAGGTAACGACAAATCAAGGAGGGATCCGTGAAAACGATTAAAATTATCACGGTTCTATTGCTGTTTTTACTCTTAACATCCGCTGTATTTGGCCAGCGGCACATGATCCATACTTACTGGCATGAACTCGACGGGCCTTATTGGATCTATAAGCCGGCCGGAATTTCAATCGCAAGCGACTATATATATTCATTTGGCAGCGACAAGGCGGCGACCTATACAGTCTTCAGATCGGACGATAACGGAAATTCATGGCTTATTCGAGATAGAAGCACTGAGCCCGCCAATAGCATCTCGGTGTGCAAAGATCCAGGTTATGGGGGGCACGCGTACTATACATCATTAGAAAATGACGTATACAGTACCTTTAACGGGGGTGCAGATTGGCAAGCCTCAACAATACCGCCTGAAAACTCGAATTTTACCGGCTGCGCCGCTAGCCCCCATAACAATCAAAGGGCGTTAGTCGGCTGTTCCCTGGATGGTAGTAATGCCACAATCTGGAAAACCGAGAACCACGGTGGTAACTGGACATCAGTAGAAGACTACGATGATTATGCCATCAACGATATTGAATGGATGCCTGATTCTGGTTTGCCCGATGATTTCTTAATTGCGGTGAGCGGAGCGCCGATCGATGCCTGCTTTTTCCGGTATAACTCCAATCTAAATCAATTTGAGGATATGATCGGTCTTGAACTCGGTGTCTCGGAGATAGCATGTTTCGATGTTGTTCATACCGATCAAACCTACATCCTTGCCGCGGCTATACAGAATGGCCAATGGCAAATAATCAAAAATAATGGTTTAAGCCCGGCTTGGCATGACGAAATAGTTATGCCCGCTGAATTAACAGCTGACAATGTGATTAGAGACATTTCGATCACATACGTACAAGCATACGTTTCGTTTTATATTGCCACTGACATAGGTGTGTTTAAATACACAGATCAAACTCAATGGACACATGTGTACGACAACGACGCGGATAACAACGTGTTCTCCGTCGCTTCGATTAGCGAGACAGAAGTCTACGCCGGTACTCTTCATAGATTTGTAAAGGTCGCCGAAGAATATAGTGTATGGACCGCCCAACCGGAAAAAGACGTGATGCTCAAAGCCGACCTGAAATCGGTCTGGACTAATAGCTCGAGTAGCCAGAACAACTATACACTTAATTATAAAACAGGGGCCATTTTCAATCTCAATCTTGATTTTAGCCTATTTGATCCTATCGATCCAACCATCGGATTAAGCCAGGATGATATTGTAGCCAATATCAGCGGCATCGACGGCGAATTCGACGGACTGGCTATTGCAGGATACGGAAGCAACGTTATCGCCAGCTCGAAAGATGATCTGGGCGAAGGCAAGCTCATAAGGTATAACGATACTGATTGGGCGGAGGTGGCGATAACTGGCAATCCACCGTTTGAAGCGATGGGGATGGACGCTGACAATTCCTATGCTATTTCCGGTAATACACCGGCCAATTTTTATAAAGGCAATAGCGTGGGAGAAGCGTGGCAACTTCCACCATTAGAGTTGGAGATGGATATTGTCAACTCCATTTCAATAGTCGACCTGGGTTCCGGGAATTTTATGTTACTGCTCGCTGGAAAACCGAACGGTCAGAACAACCATAAAATAGCTTATTCTACAGATTCAGGCGACAGTTGGTCCTTCAGCGACGGCGGTCTCGGCTCGGTAAATGAGGTCTATAGGGTTGAGGGATTAAAGGACGCCAGCGGTAACTCGTTTTCATATTACGCCGCTACCGATGACGGTATTTATAAGACAAACGATTTAAACGTCTCCTGGACCCGCAAAGACAATCAACTTCCCCCCGGCGCTAATGATATTACCGATATACTTGTCGAAAGCGGCGAGTATACTTTAGATCCTTCTCCTCCCTCAGACAACTACGTGGACGGATTCGTTGTGCAGGCGGTTATGGATAATGGAGCGGCTGATAGATTTTTCATTTCAGCGGATTCAGCTCGCTCCTGGAACGAGGATTCGTCCTTTCCGGAAGACGTGGATATCAGGCGTCTCCGGAATTATGACTATAACAGCTATGGCCAACAACAAACCGGGATAGTCGCCGCTACGAATAAGGGGCTACTGTATCATCCTCATAATGTGATTAATGGTATGTATGTTGGGAACGGTCTTTCACCGTACCTCGAATATTATTGGGGTCCGGGCTTAATATTGGTGAATGGTGATGTAATAATCCGTCCGAAACTTGTAGAAGGAAATCCAGATCCCATAGCTTTGCATGCCAGGCTAAATATCAGCCCGGTAACTTCCGTGAAATTTACCTATATTTTTGACCTCGGTACCACCAATCTCTCAGGTATCGTAGTAAACGACGCCCTAACGGCTGATGGCCTTGATGAGAATAATTTGAGTGTTTTCACTTCATCGAGGACAACAGGGTACGGAGGCGACTGGCGAGGGATAATATCAGAGTACTTTAAAGACGAGAGTATTCCCCCATATTCTATCATCACATTTCCATCCACAGGTCTAAATTATTGTCTTGTGGAAAATGGGGTAAACGGATTATCGAGTCAAAGTAGTATGAGTTTTGGAGTCGGCAACTCCATAATAAGAAAAAATCAACAAAATGGAGTCTATTGCGCAAACCTTCAAGAACCTCCTGAAGGTCTTTTGTTTAGAATTGGAGTTGATAGTTGTACCATATATGATAATCCCGATAATGGTATCTATCTTGTCGGAACGGCAGATTGGGTAGATTGTTCAAAACCATGGGATCCTAAAGACCCACTTATAAATCCCGATACTATTTGGAACCCGAAATATCCGCCAAAACCCAAGAAGCCCCCCGAGCTACCTTGCGATTACATTTACTGGACTTGGGCATTTGTAGATAATAATCAGATTTTCAACAGTAATGACGGCATCGTTGCTAACGGGGTCCTTTTACTATACGCCACCTTCAATACAATATATTGGGTCGACCATTATGGTATCCAGCAGAATAATGGGGTGGCAAGTTGGCTATGGATGAACGCGATTCGTTCCGGTAGAGAGGATTTAATTAAATATTCGGGGATAAGCTTAAACAACCCATTTTTCATCCTGGCGGAAAGGAATGAAATCGCTGAATGTACAAAAGCTGGCTTTGAATCAAATGGTCGGGGATTTATCTTCATACTGGGAAATTATGTTCACGATAACGAATTCTCCAACGTTTATGTGATGAACTCATACCCTTTGATAAAGGCATGGATTGGCGCAGTGCCTGAAGAATATCCCAATTCTTTAATAGGTTCTGAAACAGGCTGCTATGTTATCCGCACTGATTTTGGCCCTATTAATTACGCCCAGCCGGTAATATTCAATAATAGAATCAAGGGCTATTCAAAAAGCGGGATTTACGTTGTCAACAGCGCGTGGCCAATACTTGGAATAGACGAACGCGGGGGAGGGAACTCCATCGCGGAGGGATTGCAAGGATCCTGGAATTTCATCTGGGACGTCTATTTGCCGCCGCTTGATCCAATTTTGGCTATCGGAAATTGGTGGGGTTCAAATGATCCGCATGATTTTAGGTTTATTGGGAATTTGGACTACAGTCATTGGCTCGATGATGATCCTTATGATGGCATGCTTCCCAAAGCAGGTGTAAGAAACGATATTGTTCCAAAGCGATTGTCGATTTCCTCCGCCTACCCCAATCCATTCAACTCCAACGTGATGTTTGAATTCAGCATGCCTGACGCCGGAGAGGCGCAAGGAGCAGTCTTCGATTTACTTGGCCGTAAAGTTAAAACTATAGTTGACCGACATTTCACCGCCGGAACACATACCATAGTCTGGAATGGCGAGAACGAAAGCGGCAGAGTTGTCGGAAGCGGTATTTATTTCTTCCGACTTGAATCCGGCAATAAGTTAGCCGTCGAAAAAGTAACCCTTTTAAAGTAGAGGTCCCAAGATGTATAAGATCATTTGCCTTATGATAGTATCGGGCTTGATGATGGCCTTACTGTTGCCGTCACCAGCTAAGGCCGAGGAGATCATAATCAGCGAGATACAGACGACGGTAATCGAATCTTCCGAGTTATTCGAGCAATGCGCACTGATTCTGAATTTCGAAATCCCATCCGAGCTTGATTCCGCGATGATCACGTTCGCAGAGCTTGCCGCAACAATGTCGTTTGAGTTGCCTGAGGGAATGCCGATGACGCTCGGGAGCGTACCCATATCGACCAGTCAGGAAATGGATTGGCAATCATTTGATTACGTTAAAGAAAACCTGGGTAACCTATTCGACTTAACGAAGCTTTCTACTGCCTCGTTAGGCGAAACATCGGGGGTTACAGCGTTTTTCGATATCACTGATACTTTCCAGAGTTGGGCACAAGAGCCGGCAGCTTTCGACGGACTGCTGATTATCCCGTTAGATAGCAGTTCGATTTTTTCTGGCTTGAATGAACAAGACCAGATGTTGGAGATACGGATTTCATACTCAACGCTGGACGTGGAACAATAGCCAAATTAAAACAATCGTTAGTAGTTGCTTCAATACGATCAAAGGAAGCCTCGGTTTTTGCCGGGGCTTTTTTATTGCCACAAATGGGGGTTTATGGCAATGGGCTTCGATGATTCCCTCCTAGTCAGAGGCCCTTTTTGTAGTTTTTGCCTCTGGTTATTGTTAAGGTAATCACTGGAAGTTGTTGTCTGGTGGTAAATTAAATACCCCCGTCCCGGCTCGAACGGGAAACCCTCTGCTTAGAAGGCAGATGCTCTGTCCAGTTGAGCTACGGGGGCATCGAACTTCTTATCTAAATCGGGGTGAGAGGATTTGAACCTCCGACCCCCTGCTCCCAAAGCAGGTGCGCTGCCAGGCTGCGCCACACCCCGAATTTTCTTGGCGGTTGCAAATATACTCCGCTCCCCGAGCATGGTCAAGCCGAAAGGAGATCGAATTTTATCAGGATTAAGCCGAAAACGCCTCTTCAATAATCGGCTTGATTCTTCGTAATGCCGCGCTTCGGTGAGAGATCCTGTTTTTCTCCTGCGGAGTTATCTCGGCAAGGGTCCGCTCATTCACTACAAACACCGGATCGTATCCGAAACCGTAATTCCCCGTGGTTTCAAACCCGATATAACCGGTAAGCGTTCCCTCCACGGTTTCAACCTCGCCTTTTTTATCCACCAAGGCGATCACCGTCTTGAAAACCGCCACGCGCTTTTCCAAAGGGACCCCGTCGAGTAATCTCAATAATTTCTTATTGTTATCGTCGAATGAACATCCATCGCCGGCAAACCGTGCCGAATATACTCCAGGCGCCCCGTTGAGATAATCCACCTCGAGGCCTGTATCGTCGGCAAGGCAGGGAAGACCGTATTTTTCACGGATTGCCAATGCCTTTATAACGGCGTTTTCCTCCAAGGTCTTGCCGGTCTCTTCTACATCCGGGAAATCAACGAAATCGGCAGCCGATAATATCTCTACGTTTATCCCTTTTAGAATGTCCTCTATCTCCGAAACCTTATGCCTGTTGTTGGTGGCCAGTATTAATTTTTCCATAGCGATTCGAATCAACTTGTTCAATACTCGGTTATATCGATCAGTTCGACCTTCCCGATTTTCCGTCCTAAGAATCGTTCGCCTATTTTTTTGAATTTACCCGGCGAGTCGGAGACATGAAAACGCTTTTTCCCTGGCTTTACGGATGGATTTAACAACTTTAATCGGGAAAGGGTCTTTTTCACATCTCGTGCGGTCTCCTCGGCCGAATCGATAAGTTTCACCTTCGAACCCATGACATCAGCGATAGTCTTTTTCAGCAACGGGTAATGAGTGCAGCCGAGAATCAAAGTGTCTATCTCCTTTTTCCTTAATTCCCCGAGGTAATCATCGGCGATCAACCTCGTCGCCGGCTTATCGACATAACCTTCCTCGGCCATGGCTACAAACAAAGGACACGGTTTGGGGAAGACCTGAAAATCGCGATCGATCGACTTTAACGCTTTCTGGTATGACAACGAGGCGATGGTTCCCTGCGTTCCTATAACCCCGATCCTCTTGCTTTTTGTTTTTTTCGCGGCCGCTGTCGCCCCTGGCGTGATGACACCGATCATCGGTATTTCATAAATCCCGCCGATATAATCGAGCGCCATAGCGCTGGCGGTATTGCAGGCGACCACTATGAATTTCACACCCTTCCCGATCAGGAAATTGACATCCTGCCGCGAAAACTTTTTCACTATCTCCGCGGAACGCGGGCCGTAGGGAGTTCTGCCGGTATCCCCGAAGTATATGATATCCTCATTAGGCAAGCTTTTGAATATCTCTGAGGCAACAGTCAGACCGCCTATACCCGAATCGAATATGCCGATCGCCTTATTCCGATATTCTTTCGATTGACTCATACTTTTCCTTGAAGGCCACTATTGAATCGTAGATTGCCCGGGCGCATTTTTTCTGAAAGCCCTTATCTTTTAGAATCTTCTCATCGTCCTTATTCGAGATGAAAGCTGTCTCCACCAAAACCGCCGGCATATACGCTTTATCAAGCACGAAAAACCCGGCCTGATCGACCCCGCGGCCTCGGATCTTTGTAGCTCCGCTCACTTCTTTTTGAATTATGTCAGCAAGATCGGCCGATTCCCGTTGAAATTGCGTCTGGATCATATCCCTCAACGTAAAATCAAGATCGGTCAAATATTGCCTCTGATCTTCCACGTTCTCAAATCGTATCGATGAGTTCTCCAAAGTGGCCGCCGCCCTGGCCTGATCGGTCTTGGCGTCGGCAAGAAAAAATGTGATCAACCCCCGGGCCTTTTTGTTCTCCGACGCGTTTGCGTGGATGGAGATAAGCATATCCCCGCCTACCGAATTAGCCAGCGATGTTCGCTCGGAAAGGGGGATGAAGATATCATCCTGACGGGTCATTACCGGCTCGAAACGTCTGTCTTTGTTCAGAAGATCGAATAGTTTTTTCGAAATGGAGAGCACCATATCCTTCTCTTTCGTGTCTCTGGGACCGACCGCGCCGAGATCGTCGCCGCCATGCCCCGGATCGATCACGATGACATCGATCCGGTTATCCGCGAAATCCTCCTCGATCAAATGCTCGCTGGTCATAGCGGAATCGGAGAAGCTATCGCCTTTGAGCAGTATTTGTATCCGGTACGGATCATCTTTTAGTTTTGATGAGAATGTGAAATCTCTGGGGCGGATCCTGACCGAAATCTGCGCCGAACGTTCGAATTGATAGGTTTTGATATTGTATATGGCCGGTACCGGAATCCGTCGGGTGAACGCCAGGCTGTCGACTTTCCCCTCGGAAACCGTGAGAATAAGCCAGTTATCATCGGTCTTTACAACATCGAACCGAAGTTTTTCTTTTAAACTGATCTCGATCAAAATGCCGTTTAGTTTTTGCGACGCGCTTATACCATTGACGTTAAAAACCGGGGGAGAGACGATAATTTTCTCACCGTCCCAGGCAAGGTTAAGAGGGGAGACCCTGTTTAGAATTTCGATTGTATATCTGATCGGAAGCAAAAACGCTCCGTTATCGAATTGAACCGGTTGATAGATGTTATAGACATTTTCCCCGCATCGCACATACGACGAGAATAGGGAATATTCGATATCATATTCGCCGAAATCAATTGACCCTGACTTGGCGAAAAAGTCTATCGACTCTTCACCGCCTAAAAACTTCGCCAGGGTAGTCGATTTTATATACAGGCGATCGTCAATTTTAAACGCCTCGAGCGCGGTTTTCTCCCCCTCGGGAAGTTTCAGCCCTTCGATATCGACGGCGAAGGCCGATCCGACCAGGATCATTGTCAAAACAAAGATACGCATTGACATCTTATACAGGTATACCCTCAAGAAGTTCTTCCGCGGCGCTTTAACTCCCGCCCCATTTCACGATTCGTCTCCCGCTCTTTGATGGCGGCTCGTTTATCGTGACTTTTTTTGCCCCGACAGACCGCAAGCTCGATCTTGGCGTATTTCCCCCGAAAATAGAGCCTCAGAGGAACAAGCGTCAATCCGTCCATCTCCGATCTGGCGGTGAATTTGCGGATCTCACGTTCGTGCATTAGTAGCTTCCTCGGCCTTTCTGGCTCATGCCCGGCATATCCGGTCTTCTCATACGGCGGGATATGCATCTGCATGAGAAAAATCTCCTTACCCTTCGGCAGGCCGAACGCTTCCCGCAAACTCGCTTTTCCAGCCCGAAGCGATTTGACCTCGCTTCCCACCAGCGAAAGCCCGGCTTCGACGGTCTCGAGGATCTCGTACTCGTGACGCGCTTTCCGATTGCTGGCCACGATTTTGATCCCCTCGTCGACCGCTTTGTCGCCCTTTTTCGCCATAGAACCATTTATATGACAACATTTTCGAACTTTCAAGCAAAATAATATTCCCGCTTTTGCAGGCGAATGATCTTAGGATTTGTAATATCGGCTTGCCAATTCGGGGGCTCTATTATATTATGGGGACTGCCGGGCTCGTTTGGAAATGTCCGGTAAGTTAGCCGGAGTGGTGGAATTGGTAGACGCGC
>JAZGHS010000187.1:0-8119 GCA_036481315.1 Candidatus Zixiibacteriota bacterium | reverse complement strand
TGATGGTCGGCATCGGCGGGCATTTTAGCGACCTTTATTCCAATCCATACCGCGAAATTCGCCACGAGATCGAGCAGTGAATTGATGCTATCGGCAATCAACGCCCTGCTTCCGGCGAAAAAACCGCCGTAAAGCTTCAATATCAAAAGGACGATATTGGCGACAAAGGAGATGGTTGTTGACGCTTCCGGCGTATCTATTTTTTTTCTGAAAGACAAATAATCCTCACGACCATAACTTTCGATCCGATACTCGGCAAGAAAAGGACGGTGCGACCGATCGTTATCCCGAAGCAAGCTCCCGGCGATATTCTTTTAATTTACCTTTAAGATCATCGTCGGAAAGCGCCAGAATTTCAACCGCGAGCAAAGCGGCATTTTTCGCGCCGTGAGAACCGATCGCCACGCAGGCAACAGGTATCCCCGTCGGCATCTGGACGATCGAATATAAAGCGTCGGCCCCGGAAAGAGCCGAACCTGCCACAGGCACGCCTATAACCGGTAGAGTGGTATGCGACGCGACCACACCCGGCAGATGAGCGGCCATTCCGGCGGCGGCAATTATCACTTTAACACCGCTGTCTTCGGCTTCTTTAATGAGTTTAAGCGTTTTCTCCGGTTGTCTGTGGGCGGAGCTGATTTCCTGTTTGAAAGGAACCCCGAACTTCTTCAGCATTTCGCCGCATCCGGAGACCTTATCGATATCTGATTTACTGCCTAAGATTATTAATACCATATCCTGTCCTGTTAAAAATAAGACCTGTCTACTTTTCCAGCGCGCCAGCCAATATCTTTACGAAATTGCATACCGTCAAATTTGATCCTATCTACGTTCAAATAAGCTAACGAGAGAGCATCCTTTAAAGTCCTGCTTGTTGCCGAAACTGCCAGAATCCGTCCGCCGTTGGTAACTATTCGATCGTCAGATCCGGTCGTACCGGCGTGGAATACGAAACAATCGCTGGTTTTAACTTTATCGAGTCCGTTAATCGGGATACCTTTTTCGGATGAAACCGGATAGCCCCTGGAAGCCAGAACAACGCAGGCGCAGAAGGAGTCTTTCCATTTGATCTCATCGATACTGAGATAACCATCGGCGATATCGGAGAAGATTTCTACCAGATCGCTTTCCAAAAGAGGCAGGACGACCTGTGTCTCCGGATCGCCGAACCTGCAGTTATACTCTAAAACTTTGGGGCCCCGATCGGTGATTATAATCCCGGTATATAAGACCCCTGTATATTTTCTTCCCTGCTCCGCAAGTCCTTTGATTGTCGGTTCGAGAATCTCCTCGGTGATCTGGCTGATCATCTTCTGGCTGACAATACTTGTGGGGGCGTAGGCTCCCATGCCGCCTGTGTTAAGCCCGGTATCACCCTCCCCTATGCGTTTATGATCCTGCGCGGAAACCATCGGGATGACCCGCTCACCGTCGGTAAAGGCCATGACGGTAATTTCCTCTCCAACGAGAAACTCCTCTATAAGAAGTTTGGAGCCTGCTTCTCCGAAAACCCTTGCGACCATGATTTCCTCGATTTTTTCCCGGGCCTCGTCAGGACTATTTACCACGACAGTTCCTTTTCCCGCGGCTAAACCGTCGGCCTTAATAACCAGCGGAAAATTGGCCGATCCGGCGAAATCAAACGCCTCGAGATGGCTGGTGAAGACTTTGAATCTGGCTGTGGGGATATGGTATTTCTCCATGAAGTTCTTGGAGAAGGCTTTGGAACCTTCGATCTCCGCGGCCTCTTTATTGGGGCCGAAAATACGCAATCCTCTCTCTTCGAAAATATCGACAATCCCCAGGGTGAGGGGTAATTCAGGTCCTACCACGGTAAGATCGATTTTCTTATTCTCAGCGAAATCGGCCAGCGCTTTTAGATCATCCATCGGAATCGGTACCGTTTCGGCTAACTTTTCAATTCCGGCGTTTCCCGGAGCGACATATATTTTCTCGGCTTTCGGCGATTGAGATAATTTCCATACCAGAGCGTGTTCTCTCCCGCCGCCGCCTACAACAAGGATTTTCATAAACCTCCCAAGTTTAAGAAGCTAAACTATCATAGAACGATCTGAAATTCAATCACTTTTTTGATAGAAGCGGCAAGGTCCGGGATAATTTGATTAAAAGCCATAGTTCAAGCTGAAAAACGCCGGATCTTTTCGAGCGGAATAGACCCATTTATCAAAAAATATGCAATGGATTTCATCCATTTTGGGGCAACGGAACGATAAGCAGTTACCCGTACAAATAAACTAAAATATAGTGAACATGGTCCTGTCTCCGCAACTTATTGCACAGTAAAGAGAAACGGAGATCCGCCTGAAACCGGATGGGTCGCGATTTTTTTATTTTGTAAGTTCATATAAATTCGTAATTTTGGCATTTTTTATGCGTCTAAATGTAAGACGAGGATTACTTTTTTGGGAAAGGTTAAAAAGGTTGACATGGGGGAACGTATTTTTATTTTAGGAAGCAGAATGACAATGACCATTAACAATTTTTCGATCAATTTATAATTCTACTCTCAGAAAGGAGGAGTCGAAGCGATAGTTTTTGACTAAGCGAAGTAAATTAATTTTACGTTACGCAAGGGGTTTTTTATGAAGTATTTATTTACATTTGTACTGGCGTTAGCGCTGATGAGCGGTCCGGCTCTGGCGGCTGACGCTTTAAGCATCCACGATGATCTCAAAGTTGAAAGTTACGAGCAGGTAATTCCCGACCCTAATGTCATCTTGCAGGGCGGAGATAACTGCGCCGACTTTTTTGAACTTACCGGAAATCTTCCGATCTCTACTTCTGGAACGACAGTGGGATACGGCAACGATTACGGTCCTTACAATTCGGAGCCGGATTGCTGGCAGGGATCCTGGTACAGCGCTTCCGGCGGGGCCGCCGATGTAGTCTATAAGTTTACCGCTTCCGCTACCTCAACATATGACTTCTCTTTGTGCGACAGTGACTACGATACCGGTCTGGCACTTTATTATTTTACCTGCCCGGACGAACCTACGATGGCTGACTATATTTGCGGTAACGACGATGAGTGCGGACTTCAGTCCCAGCTTCTGGATATCCCTCTTAATGCGGGGGATGAAATCCTGATTGTCGTCGACGGTTAGTCCTCGGGAAGCGGCAACTACACACTTGTCATTGACGCTGACATTCCGCCGTTCGGCGCCTGCTGTGTCGAATCGGATTGCGTGGGCGATTTCGGACAGGAAGAATGCGACGCTTTGGGCGGGGTTCTATATGCCGGCGAAGAATGCGCTGATTTCTCCTGCCCCGAGGCTACCTGCCTGGAGCAGATGCCCAACATGGACAACGGTATATTCTCCGATGAGGATTGCGACAACTGCGGAACGGGCCTCCAGGTGCTCGCCGAGAATTTCGTTTTCGTTGCGGAGACGAATATCGCTTCCTTAACTTTCTGGGGCGGTTACTATCCTTCTAATGTCAACCTGGACGATTGTTTCACGGTGATATTCCGCGAGGATCAGGGCGGAGTACCCGGCGACGAGATCGATCGTATAGATTGTGTCGAGGCCGACGAGAAAGAGGATACCGGAAGGGATCTGTTCGGTGTTGACGAGTATATATACGTGATCAATACCTCCATGGTTCTTCCCGCCGGTACATTTTTCGTGGAAATCTATAATAACTCTGAAGGCAGTAGCGATTCCTGGTTCTGGGAAACCGGTGATTTGGATTCCGAAAACGGTATAATAGGCCAGGCATGGACAACGACTATTCCCGAAGAGCCCTGGAACTATGACAGCGCTACGGATATGGCGTTGATAGTTTCCTGCGGCGGCGGTGAAGAAGAAACCCAGGTTTATTTCGAGAATTTCGATAGCGGCATGGGCGATTGGGCAGGCGACTGGGCTGTTACCAACGAAGATGCTTATTCCGATCCTAATTCTCTTACCGATTCTCCCGGCGGAAATTACGGCGATGTCATGACCTATTCCGTGCAGATGACCTCCGATATCGACCTGACCGGCTATTTCGGCGCCAGGCTCGAGTTCATGACCAAATACGCTATCGAACAGGGTTTTGACTACGTTTATAGCTATGTATCCACCGATGGCGGTAGTAGTTGGATTGATTTATACACGTTCAACGGCGAGGATCCCGAAGATTATATCTGGCATGCCTTCGTCGCCGATCTCGGCGGGTTTGTCGGCCAGAGCATCAGGTTCAAATTCGTCCTAGAAACCGACGCCGGTTACAATGCTGACGGTATGTACATCGATGATTTCGCGGTTTATGGTCTGACCGTGGATAATAGCCCTCCGCTGATTATTCATGTGGGTCCGGACGATATGACCGGCGTACCCGAAGAATTTAATACCATGGCAACAATAACCGATATTTCGGGTGTAGAATCGGCATGGTTAAGTTACTCGGTTGACGGCGGCGACCTGGAGATTGTCAATCCGGATGAAATTATCGATGACGATTATTACTTCATAATCCCGCAGGTCGAAGCGGGCGCGCATGTCGAATATTTCATCACCGCGGCCGACACCGAAGGGAACGAAGGCGCCACCGATATGCAACATTACGTTTCGGGAACTATGATAGTTTATGACGACGGCGACCCCGAGTTTATCTATGAGTTCGGCCCCGGAGACAAGTGCGCGACACGTTTCACGCCTGATGAATCGGCCGTTCTGGTAACCGGCGTAATCAGGCTTTACACCGACATCAATCGTCCTATCGATACTGTCGACGTTGAAGTCTGGGCCAACGGCAGCGGTAATATGCCCGGCGCATCGATGATCGATCCGTTCGCGGTCTGGCCGATGTCCACGCTGGAAGATCCGCAGGGTTGGACATATGTCGACTTCCGCGGCATGGGTCTCACGGTGGATGACGATTTCCATCTCGGTTATACACAAAGAACCGGGTGGCCCGTAATACTGGGTGATTCACCGGCGGTAACCGGACGCTCCAACAACTACATGTTTGGTGACTGGGCGGCCGCAACCACCGATTTCCATATCAGGGCTGTTGTCGATTACCAGCAGTTGGGTGTCGATGACGGGGAGAATCGGATCCCCGAGAGCTTCTCTCTAAAACAGAACTATCCCAATCCGTTTAACGCTTCCACGATAATCGAGTACGCCGTTACGAATCCGGGCGAAGTCGAGCTGAGCGTTTACAACGTCCTCGGTCAGAAGGTTGTTTCTCTGGCCAAGGGACATCACGACGCCGGCACGTATAGTATTACCTGGAACGCCAACGACGTACCGTCGGGCGTATATTTCGCCAGAGTGGAATCGTCGGGTCACAGCGAAAACGTGAAGATGGTACTGCTGAAGTAATCCTATTCTCGCCAGGATCGAGCAAATCGATCCGGCATAAAAAGGGAGCCTGGAAAAGGCTCCCTTTTTTTTTATTTCAAATTTAATAATGTTTTTAATAGCAATAAAATTTAAATAAAACACAACAATTCAGAAAATGTATAGTATAAATATCCACATGGTCCGGCGAACTGATGTTATGAGTGTATCGATGACGGAATTAATAGGGAATACCCCGCTTATCCCTCTGGATAAGTTATCGGTGTCTTTAAAGGCGACTATTTTCGCAAAGGCGGAAATGTTTAATCCCAGCGGATCGATCAAAGACCGTCTTGCCAAATACCTGATCGAATCGTCCGAGCGGGACGGCTCGCTCAAACCCGGCGGGACTGTAATCGAGGTAACGTCGGGGAATACCGGGATCGCAGTATCGTGGATTTGCTCAACTCGAGGATATAAGGCCGTAATCGTGATGAGCGATAAAAATTCCAGGGAAAAGCGAGACATGATGAAGACGTTCGGGGCAGAGTTATTTCTCACACCACATACGGTAAAGCCGGACGATCCACGTAGTAATTACAACGTGGCCGAGGAGCTTTCCCGCTCTATTTCGAATTCGATCTATCTGGACCAGTACAACAATCCTGCCAATATTAGGTGCCACTACGAAACCACCGGGCCGGAAATCTGGCGCGATTCCGGCGGCAAGATTGATTGTCTCATAGCGGGGGCCGGAACCGGCGGGACTATTTCAGGAGTAGGGAAATTTCTTAAAGAGCAAAATCCTAACATCAAGATAATTGCCGTCGATTCCGAAGGATCGATATTTAAAACACTTTTCGACGGCGGAGAACTAAAAGAGGGTTCGCATTACGAGGTTGAAGGAATAGGTGGAGACAAACCGGTGAAGGCTCTGGATTTCACGGTTATCGACGAATTTCACTCGATAAGCGATAAGGATGCTTTTTTGACAGCCAGAGAGCTATCCGCGGCCGAAGGTATTTTCGCCGGCGGCTCATCGGGAGCGGTTCTTGCCGCCGCTCGATCAATTCTGGAGAGAGACCAAACAATAAAATACCCTGTAGTGATTCTAGCCGATTCCGGCAACAGATATCTCTCCAAGATCTATAATGATAAATGGATGAAAGAGATGGGTTTCTTGAAATCATCTTGACAATATTCGATAAGAATGTACTTTAGGGTAAAAAGGAGTAGCATGCGATGAGAATAACCGGTTTTTTTCTCCTGGTAATTATAGCCGCGATTATGGCTCCATCGGTATCGTCGGCCCAGCAACCGTCCGAATACACTACCCCGATCGTAGTCGATCCGACATCGATGGCAAGGATAGAGTTTCTGGAGCGTTTCTGGGATTTTGGCAGGGTTCCCCGAGGGCATATCGTTTATCACAATTTCGCTTTTAGAAATATCGGTTCGGATACTTTGATAATAACCAAGGTGAAACCGACATGCGGTTGTACCGCCGCTCCGTTAAGCACCGACAGGATCGCTCCGGGCGACACGGCGAAAATATCGGTTACTCTGGATACGTCGAAGTTACGGGGTAAAGTTCGGAAATTTGTGAATATAGACTGTAACGATCCCGTAAATCCTTATTATAAGATTACATTCGCCGCCGAGATCGACAGTCTGAACAAGGATCTTGTAGTGGAACCGTTTATAGCCGATTTTGGCGAATTCGCCAGCGGGAGCGGCCCTAAAATCACTCTGGAGATTAAAAACGGAAGTTCGTCATCTTTAACTCTCGCCATAGCCGATAAACCATCAGAAGATATTATGACCGCTACATTCTCAGATACCAATATACCTGTTGACGGAACGGCCAAATTAACCCTGGAGATCATAACAAAGGTAGAAGTCGGACCTTTCTCGTCGACTATTGCTCTGGAAGCCGAGGGAAGCCCGGGAACGAGGGTAAGCATCCCCGTAACCGGAAAGGTCATAGAGTAGGCTAATTCGGGTTACGGTATATCCGGATGTTATCGGATTGTGACGATTCAACAAGGATTATTGCGCTTCGAGTCTTTCCTTTAAGGATTCTTCGATATCTATAGCCCGGGAATCTTTAAAGTAATTTATTTTTTCGAGACTTGATATAGATGAGAGCTCTTCCAACACCGCGGAGATTTTCTTAATTGACGATTTAATTGATTTTGTCATTTCCGGGATTTTTTCGAATACTTTCATGCTATCGCCTTTATCGTATAATATTTGCAGGACCTCGCACTGCCCGCTGATATTCATGGAGGCGTTGTTAATATAATGCGATAGAGTCGCCAGCGCGATATGCAGGGATTCCAGGGTACCCTCGAGCCTTTCTTCGGTAAGCAGACGGCCGGATAACTCCTGTCGTTCCCTGAAAATATTGGCGAGATCGATATAAAGCTGGAAAATCTCGGTATTTATCCTGGAGAGATACTCGACCGCGTCTCCGAGATTGATCTCCATCCCCTCGGCATTGCTCAGGACTTCCTTCGAGACGACGGCATAGAATTTCTTGATATTAGCAAGTTCCAATCCCATAGCTTCGGTACATCTTCCAATAAGATCCACGCGGTGAGCGGCTCCCTCGAGGTTTTCGGGAAGCTCCTCCCCCGACGAGGATAAATTATCGGCCAGTACCACGATTTTCAGCAGGAGGGGAAGATTCTGTATTGTTTTGGGATCCTTCGGATGATGGTTTCCGAGCGCTTCGGTTAACGAATCGGGCAGATTCCATCGTTTGGCAATATAGCCGCCTATTTCCTGATGGTCGGTACCCAATACCTCTTGTTCCGCGCTCAGCA
>JAZGHS010000186.1:0-18439 GCA_036481315.1 Candidatus Zixiibacteriota bacterium | reverse complement strand
GAGTATTCGCTGGTTGCGGGTAAAACCGGAACAGCCCTTAGAACTTACAAGGATAGAAAAGGATATGATCGGTCGCGGTCGTTAGCATCCTTTGCCGGCTATTTTCCGGCAGCAGGTCCGAAGGTGGTTGGGATCGTCATGTTTGATGAACCCAAAAGCAGTATTTACGGCGGTGAGGTTTCGGCCCCGGTATTCAAAAGAGTCGCGGTCAGATACAGCAGTTTGCCGCGCAATTACGCGATGCTGAATTTGCGATCGGAACGAATAGAGCCGACCGTTCGCGGGGTGGCGGCAGTTAATAAAAAGACAAATATTTTACCGATCTCGAAGTCATTTGAGAACGACGACGATTACATACCGTTTGACCCGTCGAAACTACCGAATTTTGTGGGAGTTACAATCAGGGACGCTATGAGCGGCGCCAAGGCCCTGGGTTTGGCTTACGAGGTTTTCGGAAGCGGTGTTGTTAAATCGCAGAAACCGGCGCCGGGCGTACCGATCGATAACGTGAAATCGCTGGAATTGGTTGGCGGATTATAATGAACTTTATGACTGTAGAAAACGAAAAAAAGAATGGACGTCGGATCTCTCTTGAAACGCTTTTAAGGGGACTCGCTCTAGAAATGCCCTCGGGAGCGCCGGGCATCGAGATATCCGGTTTGACCGACGACTCGCGAGAGGTTATACCCGGCGATCTTTTCGCGGCCATACCGGGGTATAAGACCGACGGACGTAAGTATATCTCGGAAGCGTTATCGTTGGGGGCGGTAGCCGTTTTAACATCGCCGGGGATCGATTTGCATTCCGAGATCCCGATTATTATCACCGAGGATATAAGAAAAAACCTCGCGTTTATCGCCGACCGCTATTTCGAAGAGCCGTCAAACAAATTAACCGTGGCCGGTATAACCGGAACAAACGGTAAAACCACGACCTCCTATTTATTAGCGGGTATTTTCGAATCCGCCGGGTGGAGTTGGGGCAAGATCGGTACTATCGGCTACGATATCGGGTCGCGCAATATATCATCGGGCAATACGACGCCGGGGATAATAAATATCCAGCGATACCTTGCCGAGATGATCAAATCCGGTTTTAGCGGATGCGCTATGGAGGTATCTTCGCATGCTCTCGAGCAGGGAAGGGCGAGAGGGGTCAGATTCTCATCGGCGACATTCACCAACTTAAGCCAGGATCACCTCGATTATCATAATGACATGGAAAGTTATTTCGAATCGAAAGCGAGGTTGTTTAACGACATACCCCTCGCGGTTATAAATATCGATGATTCGTATGGGGTACAACTTTTAAAACGAGCATCGGGCAGCGTTATCACCTTCGGGACCGGTGATAACGCCGATTTCGGCTATAGTTGTGACGAGATGAACATTTGCGGTTCCTTGTTGGAATTCCGATATGATGGTTTAAAAAAAGATTTCCGTTTTCCGTTGCCGGGGATTTTCAATCATCAGAACGTGGCGGCGGCGGCGGCTACCGCTGTCGGGCTTGGACTCTCTCTCGATGAGGCTGTTGATGGTTTGCGAATCGCCCGGGCGGTTCCCGGCAGATTACAGCCGATAGTCATGGGACAGCCGTTTGCGGTATTTATCGATTACGCTCATACGCCTGACGCCCTTGAGAAGCTTCTTACCAGCCTCCGGGAATTCAAACCGAAAAAACTACATGTGGTATTCGGATGCGGTGGGGACCGCGACAGGAAAAAACGTCCTATGATGGGCAGGATCGCCTCGGTATTGGGCGATCATGTTTACCTGACGTCGGATAACCCCAGAACCGAGGACCCCGGGATTATAATCGAGGATACATTAAAAGGGATGGTAGATCGCAAAAAATGCCAGGTAATCGAAGATCGTTCCATGGCCATTAAAACGGCGATATCCAAAATCTCCGAGGGTGATGTTCTTGTAATTGCCGGTAAGGGACATGAGGACTACCAGGTAGTCGGAACCGTTAAGAAATATTTTTCCGATATAGAGGTGGCCGAATCCGAGTTACGGAAGTCAGGTTATGGAAACGACGGTCAGTAAAGCTAATCTTATGTTTACCGTAGGGGAGATAAGCGAGATTCTGGGTTCTGCATTGGAGGGGGACGTGGAATTTCGTCTTACTCCCCTTACGGGTATAGAAATAGACAGCAGGAAGGTCGCCAAAGGCGGCCTGTTTGTCGCGGTCAAAGGTGAGAGGTTTAATGGGCATGATTTTTTGGATCAGGCTTTCGCGAGAGGCGCTATCGCGGTAGTGATCTCCAAAACCGAGACCGCGGACAAAGAGATGCGCAGGGAACATTGTATCGTAGTCGATGATACGGTTTATGCTCTCGGAGAATTGGCAAGAGCGTACAGGAATCGATTCGATTTGAAAGTGATCGCCGTGACCGGTTCTAACGGTAAAACGACTGTTAAGAACCTCATCTACGAAATTCTCAGTAAAAACAGCCTCGCTCTGAAATCGGAGAAAAACTACAATAACTTTTTCGGTTTGCCTTTGTCGATATTCAAGCTCACCGACCGACACAAATCAGCGGTTTTTGAGCTGGGTATGAGCGCCCCGGGCGAAATAGCCAGGCTTTCGGAGATCGCGGCTCCCGATGTCGCTGTCATAACAAACGTCGGTCCGGTGCACCTCGAGTTTTTCGAAAATGTCGAGCGGATCGCGAAAGCCAAGCTGGAGATTCAACAGGGTATTCGCGAAGGTGGAACGCTGATAATCAACGGCGATGATAATCTGCTTCGCGAAAATATCGGCGATAGGCAAAAAATAATCACATTCGGGATTGGCTGTGGAAACGATGTCCATCCCGAAAATCTTGGTTTTGACAAGTTCCAGAATCCGTCATTTACAATTGATGGTATTAAGTTCAGTTCGAAATTACCGGGTATACACAACGTTTATAACCTGCTTGCGGCGGTAACGGTCGCGAAAACGCTTGGAATTGATCCGGCATTGTCGGCCGAAGCAATAGCAGAATATATGGCCTCGGATCTGAGATCCGAAATCGTAAAAAAAGACGATATAACTTATATAGTCGATTGCTACAACGCCAACCCTGTCTCCATGAAGTACGCACTCGATACTTTAGCGGCTATGAAATGCGACGGACGACGTATCGCCGTGCTGGGGGATATGCTCGAACTCGGAAAAAGCTCCGATGATTATCATTATGAAATAGGAAAATACGCAAAAGATAAATGTATCGATATGCTCTTCTGTCACGGCCCTCTATCATCGATGATCGCGGCCGGTTTTGGGGATAAGGCGAGTTATGTCGACTCAAAAGATGAATTAACCCGTAAACTGGCGGAATATGTGAAGCCCGGCGATCTTGTACTGTTTAAGGCATCACGGGGAATAGCCCTGGAGGAAATCGTGGATAAAATACTGGGAGACGAGTAATGTTATATCATTTGCTCTATCCGCTTAGCAAATATGTTTCGGGGTTTAATCTGTTCCAGTATATAACGTTTAGAACCGCGTATGCCACTGTCACGGCTATGCTTATCAGTTTCATATTCGGAAATTTATTTATAAGGTTATTAAAAAAATATAGGGTTGAGGAAAATATCAGGGATGACGGCCCACAGTCGCATCTGGTTAAAGAGGGTACTCCTACGATGGGCGGCTTGATGATATTGTTATCGTTGATAGTGCCCACGTTACTCTGGGCAGATTTAACGAATTATTATATTCAGCTCATTTTATTCGTGACTGTCTGGATGGGCGCGTTAGGGTTTATGGATGATTACCTGAAGGCCAAAAGAAAACAACGCAAGGGACTTGTAGCCCGAAAGAAATTCGTCGGACAGGTTCTATTAGGCCTGCTTTTCGGCGGGATTCTGTATTTTGCTCCGCCCGACCCGAATTTCGGGACGTCGACCGATCTTCCCTTTTTCAAGGGTTATTTTCTCGAATTCGGCATTTTCTACATTCCGTTCGTGATATTGGTATTAACCGGGGCGTCGAATGCGGTTAACCTCACCGATGGCCTCGATGGTCTCGCTATCGGACTTGTGGGGATTTGCGCCATCGCCTTTGCCGGTATTTGCTATCTAACCGGCCGCGTCGATTTCTCCGAATATCTCAACATAACGTATCTAAAAGGAGCCGGGGAACTGACCGTTTTCTGCGGAGCGTTGATCGGATCCTGCCTGGGCTTCTTATGGTTTAATTCGAATCCGGCGAGAATATTCATGGGGGATACAGGCGCGCTTGCTCTTGGAGGCGTTCTGGGCGCGTTGTCTCTGCTGGTTAAAAAAGAAATCCTCCTTGTAATAGTGGGCGGTGTGTTCGTAATGGAGGCGGCGTCGGTGATTATCCAGGTGCTTTATTTCAAAGCGACCGGAAAGAGGGTTTTCAAAATGGCCCCGTTACATCATCATTTCGAACTGGTCGGGTGGGCCGAGCAACAGGTGGTGGTCAGATTCTGGATACTCGGGATAATATTCGCCCTGGTCACGTTAAGCACGTTAAAGATAAGATGATATGGCAATTGATTTAAGAAATAAACGGATTTCGATAATCGGCGCCGGGCGGTCCGGGACTGCTGTCGCTGAAGTTGTGCGCTCGTCGGGCGGTATCCCGTTTGTAAGCGATTCGGGAGAATGTAACAGGGAAAAGGTATCGCGGCTTGAGAAGATGGGAATAGATTTCGAGTGCGGCAGACATTCATCGAAAGTATACAAGTGCGATTTTATGGTAGTCAGCCCCGGTGTTCCTTCAAATGCGGATATTATAATAAAAGCAAGATCGATAGGATTGACAGTCTGGCCGGAGGTGGAGCTTGCTTATCGCATTTGTAAAGGAAAGGTTATCGGTATTACCGGATCCAACGGCAAGACGACCACCACCACGTTGATCGGGGAGATCCTCCGTAGGGGCGGGAAAGAGGTTGCGGTATGCGGTAATATAGGCAGCCCTTTTATCGCCTCGGCCGCCGATATATCGCCCGACGGATTCGCGGTCGTCGAGTTATCAAGTTTCCAGCTCGAACTTATCGAGGATTTTGAAGCGCATGTGGCGGTCTTTTTGAATATCACTCCCGATCACCTCGATAGGCACGGAGATTTTAAGAGCTATTTCGCGGCCAAGACGCGGATATTCGAAAATCAGGAAGCTGACGATTTCGCGGTGGTCAATTACGATGACTCGATATTAAGAGAAAAAGGCGACATTATAAAATCTCGGATATCCTGGTTTTCGACTTCAGAACAAGTTCCAAATGGTATCTGGGGCGATACGGACGGGGATCTGATTGTCGGCGGCAAAGCAGTAATCAAATCGAATGAGTTGAAAATCAAAGGAACGCATAATCTTTCCAACGCCTGCGCGGCCACCGGTGCAGCGCTAAACGTTGGAGTAAAGATAAACGATATTGCCGAAGCGTTAAAATCTTTCCCCGGGGTGGAGCATCGTCTCGAACCGGTACGGCTCATCGGAGGGGTGAGCTTCATCAACGATTCGAAGGGTACAAACGTAGATTCGGTTCGTTGGGCGTTACTGGCGGTCTCCGCCCCGGTAATCTTGATTGCCGGAGGGAAAGATAAAGGCGGGGATTTCTCCGCGTTAAACGAATTAATCGCTGAGAAAGTCAAGGCGGTCATATTGATAGGCCTGGCGGCCCGGAAGATTCTGAAAGAGTGGGAGAGTATTACCAAGTGCGTATCCGCCGGTGATATGAACGATGCGGTAAGAATAGCCTTCGATCTCACAATCGAAGGTGATACCGTTTTGTTATCCCCGGGATGTGCCTCGTTCGATATGTTCGAGAATTTCGAGCATCGCGGCCGGGTATTCAAAACCGCCGTGGTTAAACTCGCCTCAAGAGAGGTTGCCGGATGAAGACGTTTGCTGAAGAACATCCTCAAAAACTAATCCTGATTGTCTCTATGACCCTTATGATAATGGGCCTGATATTTATCTACTCGTCATCCGGCCCCTTTTCTAAATTCCTGAACCCTCCCAGGCCTACGTGGCATTTTTTACTGAAACAGAGCGTCTGGGCGCTTGTGGCGGTTATGGTCATGTTTGTAGCTTATAGAATGAACTACGAACTATTGGTGAAATTCTCTCCTGTTCTTATGGTATTGTCTCTGATCGCTTTGATAGCGGTGTTTCCGCTATCCGGGGCGAATATCAAAAGATGGATACATATCGGTGGATTAACAGTTCAACCATCGGAGTTTTTTAAAATCGCGGTAGTGGCGTTTATAGCCAGGATAGCGGCCAAACGCTCGAAGGATAAGAAAGGTTATAAAAAGTTTCTCGCTCCCCTGGGAATGATATTATTCGGGATCGTTCTCGTTGTCAGGGAACCCGACCTGGGGACGACAGCTTTGATATTATCGGTGGTAATCGTCCTTTTATTTCTATCGGGTTTTCCCAAAAGATATCTCATCCTGCTGGGAGCCGCGGGATTAATTTTGGGATCGACGCTTGTTATCGGTCTCGGATATGAGAAGGACAGGATAAACGCTTACCGGATTACATTGGAGGACCCTTTCCACCCCGAGGCAAGCTATCAAACCCGTCAATCGCTTGTCAGTCTCGGATCTGGCGGTATTTTTGGCAAGGGATTGGCCAACGGCGGGCAAAAACATCTTTTTCTCCCGGCGCGTCATACCGATTTCATACTTTCCGCGGCCGCCGAGGAAGGCGGGTTTATTATTGTATCGCTGATATTCGGTCTGTTCGGCCTTTTGGCCTGGTCGGGTTATAATATTGCCGAAAACTCGGTAGATATCGAAGGCGCGATCCTGGCTTGGGGGTTGACCATGATGATATTAATGCAGGGTATAATAAATATCGGGGTGGCGTTGGGGCTTTTCCCTATAACGGGAATGACATTACCGTTTATAAGTTATGGCGGCTCTTCTCTGGTCATGTGCGCCGCGTCGGTGGGAATTATAGCCTCGATTGCAAGAAGAACAAGATCACCTCGCGGTTATTTTAAACGTGTCCGGGCGATGAATGAGCGGATCTGAATCGGAAAGGATTCTTTTCGCCGGTGGAGGTACGGCCGGACATCTTATGCCGGCGATCAATATCGCGACTGAAATGACTAAAATGAATCGGAAAATCAAACCGCTGTTTGTCGGTAAAAAGGGAGGGATGGAACAGGATATTGTCGGACGTTACGGCTATGAAATCGAAGAGATCGATGTGATAGGAATGAAAAGAACTCCCCGGGGAGTAATCAGGTTTATCATGAACTGGAATACGGGCAATAAACAAGCTATGAAAATAATCCGTGAATACGACCCTGCGATTGTTATAGGCACCGGAGGCTATGTCTCCGCCCCGATTATACGAGCCGCCCATAAGATGAAAAAAAGAATATTCCTGCAGGAGCAAAACAGCTTGCCCGGATTAGCCTTGAGAAGTGTCGCCCGCTACGCAGATATTATCTTTATCGCCTATGATTCGGCACGAAGCTATTTCGACGAATCTAAATGCTGTCTTACCGGTAATCCGATTCGCACGGATATAGGTAACCGCGATCCGGTAAAATCAAAAGGTAAATTCGGCCTGGACGTCAAAAAGAAAACTCTTCTGGTTTTAGGCGGAAGCTCTGGTGCGTCGAGTATTAATGAAACGGTATCGAAACTCGTATCCGATTTTACGCACGACGATTGGCAATTGCTCTGGCAAACGGGCAATCGTGATTATAATAGATATTATGAAAAAACTACCGGGAAGGTAAGAGGGGCGTTATTTCCTTTTATTGACGATATGCCGTCGGCGTATGCAGCCGCTGACCTTGTGTTATCGAGAGCAGGGGCTATGGCGCTTTCGGAAATCACTGCCGCCGGATTACCGTCGGTGTTAATACCATATCCCCACGCTACCGGGGATCATCAAACGATGAACGCCCGGGTTCTGGAAAAAGCGGGCGCGGCTGTGGTTGTAGCCGAATCCGAAATTAATTTGAAATTGAAAGCGGCCCTCGATAAAATGATGACGAACGATATTGAACGCTCGAGGATCGGCAAGGCGGCCGGAGCGATAGGAAATCCCGACGCGGCTCGTGAAATCGCTAAAACGATTTTGGAGAGAATTTGAAATTTAAAAGAATAAAAAAGCTGCACTTCGTGGGAATCGGTGGGGTAGGTATGTGCGGTATAGCCGAGGTTTTGCATAACAGCGGGTATCAAATTTCCGGTTCGGACCTCAGGAAGACCGATACCACCGCGCATCTCGAGGAGTTGGGCATAGATATCACCTACGCACATAATGCCGAAAACGTGGTCGACTCCGATGTTGTAGTTATTTCCTCGGCGGTTGGCGGCGATAACCCGGAGGTCATCGAGGCAAATAAAAGGAAGATTACCGTTATCAGGCGCGCGGAAATGCTGGCCGAATTGATGCGTATGAAAATATCCGTGGCGGTGGCGGGTACTCACGGCAAGACGACCACAACGTCATTGATAGGACATTTATTGCGCGCGGGAGGGCTCGATCCTACCGTGATAGTGGGTGGTCGGGTTCTGGGGGTCGGCTCCAACGCTTACCTTGGAAAAGGCGATTACCTTATAGCCGAGGCGGACGAGTTCGATCGCTCCATATCCAAATTTTTTCCGACCATCGCGGTAATTACCAGCCTTGAAGCCGAACATATGGAATGCTATCGGGATTTCGAGGATTTAGAGGATTGCTTCATCCAATTCGGCAACCGTGTCCCGTTTTTCGGCAGCGTTATTTTGTGTATAGATGAACCCGGTGTAAAGCGGATAGAACCACGCATAACACGTCCGGTGATTACCTACGGTCTCGATAGCGGCGCCGATTTTCGGGCGGCCGATATCGAATATCTTTCGGATTACACAGTCTTTATGCTGTATCATAAAGGCGTCAGAGTGGCAAAAGTAAAATCGCCGTTGCAGGGTAAACATAATTTGAAAAACCTACTGGCCGCGATCGCGGTAGCGTATGACTTTGAAGTACCATTGGAAACTGCTCTTCCCGCGGCGGAGTCGTTTACAGGGATAAGCCGTCGATTGGAATTAATCGGGGAGGTTACCGGAATCCGTCTTTATGACGATTACGCTCATCATCCCACTGAGATAAAAGCGACATTGGAGGGTATGCGATCTGTTTTCGACGGCCGCCTGGTGGCGGTGTTTCAGCCTCACCTCTACAGCCGCACCCGGAGCTTCTATGACGATTTTGGGCAAGCGTTTTTCGATGCCGATATGTTCGTGGCGTTGAATGTTTACCCGGCCAGGGAGAAGCCCATCGATGGTATATCCGGAAAACTAGTGTCCGATTCGGCGATGGGCCATGGGCATAAAAAAGTTTTCTATATCGACGACAAGAACGATCTTCCCGATTTTTTGGCGAAGCATCTTAACGAAGGCGACAGGGTGATCTTTTTCGGGGCGGGAGATATCTATAAATATTCACGTAAAACAATGGAGCTTTTGAACAAATAATGTTGAAATATTTCGTAAAGCTGGTACTATTAATGTTTGCGGTCGCCGGAGGGCGGCTGGTGTTCGAGAAAATTATCGATCTGCCGGAATTTGCGCTGGAGGAGATCGACCTGAAAGGTAATTGCGATATGTCCGAGGATTCGGTGATGGCTTTAAGCGGATTGAAACCGGGTGAATCTGTTTACAGGCAGAATTTAAAATTCGCGTTATCTAAATTGTCCGATCAACCGGCAATTGTGGAATGTTCGATTAAACGAGGTTTGAATTTCGATATAGATATCGAGATTAATATGGCCGAACCGGCTCTCCTGATAAGAGGCGACGGTTTATATTGCTTATCCGGGGAGGGGATAGTACTTCCGTTTGAAAGTGATATTCCGATACTCCCGCTGATTTCCGGTAAAAAGTTCTCAAATGTAAAACTCTATGACAGGTTAATTGACGCTGATATATTATACGCCCTCGAGCTTTATCAAACCATGATGAAAGTATCACCCGATCTTTGTTCGAGGTTGTCGGAGATAAATTTCCATGCCGATTCCCAGATCAGGGTATATCTTTCGCCGAAAGGAACCATCGCTGTATTAAAAAAACGTGATTTTACCGATGCCATTAGCCGTCTGGCGGCGCTCAACGATAACGGTGTTCTTGAAGGAAAAAAGATATTCGACCTGAGATTCGGAGCGGTAGCTATTGAATCGTCGATAAAAAAAGGGATCCTGTAGATGCCTAAAGAAGGGATCATAACCGGTCTTGATATCGGTACAACCAAAATAGGGGTAGTGGTGGCCGAGCAAACCGAGGAAGGCTCTTTTAAGATCCTCGGTGTAGGTAACGCCCCCAGCGAAGGTTTGAAGAAAGGTGTTATCGTCAGCTTGGAGGCCGCGGTCGATTCGGTTAGAAAGGCGCTTGACGATGCCGAGCTTGTCAGTGGTTGTCAGATTGAATCGTCCTATGTGAGCATAGCAGGCGATCATGTGAAAAGTATTAATAGCCGCGGCGTGGTGGCTGTTGGCAAAAGCAGTACGGAGATTGTCCAGACCGATGTCGAGCGGTCGATTGAAGCCGCGAAAACAGTTGCTATACCGTCGGACAGGGAAATAATTCATGTATTACCGCAGGAGTTCGCGATCGACGATCAGCGCGGGATTAAAGATCCCGTGGGTTTTTCGGGCGTTCGACTTGAGGTTGACGTTCATATCGTCACCGGCTCCGTCTCCGCTGCTCACAATATTCTTCGATGCGTGGAAAAGGCCGGGATAGAGGTGGATGAACTTGTCCTGGAACCTCTGGCCTCGAGTTACGCGGTCCTTTCAAAAGATGAGATGGAGCTCGGTTGTGTAATGATCGATCTCGGTGGTGGCACTACCGATCTGGCTGTTTATCACGACGGTTCTATCAAGCATACGGCGGTAGTGGGAGTCGGTGGGAAAGATATAACCAGCGATCTGGCCATCGGCCTTCGAACGCCATTGGATTATGCCGAGAAGCTGAAGTGTCATTATGGTTCGGCTTTATCGTCAATGGTTGACGCCTCGGAAATGGTGACCGTGCCGGGAGTAGCCGGACGGGAACCGAGAGACGTTTCGCGTTCGGTACTGGCGTCGATAATCGAACCGAGAGCCGAAGAGATTTTCTCGCTTGTGGCCCGGGAACTAAAAAAAGGACACCTTACCGAGATGATGGCCGCAGGGGTGATACTGACCGGTGGAGGCGCTCAACTAGAGGGGATATTAGAGCTTGCCGAGCAAATATTCGATCTTCCGGCGAAACTCGGCTCGCCGTTACAGTACGAAAACTGCGACGAGATAACTCCCGGTCCTTCGTTTTCCACGGGGATCGGTCTGATACATTACGCGACATCCCGTACCGAAAGGGTGGGACGACGATCGCGGAGCGGCGGAATGGCAAAAAAGTTCGAGAAAATAAAAAGGTGGCTTAACGAGTATTTTTAGGCGATACCTTTTTTTGGAGGGGAAAAACAGGAAGGAGAATTATGATATTCGAGTATGACTTCAACGATCATAACGGATCCAAAATAAAAGTTGTCGGCGCTGGCGGCGCAGGTGGTAACGCCATTAACCGTATGATCAACTCGGGATTCAACGGAGTGGAATTTATAACGGTCAATACCGATGCTCAAGCGCTGGAGCAATCGAAAGCCGATACGAAAATCCAGATCGGCAGGAAGTTGACCCGGGGATTGGGAGCGGGCGCTAATCCGGATATCGGACGTAAAGCGTACGAGGAGGATCCCGAACCGATGCGGCAGGCTTTAGAGGGAGCCAATATTGTGTTTATTACCGCGGGTATGGGCGGGGGCACAGGTACAGGAGCCGCTCCACTCATAGCTAAAGAAGCCCGCGATCAGGGCGCACTGACGATCGGTATCGTCACCAAACCGTTTTTATTCGAGGGTCATCAACGTAATTCGCGCGCGCTGGCGGGATTGCACCAGATGAAAGAATATGTTGATACTTTGATCGTAGTCCCCAATGAAAGATTGCTTTCCCTAGTCGAGAAAAATACGCCGCTAAACGAAGCGTTTCTCAGGGCCGATGAGATTCTACTTTCGGCCACCAAAGGAATCTCCGATTTGATTCTGGTACCGGGGCTTGTGAATCTCGATTTTGCTGATATCAAAACTGTGATGCTCGATGCCGGCGACGCCATTATGGGAACCGGAATATCAGTGGGCGAGAACAGAGGGGAAATCGCCGCCAGGATGGCACTGCAGTCGCCCCTTCTCGATGAATTTACTATAGAGGGAGCGCGAGGGGTACTGGTTAATATCACCGGTGGTTCTGATATGGCCTTAAATGATGTTCGTATGGCGACCGAAACCGTGCATGAAGCGGCCGGGAGCGGGGCGAATATCATATTCGGGGCGGTAGTTGACGAGCTGATGGGCGAAAGTATTTATGTTACTGTGATCGCCACCGGCTTTGGAAAGAAAACGGCCACTGATACACCGGGCGAGGAAATCGACTTGTTCGGGTTGGAGGTGCAGAGTAGAAAAGGTAAAAGTCGCCGAATCCGCCAGAGAAGACCGATTCTCGATAAGGTTATCTCTCCGAACTATATCGAGGAGGATTTCAAGATACCCACCTTCATGCGCAATATGGGGGAGAATAATAATTAGTTAATTAAGAACATGTTCGTTAATTTAGTGTAATAATTTGGTGTCTTACCTGTTGCGGCGTGCTCTTTTGATTCTATTGACGGCGTTAGTGTGATCCCGAAAGGTATAAGTGAACTGGTGCGAACCGTCGCCGCGGGCGACAAAAAACAGATATTTATCATTAGCGGGGTTTACCGCCGCTTCCAGCGATTTAACTCCGGGATTCGAAATAGGACCCGGAGGCAAGCCAGACACCTGATATGTATTATATGGCGATTCGTATTTCAGGTCTTTACGGCGCAATGGTCGGTCCAGCCCTCCCATGGCATAAATCACCGTCGGATCGCATTCCAGACGCATCCTTTTTTTAAGGCGATTTAAAAATACCGACGCTATAACGGGCCGCTCAGAATCTCTCATGGCTTCTTCCTCTATCAACGACGCTAAGGTTACAGCCTCATGGAAAGTCAGGCCGAGCCGGTTGGCCTTTATCTCGAAAGAATCGGGTAGCGATGAGAAAAAATGTTCGGTCATCTTTTCTACTACTCTTCCCGCCTCTTCCTCGTAGAAGAAATTGTATGTGCTCGGGGCCATATAACCCTCGAGATTATCCGCCTCTATTCCGAGCGAATCGAATATGGCAGTATCATCGATTGCTTCCTTGAAATCGTCGATATCCAGACCTATTGTGTTCTCCAACGATCGTCCTATCTCCACCAGCGTATACCCCTCGGGTAATGTGACGTTGAATGGCGCGGCCTCCCCTCGAGTAATTATTCCCATAATGTCAGCCATGGAATAAGACGGCTCAACGGCATATCGTCCGGTCTTCATCTTAGACGCGTTTCCCAACAGCTTGCCGAAAAGAACGAAACTGGTTTTCGACGATATAGCCCCTAATTCTTCAAGGTGATCGGCGACATTGCTCAACGATTCGCCCCGCTTGACTATCAGGTATCTGGTTTCGTCTTTGAAATCATCCCTTGAATGGGGAATATGGTAAAGATATAGAAATGAGATAACAGCCGCTATCCCCGCGGTCAGCCCGGTGATGAGAATCGATTTTGAATTGATCATTTTAACCTTTTTAATTTACGGGTTAGCGTCAAGATAAGACTGAAGAATGTTAACTGCCGCCATCATGTCTATTGTTCCCTTAGCCTTTCCGACCTTTTTCCCGGTTTCACGAAGGAGTTTTAACGCCTGATCCGTTGTCAGACGTTCATCCTCAAAAACCACCGGAAATCCCAACTCCTTAATTAATAAATCGGCTAGATGTCGCGCCGATTTAGCGGATTCACCCTCGGAACCATCCATGTTTTTCGGCAGACCCATCACAACCAGACCGATGGATTCATCCTCCAACAGCTCCTTGAGCTTTTTTATAAACTCCCTTTGACTTTTGTATTCGATGACGCCGAGTCCGCTAGCTACCGAAAGACCCTTGTGCGCGATGGCCACCCCGATCCGCTTCTTTCCGGGATCGATTCCCAATATCGCGTATCTTTCATTGTCAATCATTGACGGGAAGGCTATCATTTTTGAGGTAGCTCTTGAATTGGGACAACGCTTTTCTGTGGGCAGTGAAAGCTATATTCGACGGTATATTATCCATACCGAAGTATTCGACCTCAATAGCGTCGTCGCCCGGTTTTTTCTCACCGCCCGTAATCGATGCCAGGTAGAGAATCAAAACTACCATCGTCCGGGGATCATCGCCGGCCTTGTAATTCCAGAAGAGACCGTCGATTTTAATGTCCAACCCCGTCTCCTCCTTCACTTCGCGGATACAGCACTCCATCGGCGATTCGTTATATTCCTGGAATCCCGCGGGTAAGCACCAATCACCCTCGCTGGGCGGGAATTTTCGTTTGACCAGTATAAGCCCGTGGTCGTTGTGAATTATCGCTCCGGCGGCGGGGACTGGGTTTTTATACCAGATAAATCCGCATTTAGGGCACGTCCGACGTTGGCGGCCGTCCAGCTGTTTCTCGACCAGAGCCTCGCCGCACCAGGGACAGAATTCATAGTCCCTGGCTTCGAGGTATCCATATTCTTCATTGACGCTCAATCGACTTTAGGTTCTTTCAATTCGAGATTAGTCACCTTTCCGAAATCTGAAAGGTCGGCCTCTATCTTCGACGTATCGGCAAGGACCATAATGGTCATCGATTCCGGTTTAAGGTACTTCTCGGCCACGGTTTTGATATCCTCGATCGTAACCGAGCGTACATTATCAAGATATTTGTTGTAGTAATTCGGAGGATAATCATCGAATTCGAGATTCATAAGGCGATTCACGATTTTCCCGGGAGAATCGAATTGAAAGATGAAATTGTTTACATATGCGTCCCGCGCGGTTTCGAATTCCGCCTGACTCGGAATTTCCTCGCGAATTCGTTTGAACTCCTCGTTGAATATTTCCAAAACACGATAGGCGCTTGCGGTCTTCGTCTGCGAATAAGCGTAGAACATGCCGTAATCGCGGCTTCCTGTGGAGAACGCCGATCGAACGCTGTATGCTAATCCCTCATCGGATCTGACTCGGGTGGTCAGACGCGACGTAAAACTTCCGCCGCCAAGGATGAAATTCATCAATGAGACCGCGTATTTATCAGGGTTATCGCGTTTGATGCCTAAATGTCCCACTCTGATATTAGCTTGGGTTAAATCCTTATCGATTACATAAACTCCGGGGTTGAAACCGTATTCTACGGCGGGTTCCGGGGGTATCGCCAGTTTGCCTATAGGCCATGACCCGAATATCTTTTTGATCTTTTTGCCAAGTTTTTTGGTATTGAAATCGCCGGTAAAAGCGATCATTATATTGTTCGGATGGTAATATTTCCCATGATATGCCACCAGATCGTCGCGGCCGATATCTTTCACATATTCCCATTCCAGAATCCGTCCATACGGATGGTCGCCGTAAATCAGATGGGAGAATTCTCTGGAAACAATTGAGCCCGGGCGGTCGTCGCGCCGTCTGATCGATTCTTTGATTTGCGATTTTTCAAGCTCGATCTTCGCCGTATCAAAAGTCGGGTAACGAAGGACTTCATATAGGATATTAAGCCCGCTATCGAGATCTTTGGCCATCACCGACATGGAGGCCGATCCCGATTCGGAACCGATTCCGCTTTCAACCGAGCCGGCGACAAATTCCAGTATGGCGTTTAATGAATCGGGCGAGTACGATTTGGTCCCGCCGGTTCTCATCACGTTGCCGGTTATCCCGGCGACGGCCATCATTTCTTTAGGATCGTAAATAGAACCGGTTTTGATCAAAGCGTGAGCGGAGATAAGGGGGAGTTCATGGTTCTCCATGAAATAAAGAATAAGACCGTTATCGAGCGCTGCCCGCGTTACCTCTTTGCCGACTTCCGGAACGTCCCACTTGATCTCGGGATATTCGAGATTTGCGATTACTCTCGAACCAGTCGACTGCTTCTCCTGCGCGTCGAGTAAAGTGATTCCGAAGACCAAAGATATCATAATGGTAAAAAGTATAATCTTTCTCATTTTGCCACCGCCTGTTTGTGAACTCTCTGGAATTTCATTGTCTGTCCCTCGGGTTCTTCGGATTCCGGTTTCACCAGGTAGGCTACCGTTCTATTGTTAGGCACGAGATACTCGGCCATCACACGCGTGATATCGTTGGCGGTGACTGCCTCTCGTCTTTCTTTTAAAGTCAGAAGGAAACTCCAATCGCCGACTTTGGCTTGCATATCGGTCAACCTCCGGGCCAATCCCATGTTGGATCGCAAACCCCTGACATAATCGGCGTCGAGCTGGTTCCTCACTCTCTGAAGCTCCCATTCGGTCGGCCCCTCTCTTTGGAAATCAGCCAGTTCCTCGTAAATCGCCTGTTCGACTTCCTCTACTTTAAAGGGCGCCTTGGGAGTAGCCGAGATCGTGTAAACGTCGGGATAACGGGTGAAACTGCCCCAGGCCCCGATTGACGTTACCATTTGTCTCTCTTCTACCAGGCTTTTATAGAGTCTACTGGTTCTTCCGCGGGTGAGGATACTCGACATAACATCGAAAACCTCGAAATCGATATCGCCCCCGGCCGGCATGTGATAGCCGATAACAAGTCTCGGCTCAGCGTCGTATTCTACCGCGACACGTCGCTCGCCTTTTTGCTCCGGTTCGATAGTTGTTACCGGCGGTACCGTTTTTTTAGACGGCGGGATTTTTCCGAAGTATCGATCCATGAGTTTGACGACATCATTGAATTTCACGTCCCCGACTATGGCTATGACAATATTATTGGGGGAATAATATTGATGGAAAAATTCACCCACATCCTCGCGTAATACCGTTTCTAAATCCGACGCCCAGCCCACCACCGGCCAACCGTAGGGATGAGCGGTAAAGGCGGCGGCGTTATATTGTTCATATAATTTTCCCCTGGGACTGTTGTCGGTTCTTAACCTGCGTTCCTCGTAGACTACATCGCGCTCGGAATAGAACTCTCTTAATATCGGGTTTGAGAGGCGATCGGATTCCAGGTACGCCCAAAGCTCCAGCCTGTTTGACGGTAGCGAAACATAGTATTGAGTGCCGTCGTTGCCTGTCGAGGCATTTAGCCCCGCGCCGCCGTTTCTTAAATATGTCTCCCAGATTTCATCCTTTACCACGTACTGTTTCTGCTCTTCCTGAATTTCCGCTATTGACGCCCTCAAGGAATCGACCCTTTCGGTCCCTCCGCGATATGTCGGATTCTTGGTTTCCATTATCGCCTCGGTAAGCTCTAAGGCGAGCTTATCGATCTTCCCCATTAGCGGAACTTCGGCATCGTAATTAGTGGTGCCGATATTTTTCGTTCCTTTAAAAAGCATATGTTCGAGCAGGTGCGCCGAGCCGGTTATACCGGGTTTCTCGTCAGTAGACCCGACTTTGAAGCGGACCATTGCCGAAAAGGTGGGAGATAGATGTCTTTCAACCACCAAAAGTTCGAGTCCGTTGGAAAAGGTGTGAGTTTTAACATCAAGCTTTATCTCCCCCTTTTTTGCCTGAACCGAGAAAGGAAGGGCGACAAGAATCAATGTTGTTAAAAGTTTTTTCATAGATTACCTCCGGTATGGCCTTTGAAAGCCTTTTCAACAGAACGCAAGTATAGTCAAATCCCCCTCTGAGTTCAACCGTTTACTTATTCGAATTCGCGGTTCGTTTAAGAACATGATCCTTGACATCGGGCGATAATTGCGTTTTTTGGCCTCTAATTATGAATATTCCCCTCCACGATGATCTCAATTCGAAACAGATGCGCAGGGTTATATACTCTTTAGCATTACCTATAGTGGGCACTCATCTACTGTTGCGAGGTGTCGGTATTGTCGATACGGCAATGGTCGGGCATATCTCGGCGCAGGCTCAAGCCGCCGTGGGGATGTCGCAGTGGATAGTGAATATGCTCATGGCCCTCATGCAGGCGATAAACGTAGGAGGAACGGTTCTTGTCGCGCGTTATACCGGGGCCGGAGACGAGGAAAACCGGAAATCGGCGGCCGACACTGCTTTCTGGGCCGGATTAATCTCGGCTATAATTATGGCCCTAATCGGGATTATAGCCGTCCGTCCCATAGCCGGAGCAATGGGCGCGGACAGCGTATTAACCGAGAGAGTATATTCCTACATGATGATCCTCTGCTTTTTCTTCGTCAGCAGGGCTACAATCATAATCGTAAGCGGTATCTTTCAGGGTTACGGCGATACCAAAACTCCCTTTAGGGTGATCGTGGGGGTCAACGCGGTTCATCTGTTGATCGCTTTACCGTTGACTTTTGGTCTTTACGGCTTTCCCCGCCTTGAAATCGAGGGGGTAGCGCTGGCCACCGGGATCTCCGAAACTCTGGGCGCTTTGTTA
>JAZGHS010000185.1:0-3033 GCA_036481315.1 Candidatus Zixiibacteriota bacterium | reverse complement strand
ATGGGTACAGGTGTTGGCGAATGATATATACGCCTCATGCATAACGTCGAACGCCCCGGTGACCTTCTCGTTATCCTTGCCCTTGCAGGCTTCTTTCAAGTTGTTCACCGATTCAATAAGATCGCCCCTTTTGCCGTTGAAATTTTTCTGGCAGGGTTCGGAACACTTCTCGTAGCCGTCGCACTTGTAATCGCCGACAGCTTTCGTGGTTTTGACCAGAGCCGGCAATTTCTCCCTGAGCAGATCGAAATTGCTTTCCTTAACTGCCATGTGCATGGGATGCATAGCTTCGTGGAAATTCATCAACGCCGCCTTTTCGGTGACGTCGGGGCATTTGTGGCCTTCGGCTTTATCGCCGGAAAGGGCTTTGGCGCCGCAACCGGCTTTAGATTTTCCACCGGGGCAGCAGCCTTTTGCTTTAGTCACTTTCGCGTCTTTAGCGGTAGCTTTTTTGTCGCCGCAACCGTCGCCGGCATAAGCGGCAACGACTCCCATAGCTAATACAAAAACCAGTACCGTGAACAGAATCCTCTTCACGTCTCCTCCTGTTAGTGTTGTGATTATGGTTTAATCTTCTATTGTAAACAGATCTTCCACAGGCTGGCTTAAAGCGCGGGACAGCTTTAAGGCGAGAACGGTTGACGGTACGCAGGTGCCTTTTTCGATGGAGATGATTGTCTGTCGCGAAACCCCCACCTCGGCGGCAAGATCCGCCTGGGTTAATCCGTTCTGACGGCGCTGTGGTCTTATTTTAGTGATTAGTTTCATAGCCCTCTCAATATAATCGTCGATCCGTATTATGTCAAGCAAAACTTACTAGAGCGGTACAGGTTGAAAGGCATTTGATGATCATGGCGTATCTTGTTGTAGAGAAAACAGTTAGAGCGGTCCATCATTCGACTTTCCATAAACATGATTTTGATTATTTTTATCGATTACCGGCCCGCCGGCGGGCAATGCTCGCACGGTTCGAGCTCCGGCTCGCCGAGAGCGAGCCTCTGATACGCGATATAAACGTCCGCTATGTTAAATGCGCAGGAGTTGTTGACATCCATTGCAACCGCCCACTTATTGCCGCTTTCGGGCGGACATTCGCAGATATAGGCTGAGAGCGGTGATCCCGTGGCTAATTTAGAAAATGATTCCACAATATCGACTACATTGAATTCCCAGCTTCCGTTGAAATCGCCGACGACGTAAAATTCATCGCAGGAACGACCACAACCGATGCCTAACACGCCGATAGTGGTACCGCCGTCCCCAGCGCCCAGGCAGCATGAACTAAAATGCAGATTGTAATCGTTATTCTCGGGATTACAGAAACGAGGATTGCAATCGATATTGCCCTCGCCTAGCCATCCGCCTTCTATATTTGAGTAGCTGACGTTGGGGGAGCCGACCTGAATCCCTATCTCCTCGCCGGGTCCGTTTCCCCAGATGATCGTATTAACAATATTCATATCGGTTTCAGCGGTATAAATCCCGCCGACCGAATTGCCGATATTTCCGGTAAACGTATTACCATCGATCTGCATCGTTCCGTAATATGTATACATGCCTGCGCCCCACCTGGCTATGTTTCGCGCGATTATATTACCTGAAAAATCGAGCGAAGTCTGGCTGAAATGTAGGCCTCCTCCACCTCCAGGTCCAAATCTTCCCCAGGTTTCGTTTTCAATAATCGTATTCCCGGTAATAACCGCATTCGCGTAGGTTCCATAAATACCTCCGCCGAAACCGGCATCACCGCCCGACGCTTCATTGTTTACAATTAGGTTATTTTCTATTATTGGCCTTGATATATTAAGATGGGCGCCTCCAATATAAATGCCCCCCCCAAAGCCGACCAATAGATCATAAGCGACATTGTCGCGAATTATATTGTTGGAAATCGTTGGACTGGATTCTAAACAACAGATTCCGCCACCGCCTCTTTTATAATAAATATCAAGTTTGGTGCCGATGCCGTTCTGAATCGTAAATCCCTGCAATATCGATGTCGAATCTTCGCCGCTGATAAAACAAACAACGCTTCCGTACCAGGCGCTGCCTAAAACCATAGTATCAGCATCGATAATAGTATTTTGGATATGGAAGATATCCCCGTCAGTCATGAATTCGCTGGTAAGGAGAACACGCTTGCCGTTAAAATTGATTCGTTCATAATAATGGCCGTTGGCTACCAGCACCGTATCCCTATAATTCGAAGCGTCGATACCCTCCTGGATAGTGGGGTAGTCAGAGGGAATGTTTATTACTGTAGCCGATGCTGAAACCGATGTTGCCATAATAATCGATAATAATAAACCCTGTTTCATCGTTATCTCCTAAATTACCGTCCCGCCGGCGGGCAATGCTCGCATGGCTCGAGCTCCGGCTGGCCGAGAGCGAGCCTTTGATAAGCAATACAAATATCCGCTACGTTAAACGCGCAGGAGTTGTTGACATCCATTGCAACCGCCCACTCGTTGCCGGAACCCGGGGGGCATTCGCAGACCAGCCCGGCGGCGGGTGAGCCTGTGGCCAGTTTGGAGTACGATTCGATTATATCGGCCACGTTGAATTCTCCGCTGCCGTTGAAATCGCCGACGATATACTCTCCGCAATAGTAATCGCATCCTACTCCGAGGGCTCCAATATCGGTACCACCTTCACCCTCTCCGATGCAACATGAACTCGTATGCAAATAGAAATCATCGTTTTCCGGTCCGCAGAATTGAGGATCGCAATCGATATTACCCTCGCCCTCCCAGCCACCTTCTATATCGCAATAGGTAAAACTGGGATCTGCCCAGTCACCTGTACAGATTTGATGGTATTCGTCGCCCGAACTATTACCCCGAATTATACAGTTAACCACATTAGTGTTAATTATAATGTAAATTCCCCCACCTCTTAATTGCGCTGTATTTGAAATGATTGTGTTGTCGCTCAGAGATAAATCGCCGCCGTAGCACGCGATCCCGCCGCCCCCGTGTTCTCCGCAAGAATTCTGCGATATTACATTATTGACAACTGTATGGTTTCCTCTGT
>JAZGHS010000184.1:0-5439 GCA_036481315.1 Candidatus Zixiibacteriota bacterium | reverse complement strand
TCGCTTGCTTCAGATAATAAGATAAAGACAAACCGGATGCTTCTTCTAAAGTAAGAATTTTCTTGACAGACAGTATTATGTTGCGCTAATAATTAACTTTAATGAAAACGACTTATGAAGGACGTTAACTTGGACGACTTCTCTAAATATTCCGATAACTGCGGGCATTATTTCGACAAGCAATACTCCCTTGAAGAATCGTACTGGGGCGACCAGCCAAATCTCCTGGTACCGCTTATCAGCAGTCATCTACGGCCCCGTTCAAGGGTTCTGGTTATCGGATGCGGCGAGGGACGCGACGCTTTATTCTTAGCCCGCATCGGATTCGACGTTGTAGCTACGGAGATTTCCGAAAGCGGTCTGAATAAAGTCAGAGCGGCCATAAAGAGCAACGGCGTCAAACTGGAGTTGTTTAAACTGGACGCCCATGAATCTCATAATCATCTGGGTAAGTTTGATACTGTTCTAATAATGAATGTTTTGCAGTTTCTTCATCCGGATAAGGTCGGTGATATAATTGTTCATTTTCAATCCCTTGTGACCCCCGGCGGGTTTATGTCGATTCAGGTTTTTACTACTGAGGACCCGCACTATCAGAAACAGATTCAAAAAAGCGATATTTCTTATGATAATCTCGTCGTCGAACATCCCACACGCGGCTATAAAATCCGGTATTTTAAAAGAGGGGAATTATCATCGTTTTATAGAGGATGGGAGTTGATCTACTACCACGAGGGTTTGATGTGGGATAAACCTCATGGTGTCCAGATCGATTTTCATCAGCACGGAATGGCCCAGATGATCGCCCGGAAGAAACTCTCCGACGATATAATATAAATCGATTAAACTAAAATCTAATCGGCAGGAATAAGTATAATAATCGGCTGTCCCGGCTCAACGAGATCGCCGTCGGAAAAATGAATCGACTTTATCTCGCCGTCGGTAGGGGAGACGATCTTATTTTCCATCTTCATCGATTCCACAATTACCAGGGTTTGATTGAGGGTTACCTTATCACCCTCGCCGACGAGTATCTTGACAATCTTACCGGGCATGAGAGTGCTGACCTCGTCTTTAGCGCCGAAAACGTCACCGCCTGCCGCGAAATTGTTGTTTTCGAGGCCGGCTTTATCGAGTCTTATCACCCTGCCGTTGATATGAACAAACAGAGCGCCGTTTGTCTCGGCTATGTAAACACTCTTGCTTTCACCGTCGAACATAATCGAATACTCATTGTCGGATATTTGAGAGGACGCGAAAGGTATCTCGATCTTGCCTAATACGGCTTTATGCCCACTCTTCGCCTTTTCAAGCTTGATAGAGTAAGCGGTTCCGTTGAGTAAAAATTCGTATTCCATGAAATACCTCTGCTAACCGCCCGCGATTTCCCACGCGCCTAAAGATTCCCAGGGTGATGGTATTGACGATTTACCGTCGGATGATGAAATCCTCGTTTTGGGTAATGACGAGAACAACGCGGCCGATGTTAAAGCTCTGTTGAGATGGTCGATTTTCGTTTCGGGCGGCCAATCGGACATATTCTTTTCAATGAAATTAGTGAAAGTATTTCCGGCGATAAACTCCGGGTGATTTACCGTATCCTTCAAAAACTCGATATCGGTTTTTATGCCGAGAATTGGGAAATTCGCCAAAGCCGCTGCCATACGTTGACAGCAGATCTCCCTGGTGGGAGCGTAAGCGATTAATTTGGATAGAATCGGATCGTAATAGACCGATACCTCCGAACCGGAATAGACCCCGCAATCGTGGCGGATACCCGGCCCGGTCGGCTCTTTCATATATAGGATTTTCCCCGCCGAGGGAAGGAAGTTGTTTTCGGGATCTTCCGCGTATATGCGGCATTCGATGGCATGACCCCGCTGGCTCAATTGTTCTTGCTTCAACCATAGCTTTTCACCGGCGGCGATCCTGATCTGAGCGTGAACGAGATCGATCCCGACCACCAGCTCTGTAACCGGATGTTCCACCTGCAGACGCGCGTTGACCTCGAGAAAATAGAATTTCTTATTCTCATCTAATAAAAATTCAACCGTCCCCGCGTTGGTGTAGCCGGAAACCTCGACCACCTTCAACGCAGTCTCGCCCATTCTGCGACGAAGATCATCGTCGAGAGCGACCGATGGACTTTCCTCGACTATCTTCTGGTGCCGACGTTGAATCGAGCATTCCCGTTCAAAGAGATGAACAGCGTCGCCGTGATTGTCGGCCAGCACCTGGAATTCCACATGTCTCGGTTTTTCAATATATTTTTCGAGATAAACTGATGGATCTCCGAACGCGCTTTTGGCCTCGCGCATCCCGGATTCGATTGCCTCTTTTAGCTCTTCTTTATTACGCGCGACATGCATCCCCTTACCGCCACCGCCAGCCGACGCTTTCAACAGCACAGGGTAGCCGATCTTTTTGGCCGCCGTAAGACACTCATCGGGATCCGTGCTCTTATGCTTCATACCGGGGATGAGGGGGATACCCACATTCTCGGTAACCGCTCTTGACGCTACCTTATCGCCGACCAGTTTCATTGATCTCGATGTCGGTCCGATGAAAACAATTCCTTCTTTTTCGCATCGTTCGGCGAAAAGATGATTTTCCGCCAAAAAACCATAGCCGGGATGGATTGCATCAGCCCCTGTTTTCTTCGCCGTCTCGATTATAGAATCGATATTGAGGTAGCTCTCCGAAGGCGGCGCCTCACCGATACATACGGCCTCATCGGCGGATTGCACATGCAGGGCGGTTCTATCAATGGTCGAATAAACGGCGACAGATTTTATGCCGAGTTCACGGCAGGCTTTCATCACCCTGACCGCGATTTCGCCGCGATTGGCGATTAGTATTTTCTTAAACATATTTTATTTCCGTAGGGGCGTTTGAAAAAACGCCCGTATTCCTCGCCGTAGGTCAGGAGCTGAAAGCTCCTGACGAATTTACAACCGTTGTCGGTAGACGAGCTACCGACCTACATTTAATACGTTTATTTGTCGGGTTTTTCACTCGCTTCGCTCGTTCTGAACCCGACCTACAATTATTTTTCCTCGTTTTTCTACCAGTAGTCCCCCTATCATTCCTCATACCAATCCGGTTTACGCTTCTCGAAAAACGCTTTCATCCCCTCCTGGCCCTCGTCGCCCATGCGAAGTTTAGCGATCACCTCGGCGGTGTACGTTCCCGCTTCTTTCTCCGGCATCGACGGCACATTCTGCAGTAATTGCTTGCACCAGGCCAACGCTTTCGGCCCGCTCGATAGCAACTGTTTGACCCGTCGATCGACAGCGGCGTCTAGCTCGTCCTCGGTAACCGCTTCGTTTACCAATCCAGCGGCTAACGCTTTCTCCACTCCGATCCGTTCTCCGGTTAAAAAATACTCGCGTGAGTACCTATCGCCCATTCTGCGAATCACGTATGGGGAGATACACGCTGGAACCAGTCCGATCTTTACTTCACTTAAGCTGAACAACGCTTTGTCCGACGCTATCACAATATCGCAAACCGCCACCAGGCCGCATCCGCCGCCGATAGCGGCACCGTTGACACGGGCGATGGTGGGGAAAGGGCAATTGCTGATATTGTAAAACATTCCGGCTAAGTTTTTAGAGTCCTCGAGGTTTTCCTCGTAGGAGTAATTCAAAACGTCGCCCATCCATTTGAGATCTGCGCCCGCGCAATACGCCTTATCTTCGCCTGTCATAACCACTACACGAATATCATCGCGAGTGTTGATCTCGGCGAACAATGCCGAAATCTCGGAAATCATCTCGCTATTAAACGCGTTTCTGACTTCGGGGCGATTCAAGGTTATCCTGGCGACTTTATCCTTAAGCTCGAATTTTATGGTGTTATATTTATTCAATCTACCGCCATCTGCTGTCTACATCCTGAAAACGCCGTACTGCTGATCGGGGATTGGCGCGTTTAACGATGCTGAAATTGAAAGCCCCAGTATAGCCCTCGTATCGAGCTGATCGATAATGCCGTCATCCCAGACGCGGGACGTACTGAAATATGGAGAAGCTTCCTCTTCGTATTTTGCCAGTATCGGGGCAAGAAAATCTTTCTCTTCCTTTTTAGTCATCGATTTCCCGGCCGCTTCCAACCCTTTTTTACGGACCATTAGAAGCACGTTAGCCGCCTGTTCACCGCCCATGACGCTAATTTTGGAATTTGGCCACATCCAGAGCATACGAGGATCGTATCCCCGCCCGCACATGGCGTAGTTGCCGGCTCCATGCGAACCGCCGATTATCATAGTGAACTTCGGGACGTCGGCATTGGCCACCGCGTGCACCATCTTGGCGCCGTCCTTGGCGATCCCGCCGTGCTCGTATTCTTTCCCGACAATAAACCCGGTGATGTTTTGCAGGAACAGCAAGGGGATCTTGCGAATAGTGCAAAGCTCCACAAAATGCGCCGCTTTAACCGCGCTTTCGGAGAAGAGGACGCCATTGTTAGCGACTATCCCCACCGGGTATCCCATTATCCGGGCGAATCCGCAGACGATCGTCAATCCGTATAACTCCTTGAACTCATGGAACTCGCTATTATCTACAATACGGGCGATTACCTCTTTAACGTCGAACGCCTGACGGATATCTTTCGGAATGATACCGTACAACTCTTCAGGATCATATAATGGATCGACAGGTTCCTTACGACCGATATCGAATTTGCGCGGCGTTTCCAACGCCTCTATGATATTGCGAGTGATCTGCAAGGCATGATCGTCGTTTTGAGCGTAATGATCGGCAACGCCGGAGATCCGGCAATGCACGTCGGCGCCGCCTAATTCCTCGTCGGTGACATCGACACCGGTCGCCGCCTTGACAAGGGGAGGGCCGCCGATAAAAATCGTCCCCTGTTTCTTGACAATAACAGCCTCGTCGCTCATTGCAGGTACATACGCCCCGCCCGCCGTGCACGATCCCATAACTACGGCTATTTGAGGTATACCCAGAGCAGATAATCGAGCTTGGTTGTAGAAGATGCTTCCGAAATGTCCTTTATCCGGGAAAACGTCCTTTTGATGGGGTAAAAACACACCGCCCGAATCGACAAGATAGACGCAGGGGAGCTTATTCTTTAACGCTATCTCCTGCGCCCGGACATGCTTCTTGATAGTCATCGGGTAATAGGTGCCGCCTTTTACGGTGGCGTCGTTAGCGACAACCAGCACCTCGCGACCGTGAACAACCCCTATCCCGGTGATTACCCCGGCGGCCGGAGCCTCATCATCGTACATACCGTATGCCGCCAACGCGGAGAATTCCATAAACGGCGTATTCTTGTCGAAAAGCTTTTTGACTCTATCGCGAGTAGGAAGCTTACCTCGTTTGAGATGTTTCTCGATCGCTCTGGGAGGACCGCCCTTTTTTACCTTCTCAAGCCGTTCCCTTAAGAGGGCAACCTCTTTTTTGTGATGCT
>JAZGHS010000183.1:0-3054 GCA_036481315.1 Candidatus Zixiibacteriota bacterium | reverse complement strand
GACCGTTGACCGTCACCCCACCATGATCGCTATCGATCCCGATTTCGTATTTTTTCTGCCCTATCGTAACGTTGTATTTCATCATATCCTCTTAAACTATCGATTCTCCCGGCCGGTTCGACATTTTCCAGGCCGAAATTCTCGTTTTTGTCAACGGGGAGACGGTTAGCTTGTTTCTGGCGTTATGTTCATACAACGCCGCCACCACCGCCGCGGCCTGTTCGATATGATCGGCTTTCTCGCCCTCGTCTTTGTAATAATCATCGATAAAATGGGTTGAGAGATGCCCCTTAACGAACTCGGGATGATCCAGGATGGTCTTATGGAATTCGATATTAGTCGTAACCCCGGAAATTCGGTATTCCTCCAGCGCCCTTTTCATCCGCTCGATCGCCTGTTTACGATCTTTACCGTGGGTTAGAAGTTTGGAAATCATAGGGTCGTAATATACCGAAATCTCCGCCCCCTCGTAAACCCCTGAATCGATTCTTACACCGGGACCGGCCGGCTCATGATAACTACGTAAGGTACCGGTTGACGGCAAAAATCCCGACAATGGATCCTCGGCGTAAATACGACATTCTATAGCGTGGCCCTCGATCGTGATATCCTCCTGGGAGAACGATAACTTCTCGCCGGCGGCGATATGGATCTGCTCTACGGCCAAATCGAGCCCGGTCACAAGCTCGGTAACAGGATGCTCCACCTGCAAGCGGGTGTTTACCTCGAGAAAAAAGAAATTCTTGTCGTTATCGGCCAGGAATTCCACCGTCCCGGCGTTGATATACCCGGCCGCTTTGGCCGCGGCCACCGCCGCCTCGCCCATCCTTTTGCGCATATCGGTATCAACAAGCGGGCTGGGGGCCTCCTCGATAACCTTCTGATGACGCCTTTGAATAGAACATTCTCTTTCGCCAAGATAGACGCAGGTTCCATGCGAATCGGCCATCACCTGGATTTCAATATGACGGGGTCTCGTTAGATATTTTTCAATATAAATACGATCGTCTCCGAATGCCGATCCGGCTTCCGATTTGGCGCCTCTTATCGACGCTTTCATATCGTCCTCGGAGGCCACCACCCTCATCCCCTTACCACCACCCCCCGCAGCCGCTTTTATCAACACAGGGTAACCGATCTCTTTCGCTGTTTTCAAAGCAGTTTTCTCGTCGCTGATCGGTTCCTCGGTTCCGGGGACTACGGGCACTCCGGCGGCGATCATGGCCTTGCGGGCAGCCATCTTATCCCCCATCATTTTAATAGCCGAAGGCGGCGGGCCTATAAAAACGATACCATTATCCGCGCATGATTGGGCGAAAAGAGGGTTCTCGGCCAGAAAGCCATATCCCGGATGAATAGCCTCTGCCCCCGATTCTTTAGCCGCCTTGATTATTTTATCGATCACCAGGTATGATTGATTCGAAGCCGCCGGACCTATCGGATAGGCCTCGTCGGCCAGACGGACATGCAGCGACGCTCTATCCGGTTCGGAGAAAACAGCGACCGATTTTATACCGAGATCGCGGCAAGCCCTTATGACCCTTACCGCTATTTCGCCCCTGTTGGCTATTAAAATCTTCTTAAACAAATACTTTCTCCGACGCGGTTATCGTGCTACCCGTTAACATGTTAGGCTATTCATTTAATGTTTTCTATAAGCGAGGATCTTCTTAATATGATGGTTGTTATGCTCAGTTGTAATCGACGGTATCCATTCGGGGACCCCGCCTCGGCTCTCCCAGATATCCTCGGAGATCGAGGAGACCTCAGCCACGATAGCGGAATGGGTGAGGTTAAACAACTGAATAACTTTCTCAACCGAAAGATGCTTCATATTCTCAATCCAGAAATCGTTGAACCTGAGTATCGTCTTTTCGTCGCCTACATACGACCAATCGACCTTATGCCCCATCCGCCAGATCGCCAGAGCCTTCAAGACCTCGCCCTCCCACATGGCTATATGAAGGATTATGTCTCTAACCGACCAGTTTCCTATGGTATTTTCTTTAGCCAATTGAGCAGAATCGAGGCCATCGATAGCCTCCAACAGATCCAAATGGGATTTTTTCAATTCATCGACTATTTTCATTCCCCGACCCAATCGTTACAAACCAATTTAGAGCCATTAATATGACGGATCGCCGGTAAAAGATCAAATCTTTAAATATCTTACCAATAAAAAAGCGGGCCAATAATACCACCCGCCATTTTAAAGGAAAATCTACATTTCAACCGATCACCGCCGCGCCTTGATCCACCGCCTGTTTATTTACCTCGATCATATCGTCGGTAGCCCGGATATAAACTTTCTTGATGCTCTCCTTGAGCGTATCCAACGATACAGCGCCGGTTTTCTTGGCATAGGCGCCCAACATCACCATATTAGCGCATTTGATATTACCGAGTTCCTCGGCAATATCGTTTGCCGGGATCTCGATTACAGTGATATCCTTGCGGATTGGTTTCGACGCTACCAGCGATGTATTGATAAACAAAAGGCCGTTTTCCTTCAATGTCGGCTCAAAACGGGGCAGCGACGGTTCATTCAACACCAGTACCGTATCAGGACTGCCGACAACCGGTGAGGCCACTGGATCGGAGGAAACCACTACAGAGCAGTTAGCTGTCCCTCCCCGCATTTCCGCTCCGTAGGCGGGAAAAAAGGTTACGTTTTTACCGTCGATCATACCGGCGTAAGCGAGCATTATACCGCCGGAAATTATCCCCTGACCGCCGAAACCGGCCATAATTATTCCCTGAAACATCCTCACTCCTTCCCGGCTTTGACAGTTTTTGATTTTGCGGACTTTTTGGCGTCCTCCGGTTCCTTGTAAATTCCCAGCGGGAAATAAGGAATCATCTCTTTTCTGATACGCTCCAGAGATCTCAGCGGAGTCATGGCCCAATCGGTAGGGCATTGCGAGAGGATCTCAACCATGGTGAAACCACGTCCCTCGAGCTGATATTCGAAAGCCCGTTTGATGGCCTTTTTGGTCTTCACCACCCCTGCCGGTTTATCAACCGATGTTCTTTCGAGATATATGGGCCCGTCGA
>JAZGHS010000182.1:0-2732 GCA_036481315.1 Candidatus Zixiibacteriota bacterium | reverse complement strand
GAGGTGGCTGGTTTTTCGCAGGAGGAAGCGTTAAGGCTTCTGGTTTTCACAAGCTGGGCCGGCCGGACTCTGGGTGGCGAACGAAGTTCGCAGGATTATTTTAGCAGTCTATCGGCTCTGGCGACATCAATGGGGCTTGATCCCTCTACGGCTCAGGATTATATCGACGAGATTGCGATAGGAGAATTCGAGGCAGATAAAGGCCCGCGAATTTCAGTGGCCAAATACATTTCCCCGAATCTGTATCTCCGCTACTCTCAAAGATTAAGAGATCCGGAGAGTACTATCGGCGTGGAATATTACCTGAACAATAATTTCTCGTTTAAAGCTACGCAGGGCATGAAGGGATCTGAGAATGACGGTATCTCGTTCGATCTCAATTTTAATTACGAATATTAGTTTTCTGTTCGCGCTCGGCTTTTGTTCGGATATCCGCGGACAGGAAGATGTATCATATAATGAGAGAACCAAATTCGAGAGACCTCTGGTTAAAAAGGTCCTGTTTAACGGCGTGAAATCGTTCGATAGAAACGAGATAAATAAACTTCTCTATACGAAACCTAATCACTGGTATAATTTATTCGGTAAACGCGAACTTTCCAGATCAAACGTACGCTATGATACCGGAATAATAAAACGATATTATAATAGGCGGGGTTTTTTATTTACAATCGCGATGGACTCGACGATAGTCGACGATAATAGAAACGCTACAGTAACATTTTTTGTCGATGAAGGCATTCAGACCTATCTATCCGGTATCGAAATTTCCGGCGGACTTGCTGAGATAAACGGAAAATTCAATAAAACTCTCGAACAATTCAAGACGGGTGAGCCTGTCAACGAGAGCAAAGTCCTGGCGGGCAGATTTACCCTCAGGGATATATACCACGATAGCGGATATCCATTCGCCAAAGTAGACAGTCGGTACGAATTCGACGAGGATAGCGTTAACGCCTTTGTCCATTACGTAGTCTCCGAATCGCTTTTGACGTATAACGGCCAAACGTCGCTGACTAAGGAGGGCTATACCAATACAAACGTGATTATGAGAGAGCTTGTCAACGATCCTAGCATGATATACAGCAAAAAGAAAATGATAGAATCGGAACGTCGGCTGTTATCGACGGGACTATTTAAATATCTAAGCCTCATGCGCGATGATAATAGTGTCAAGCTTGAAAACGACACCTGCTCGGTTGATTTCGTTCTGAATTATGAGGAACGTAAGCGAAATCAGGCCAACCTCGGTTTAGGTATCGGCCAGGAAGAGGATTTCGAGGTTGTTTTCAAGGTGTCCGGCAGATGGGGTATTAGAAATATCAACGGTACAGGACGTCAAATGTATATCAAGCCGCGACTGCTTTTGCAGGTAACCGATCCCCAAGGCTCGGTGAAAAATCTGAACATCTCCGATTTTATAAGGAAAAAATTGAGTTTCAGGTTTATTAAAATACCGATTGAGATAAATTATATAGAGCCCTGGTTTTTGAGTCGTCGCCTGCCTTTAACAGTCAAACTTACCTGGGAACCCAAGACGCTTAATAAGAGAATCAGGGATTTCGAATACAGGTACGACCGTATCGCAGGCGAGATAGTCATTATTAACGAACTGGATCGATTCACTACGGCGCGGTTATCAGTGGCTACCGAGTATTTAAATATAATCGATGTTCCTCCCGATCAGCAGGAGGCCTACCGGGCCGAGGGAGATAACCAGATCAGGCGGAAAATATCTCTTTACGGCGAACGCGATACCCGGGATAACTTTTTCGTTCCCCAGCATGGTTCTTATTCTTTTATCGGGATGGATTATGTTGGGGGTGTTCTCGGAGGAGATTTTGGTTATTTTAAAGCGCAATTTTCCTGGAGCCGGTACCAGATTTTGATCGGGGAAAATATCCTCGCCACAAGGTTCTGGTTGGGATGGTTGGATGACATGGGTGAAAACGGCCGATCGAGCGCGGAGGATAGGTTCATGCTGGGCGGCGCGACAACTATACGAGGATACACTGAAAACTCCCTGGGTCCTGTCTTTACGGAGGCCGACGATCCCGGCGGCGATAAGGTCGGCAAGCCCAAAGGCGGACGATATATCGGACTCGGGAATATAGAGCTTCGGCGTTCTCTGTTCTGGAGATTCGGGGGATCTGTTTTTCTCGACGCCGGAAACACTTATTCCAATTTCAATCATATCACGCCATTGTCGGTCGCGTTCTCGTCCGGTTTGGGTATGCAGTTTTTCACGCCTATCGGTCCTATAAGAATAGATTACGCGGTTCGCCTTAAAAAAGAACTTGATCTGGGCGAGGGGAACCTTCATCTTTCGATACTTTATGCGTTCTAGAAAACCGAAAATAGGAATCACGCTCTCCGAGGCAGAAAGTATATTGAAATTCCGCTGGCCCATGTCCCGTGGTTTCGATTATGTAAAGAGGGATTATTACGAATCGATCTTAAAATCGGGTGGGATTCCGGTTCTGCTTCCCAACGTAGAGGAAAAAGCGAATATAAAAGCGCTTTTCGATTCGATCGACGGCTTGCTGGTTACCGGTGGGGTCGATATGCACCCGCGTTATTTCAGCCAGAAACCGCATAAGAAACTCTCTCGTACAACCAAAGCCCGCGACAATTTCGAGATGGAAATCATCAGGAAGGCCCTTAGAAAAAACATGCCGATTCTGGGAATTTGCCGCGGCCACCAGATTCTGAATATAGCCCTCGGAGGCGAT
>JAZGHS010000181.1:0-8639 GCA_036481315.1 Candidatus Zixiibacteriota bacterium | reverse complement strand
GGCGTATTATCTTCGCGCCTCAGGCCATCAGGTTGATATATTCGATCAGGATTTCGAACCCGGCGGTATGCTTCGTTATGGTATCCCTGATTACAGGCTGCCTCCAGATGTTTTAAATCGGGAACTGGAGATTTTAAAAAAGATGGGAGTTAATTTTCACCTGAATACGAAGATTGATAGCGAATTCGGTATTCCCGAATTAAAAGGCCAAGGCTATAACGTCATACTTCTAGCGGCTGGTATTCCGATTAGCAAATCTTTATTGGTAGAGAATTCGAATCTGGATGGGATTTTACCAGGTCTCGAATACCTCAGATCGGCTAAAGGAAATCAAAAATCCAACCTCAAGGGCCGGATAGTGGTTATCGGCGGGGGAAATGTCGCTATCGATTCCGCAATGACGGCGTTTCGGTTAGGCGCAGAGCAAGTGCGGCTTGTTTGCCTGGAATCACGGGAGGAGATGCCTGCCCACGATTGGGAGATTGCCCAAGCCGAAGAGGAAGGGGTAATAATTAACCCATCCTGGGGACCGAAACGATTTATATCGGATAAAGGCCGATTATCAGGTGTAGAATTGAAAAGGTGTATCAGGGTATTCGATGAGCAGGCTAGATTCGATCCACAATATAATGAAGATGAAACAGATCATATCCCAGCCGATTTCGTGATCATTACTATCGGCCAGGAAGCTGACCGAGAGTTACTACAACATGTTGACGCACTCGGGAAAGAATCTAAAACGTTACTTAAGGTGGATAAGGATTTCCGGATCGGGATAGAGGGGGTATTCGGAGCCGGAGATATAATTCGCGGGCCTTCGTCAGTGGTGGAAGCTATTTCAGATGGACGAGAATCGGCAGAGGTTATTGATCGGTATCTGGGAGGAAATGGCCTGTCCGAAATCATCCATGATTTGGGATTGGTTGATCAACCGCGATTGGACGCTTCTTCCGATTCCATTCAGCGTCGGAGACAAGCGGTCAAGACAGCCGACCCCGGAAAGAGGAAACTCGGATTCGGCCTGATCGATGAGACTTACGAAGATCAAGCGGCAAGATTTGAAGCTCAACGTTGTTTGCAATGTCATCTCAGACAATTGATCACTCCGGATATCCTTCCGCCTGAATTATGGTTGCCTTTGAATAATGAAACGGTTGAATCGATTCCGACAACTGAGGGAGTTTTTCAATTGTCTAATGGCGAGAAGGAAATTATTCGGATCTGCGGGTCAGCGAATTTACGAGATGGCCTTACGGAATGTCTGGATAATCCGGGTGACGCGAGATATTTTAATTGGGAGGAAGATCCCATGTTCACCAAAAGGGAAAGCGAGTTGATTCAGCAATACCTTCAGGAACACGGGAAGCTTCCCAGCGGGAACGATCTTGATGACGAGTTATTTTAATGGGTGTTGAACTAATAAACAAATTGAAAGCCGAAGGCTGGAAACAGCAATTCAGCGCGTCCGGCGGAAAGCTTAAGGAAGCCATCGATAATTATGCCTGGCTCGGTTTCGAGGTGAAAACGGTACCGATAAAAGAACTCGGTTGCGACGATTGTACCGTTTGTTTCGACGATGAAAACGATGATTCGATGATGATTTTCACCAGGAAAGTGAAGACCGGTCAGGACAATGAGCTATTTTCGGATGATGATTAGTCATACAGCGATGAATGATTTTACGTGAATTAGTTGATGATAGAGAAAGGAGCATATGATGAAAGCCGCCGTATTTCATGGGGCCAAGCAGCCTTTAAAAATTGAAGAGGTTCCCACTCCGGAACCGGGGGCGGGAGAGGTTTTGATAAAGACCGCCGCTTGCGGCGTATGCCATACCGATTTGCATTATATAGATCACGGCGTCCCCACTTTCAAAGAACCGCCGTTGATCCTTGGGCATGAACCGTCGGGTACAATAGCGGCCACAGGCAACGGGGTAACAAAATTCAAAGAGGGTGATAAGGTCCTCGCTCCGGCCGTTCTAACCTGCGGTCATTGCGAATTCTGCCGCACGGGACGTGAGAATATTTGCGAGAGTATGGTCATGTTCGGTAACAATATCGACGGCGCTTACGCGGAGTATTTCCTGGCCCCGGCCAAAGATATCTTTCCATTACCCGATGAGATTCCGTTGGAGGAGGGATCGATCATTGCCGACGCTATCTCTACTCCTTTTCACGCTATAAAAAACCGCGCTGAGGTTAAACCGGGAGATACCGTGGTCATTCTAGGATGCGGCGGTGTCGGTATAAACCTTGTTCAGGTAGCCGCCGCAGTCGGCGGATCAGTTATCGCGGTCGATATCTCACCTGAAAAACTTGAATGGGCGAAGAAGTTCGGTGCGGATGTCACAATCAATCCAAAAGAAGACGAAAAGTGGACCAAGACAGTTCGGAAGATGACCGGTGGTGGGGCCGATGTAGCTATCGAGGCGATAGGCAATCCCACAACAATCGAAACAGCGTTCAATTCCCTTAGAAGCGGAGGAAGATTGGTCGTCCTCGGTTATACTCACAAAGATATTTCCCTAAACGCCGGTAAAATCATGTATCGCGAGATGGAGATAGTCGGTTCTTTAGGTTGTCGTCCTGTCGATTACCCGAAACTGATCGAACTCTGCCGCATGGGCAAGATCAAAGTAAAAGAGCTTGTTACCGGCAGGTATCCTCTGGATAAGATCAATGACGCTTTCGATCTTTTGAGAAAAGGTGAAGGACTTAGATCCATAATAACATTTTAACCGATTCGAATTGTCAATAACCGATGGACAAACGGCCCGCTCGGGTTTAGATTAAGCTTATGATTCTCAATGTGAGAAAACGACCGCTATTCCAGTCTTAATTGAACTCGATAATGGTGCAAGGGGAACGATATGGATTTTGAATTATCTGAGGATCATCTGGCGGTACAGGACGTGGCCAGAAGCTTCACCGAGAAGAAATTGAAGCCTAGAGCTGAAGAGTTCGATTCCGAATCGAAAATGGATTTGGGTCTTTTGCGGGAGATGGGCGAGTTGGGTCTTATGGGTGTGTCATTACCCGAGGAGTACGGCGGCGGGGGTATGGACGCTCTTTCTTATATGATTACGATAGAGGAGCTTTCCAAGGGATGCGCGTCCCACGCGTCAGCGGTGGCCTTGCATAATTCCCTTTATGGTCAACCGATAGTCGATTTCGGAACAGAGGAGCAGAAAAAGAAATATCTTCCCGGCGCCTGTAGCGCGGAAAAGATCGGAGCGTTTGCGTTATCGGAACCGGGGGCCGGTTCGGACGCGGCTTCGATAATCACAACGTACGCCAAAAAAGATGGCGGTTACGTAATAAACGGCACTAAGATTTTCATCACAATGGGAGCGTTGGCAGATACAGTGATCGTATTCGCCACCGCCAAAAGAGGTTCGGGCCCCAAAGGTATCTCCGCTTTTTTAATTGATAAGGAAACAGAGGGTTATCAGGTTGGAACGATCGAGAAGAAGATGGGGCTGAAAGCGTCACCAACGACCGAGATTGTTTTCAATGATTGTTACGTCCCCGCCGAGAAATTGCTTGGCCCGGAAGGCAAAGGTTTCAGGGTAGCCATGTCGACTCTCGATGGTGGACGTATAAGCTGTGGTGCGATGGCAGTGGGGATCGCCCAGGCCGCTTTCGATATTGCGTTAAAGTACTCAAAGGAACGCGAGCAGTTCGGAAAGCCGATTTCCGCTTTTCAGGCGATACAGTTTCACCTGGCCGATATGTCTATTATGATAGAAAACGCCAGGCTTTCGGTATATCGCGCGGCTTGGTTGAAAGACCAGGGGAAACCATACGCGTTGGAGGCTGCGCAGGCCAAGGTTTACGCTTCGGAAATATCGACCAAAGTAACTCATAAGGCAACCCAGGTATTAGGCGGCTACGGTTATATGAGGGAATACAACGTGGAACGTATGTACCGCGATGCGCGGGTTACCGAAATTTTCGAGGGAACATCGGAAGTTCAAAGGTTGATTATCGCCCGTCAATTGCTTAAGGGAGGCAGATAGCGTTCGTTTATTATCGAAAAGCTATTTTAATAAATGAGAGAGATTACTTTTTTCGGTCGGGGAGGACAGGGCGCTGTGATAGCCTCGGAGATCCTGGCCGACGCGTATTTTAGGGAGGGTTACCAGGTTCAGGCTTTCCCGTCATTCGGCGTGGAACGTAGAGGAGCGCCGGTAACCGCGTTTCTGCGCATCGACAAGGAATTCATTTATCTGCGCAGCATGATCTACCAGGCCGATGTCGGAATCGTACTCTCTCCGGATATTGTAAGCGCGCCTACTTTTAAACCGTCGATTAAACCGGGCGCCGTACTTCTGGTCAATTCGAAGGGGGAGATTCCCGAGCTATCGGAATATAAGACGTCGTATATTGACGCGGTCGGAATTGCATTGGAATTCGGTCTGGGGTCGGAGGCCCAACCGTTGGTCAATACGGCGGTTCTGGGAGCGTTCGCCAAAATGTCCGGTGATCTAAGAATAAAGAATTTGCTTCGAGCGGTAGAGGAAAGCGTACCTATCAAGGCAGAACAGAATCTGCAAGCGGTAAGAAAAGCGTACGAGACGGTGGTTTGAATTGAACAAGTTTATCGTTTTTAAAAATATCGACGATATGCCCGAATCGGCGGTCAGCCGCGCCCCTATGAGTTGGAATAAGACAGGTTCGTGGAGATCATCGACGCCGGTCCATAAGAATATCCTTCCGCCGTGCAACCATAGCTGTCCCGCAGGGGAGAATATCAGGGGGTATATCGATCTTATAAAGAAAAACGATGTGGCTATGGCGTTCGAACTTTTAACGTCATCCAACCCCCTCCCCGCGGTTTGCGGCCGGGTCTGTTATCATCCTTGCCAGGCGAACTGCAGTCGGCATAGTTTCGATGTCGAGTTACAGGTTCGTTTAATTGAAAAGTTTATCGGCGACTGGGGTATCGAAAAGAAAATACAATCACCGCTCGCTGAATCGATCTCGAAAAAGGCCGCCGTTATCGGCGCCGGTCCTGCGGGCATAGCCGCCGCTCACTATCTTCGCAGGATGGGTGTATCGGTTACTATCTATGACGATTCTTCCGAACCGGGAGGTATATTGCGATACGGGATACCGTCATATCGTCTCGAAAAAGAGGTATTGAAATCGGAGCTCGAAAGGGTCTTGCGGGGAATCGAATTTAAGCCAAACAGCGGTTTTGGTTCGGATATAGATATCGGCGATCTGATCGATTACGACGCTGTTTTCCTGGCTACCGGCGCGCATATCTCAAAGCGGATGGGTGTCGATGGCGAGGAGTTACCGGGTGTGGAATCGGGACTGGGCTTCTTAAAGAATGTAAATTCAGGAAGCAATGAAAAACTCGACGGCAAACGGGTGATTGTCGTTGGCGGAGGTAATACCGCCTGCGATGTTGCCCGGACCGCGTATCGTTTAGGGGCGAAAGTGACACTGGTTTATCGCCGCACCGAAAACGAGATGCCCGCCTTCACTGAAGAGATCGAAGAATTGAAAAGCGAGCCTATCGAAACATTATTTTTGGCCGCTCCGGTGCGAATAGAAAAGAATAACGGCGGGACTTTGAAAACGTCATTTATGAAAATGAAATTAGGAAAGCCCGATTCTTCGGGACGCGCCAGGCCGGAGCCTGTTGAGGGATCGGAATTCGAAATAATGGCCGAAAGAATATTCTCCGCCATCGGCGAAGATCCCGATCTATCGTTCTTCCCCGAAAGCGAAAAAAGATCCGATGGCGGTTTCGATTTTTCGAAAGTCGATAAACGTCTTCGAGAGAAACTTTATATCGGCGGCGATATCCTTCCAAACCCGAGAACGGTTCCTCACGCGGTTGGCTCGGGACGATTAGCGGCTGAGAAGATAATGGCAAAATTCGAAGGCAAAGAATATCAACCGTCGGAAAATATAACCGAGGTCGCCGGTCCGGATGATATCAATCTAATTTATTTTTCTAAGGTAAACGAATTGAAGTGGAAGAGTGCGCTTGCGCCCGACGCTCATATTCTCGACGCTAGAACGGCTGCCGAGGAAGCAGACCGATGTTTCTCATGCGGCGTTTGCTCGGAATGCGATAACTGTTTCAATTTCTGCCCCGATATGTCGGTGATTAAAAACGCCGACGGTTATTATGTGAATCTGGATTATTGCAAAGGTTGCGGTATTTGCGCCCAGGAATGTCCCGGCGGATCGCTTAAGATGGAGGGGGGACGATGAAAGCGGTCATCTCCGGAAACGAAGCGGTTTCACAGGCGGTGAAACTCTCGCGGGTGCAGGTGATTTCAGCATACCCTATCACGCCGCAGACGACCATATCGGAAAAGCTATCGGAGATCTGCGGATCGGGCGAGCTCGACGCCAAATTCGTGAAGGTCGAATCGGAGCACTCGGCTATGGCGACATTGATTGGAGCATCGTCTACCGGAGTGCGCACCTTTACAGCGACATCCGCGCAAGGGTTGGCGTTGATGCACGAGCTTCTGTTCTGGGCGTCGGGAGCGAGACTACCGATAGTGCTTGTCGATGTCAACCGCGCGATGGCGGCGCCGTGGACAATCTGGTGCGATCAGACTGATTCGTTGGCTCAACGGGATACCGGTTTTTTGCAATTCTACTGCTGGTCCAACCAGGAGATACTCGATACCACCATTTGCGCTTTCAAGATCGCCGAGGAACTTTCAGTTCCATGTATGGTTTGTTTCGACGGTTTTTTCATATCGCATACGCACGAGGTAGTGGATATCCCGGATCAATCGGAAATCGACAAGTTCCTGCCTTCTCGCGACGCCGAAACTAAGCTCGACACATCAGATCCGCTGACTTTCTACGGCGGGACTTTGCCCAATAATTTCATGGAGTTCCGTTATAAACTTCAAAAGACGTTCGAGCGAGCCGGCCAAGTTATCGACGATACATTCGATAGATTCGAAAAGCGATTTGGCAGATCATATAAGAATGTCGAAACTTACTTTACCGACGACGCTGAATCAATCCTTCTCGCCTCGGGTTCGGCGGCATCGACAGTATTTCATACCGTAAGAAAAATGCGCGATGAGGGTGAAAAGGTCGGTTTTATAAGACTAAGGCAGTTCCGGCCTCTTCCCGAAAAAAAACTGCTTTCCGTATTAAAGCCTGGTGTCGCTTATGGAGTTCTCGATCGCGATCTCTCGCCGGGCACGGGGGGAGTTTTCACCCAGGAGATACGGGCGCTGTTAAATCGCAACGGAAATTCGGTGAGAATAGGTGAATTCATAGCCGGTTTGGGTGGAAGGGATATAACCGTCAAGGATATTGAAAAGATATTCGCGAAGTTAAAAGAGGGAGCGGCTGAAAATTCCGAGATACAATGGATCGGTTTGAAGGAGCATCAATAAGTAATGACTGATTTCGATTATTTCAAATATCATGAATCATGCGGTCACGCCGCCTGTCCCGGGTGCGGGGAGAAGATACTTCTTCGCCATATTCTCGAGACACTCGGGCCGGAAACAGTGATAGTAGCTCCCGCGGGATGCGCCGCCGTTACAGACGGTATCTTCCCACATACGGCCTCACCGGTTCCATTCCTGCACGTCCCTTTCGGGGCGACATCATCGGCGGCCGCCGGTGTCAGGGCCGGTTTGGATAAGCAGGGTAAAGAAAAGACCACGGTATTAGCCTGGGCCGGCGACGGCGCTACATTCGATATTGGTATGGGCGCCCTTTCGGCGGTGGCTGAACGCAATGAAAATATCCTTTATGTTTGCTACGACAATGAAGCCTATATGAACACCGGTATCCAGCGAAGCTCAGCCACACCGTTCGGAAGTTGGACGACTACTACTCCGAGAGGATATCTAAAAGAGGAGCCGAAAAAGAATATCGATTTCATACTGGCATCTCACGGCATACCGTATATCGCCACCTGTTCTCCAGCGTATATCGATGATTTAAAACAAAAAGTCGCCAAGGCGAAAGCGAGCGATGGATTCCGATTCCTGCATGTTTTCTCGCCGTGTCCGCCAGGTTGGAAATCGGATCCGAAGGATAGCATAACAATAGCCAGGCTGGCGGTGGAGACGAAAATATTCCCGCTTTTTGAAATAGAGAACGGTACTGAGATAAGGGTCACCCATAAATCAAGGGGCATCCCGGTTTCGGATTATCTGGAATTACAGGGGAGGTTCAGATATCTAACGGACGAGGAGAAGGAGAAAATTCAGGCCGACACGGATAAATTATATGGCAAACTGTTAAATAGCGAATCGAGGAAAACGCGTTCAAAGATAGTTATGGAGGACTGATGCAACGAAAACTATCCGAAAATGCTTTGATATACGATTGGAACAAGAGAAAGCGTTTTAAATTCCGTCATAAGAAAAATCTTCAACTTGACGATGAGACCTTGCGCGACGGTCTGCAATCGCCGTCGATTAAAGATCCGTCGATTGAAGAAAAGCTCAAGCTTCTCGAATTGATGGAGAAGTTGGGAATCGATACGGCCGATGTCGGGCTTCCCGGCGCGGGGCCTCGGGCGAGGGCTGATATAACGACCATGGCCAAATTTATGTCCGACAACAAAATGAAAATCACGCCCAACTGCGCTGTTCGAACTGTTAAACAGGATATCACGCCCCTTAT
>JAZGHS010000180.1:0-3557 GCA_036481315.1 Candidatus Zixiibacteriota bacterium | reverse complement strand
AGAAAAAGAGAATATGCCCGAAATCCATTCCGCATCGGGCCGAGAGACCGGCCGCCAGGGGAAGAAAAATCCCGAGATCGCCTAACGACCCTGAGATCTCGTTGCGGCCGAAACGAAGGTTCAGGCGCTTTAAAATACTATTCAATCATTATCCTCTTTACTCCAAATACCGCTTCGCCCGCCCTCTTTTCTCAAGAGTCTTATCGATTCGATGATCATCCCTTTATCCACAGCTTTACCCATATCGTAAATTGTCAACGCCGCGACCGCCGCCGCGGTTAACGCTTCCATCTCAACGCCAGTTTTGTAGCAAGTTCGTGTTTCCACTTCTATCTCCACCGACGGGGGATCGTCTATAAGGGATAATTTCACCGAAACGTGCGTCAGGGGTAGAGTATGACACAGCGGTATCAGATCGGATGTCTTCTTCGCCGCCTGGATGGCGGCGATACGCGCGGCGGTAAGAGCGTCACCCTTAGCAAGGGTGTTATCGCGTAATTGATCGAGAAGGTCTTTCGATATTAAGACTCTCCCGCCTGCGATAGCTCGCCGTTGGGAATCCGGTTTCCCGCCGATATCAACCATGTGAGCTTTTCCGCTGTTATCGATATGAGATAATTTCTTCTTCATCCCCCGACTCCTCTCTTAAAGGGATTAGTGTCGGCAATAAAAACCTCGCCGGGCGATCTTATGAATTCCGGACTGTTAACCGCTTGACGAATCATGTCGCCGGAACCGTAGCAATAACCGCTTCTAATTACATTGCCCGGTTAAGGAAACCCTGAGATATGTGATTCGACGGTTTAACGAATCGATTAATTCTGAGGCTGGCGATAATAGCGTCATCTTTCATTATAAACTCTGCGGGCATGACGGTCAATACGATTCTCGGCGGCCTTTCGGAGACAATATTCTGATTTCCCGATTTCAATCATCTCGGGTAATATGCAACGAATACTCATTATATGGATTATTTACGGATTGCGCCTGAACTTGTTTAATATTAGCAAGTTACAGAATATAAAGAGACCGCGGCCGTGAATTAATTAACCGATTATAATCTCATTCGGATGATCGCTATAGACCACTCGGTGGGCAGAGTTCGCATGGGACAGGCTCGGGTTCGCCTGTTTTAAGTTTGGAGAATCCTGCTATCACATCAGCGACATTGAAGCCACAGGAGTTGTTGAGATCCATAGCCACCGCCCAGATCTCACCGCTACCGTAGGGGCATTCGCACAGCAACGACGCCTCGGGCGAACCGGTTTTGAGCTTGGAGAAGGCTGATATCACATCGGCGATGTTGAAGGTTTCGCTGCCGTTGTAATCGCCGATTACGTAGTCGCAACCCGAAGCGCCAGTATATTCCAATAACAGCAATGAATAGAAGTCGGCCAGATATACAATATCATTGTCTTCTAATATACCCCTTGGGGTCCCTGAGGTCCGCATCGAGTCAACGAACACCGGATTGTATTTATCAGCGATATTGACAATTTCAAGTCCGTAATGATGATCGGCTACATACGCCAGGTTATTCGATACGAAAATATCAATCGGATAATCGCGAGGTAGCTGGCAGTAACCTGTAAGTATCGGCGATGAGGGATTCGAGACGTCGATTATAGAAAAGCTGCCAGTATCCAGGCGACCAAGATTCCTGGTACCCATATAGGCATAATCACCTGATACGTAGGCAGTCTTGCAGGCAGTATTTTCATAGGCTCCGCAGGCGACAGGATTGGCTGGATCTGAAACATCTATAATATTCAGGCCGAAATGGTAAGCCGGTATGTAAGCGTAATCGCCATCAACGAAAACCTCTCGGGCTTCGCCGGCAGCCTGGCAACTACCAACCCAGACAGGATTGGCAGGATCGTAAATATCGACAATATGGAGACCGCTTTCATAATAAGAAAGATATGCGTAATGCCCGGAAATGAATACATCGGATAATTCGTCGGGAGAATCCCATCTTCCGACAAAAACGGGCTCTGCGGGATTGGAAATATCCACTATCTCGAGGCGAGGTACGCATAACGCTATTATATATGCATAATTCCCGAGGACAAAAATTCTCGACGCTCCACAATAAATGAATGTGTCTTCGTTTCTTGTTGAATACGAAGATATTAAAATCGGGTCTGCGGGCTCGGTAATATCAAGCAGATGAAATCCCCATGTAAGATCCATAACGTATGCGTGTTCATCCACAATGTAAACGCTGTACACATTCTTCGCCGCGTTATAATCACCGGCCTTTTGAGGTGCGGTGGGATCGGAGATATCTACTACAATAATTCCAGCTTCTTCATGAGGTAAGTAAGCATAATTACCGGAAACGAAAATCGCCAAAGGGTTAACGCGAGGCACGTCTTCTTCCGCATATTCACCTACGATGACCGGGTTAGCCGGATCAGAGATATCCAGTATTGCAAAACCGCGGTCCCATTCAGGTACATATGCGAAGTTATCTCTGATAAAAACATCTTTTGGCTGGTGAAGCTGGTGAACCGAATCCGCGACAACCGGATCGGCGGGATTTGAAACATCAATGATAAACAAAGTGTGTGCGTGTCCGCCGAGAAGGTACGCAAAATCTCCCGACACCGACACTTTCCTGCTATAATTATCTATAAGACACGTACCAACATGTATCGGATCCGCCGGATTGGAAACATCGAAAATCATAAGCCCGGTCTGGCTGGCCGCAATATAAGCATAATCACCGGAAACAAAAATGTCGAGAGGACCCGTCGGTGTCGCGGCGCTTCCAACTAAAACGGGATTAGCCGGATCGGAAATATCATATATATACAGCCAATAATCGCCTCTTAATATATAAGCGTAATCCCCGCTGATGAAAATGTCGCATGGGTGGCTACCAGTATCGATAGAACCTACAAGAACGGGCGCGTACGGGTCCGAGATATCCACTATCCATATATTGTAATAGAAACCGGCCATATAAGCATAATTGTCGTAGAGTGCTATTGCCTCGCCGACGAATATCTGGGCGTAAGTCTGACCTGTTACCACGGGGTTGGCCGGATCTGTGATATCGAATATCATCAACCCGTTTTTGTAAACGGTATATGCATAATTGTCTCGTACGGTGATGTTCTGGCAATTACTCCACAACGCCGATCCTACATACTCCACATTCTGAGCCTTTACCGAGCCTGAGCCCAGGACACATACCGCGATCAGTACAAATACCGCTTTCTTTATAATGGCCTTTGTTATCCTCATGGCAATCCTCCGATGATATTTAATTTTATACAAATTGCCGCATCCCATACCACTTGTGGTGTCATTTAAAGATGTTTACATCTACAATTAGCGGAATAATACATATCCTGTCAAGAGATATCTCGCTCCTACCGCCCTCCCGGCTGGCAGGCTTCGCATGGGACAAGCTCCGGCGAGCCGGTCTTGAGTTTGGAGAATCCGGCGATGACATCGGCTATGTTGAAATTGCATGAGTTATTGAGGTCCATGGCCACAGCCCAGATATCGCCGCTGCCGTAGGGGCATTCGCAGACCATCCCCGGCTC
>JAZGHS010000179.1:0-7327 GCA_036481315.1 Candidatus Zixiibacteriota bacterium | reverse complement strand
TTCCGTGCTATGTCCAGAGACGGCGCGCCTATGATTTGATGTGTCGCTTCTGCCGGATTTAACAGAGGGCCGAGTAGATTGAAAACGGTTCTAAAACCAAGCTCTTTTCTAATTGGCGCGGCGTGTTTCATCGCCGGATGATAAAACGGGGCAAAGATAAAACAGATCCCAAGTTCATCAAGACAGGTTGCCGCGGATTTCGGCTTAAGATCGATCTTGACTCCCAATACCTCCAGGACATCGGCTGAACCGCAAAGGGACGATATAGAGCGATTACCATGCTTGGCGGTTGGAATGCCGCAGGCAGCGACTACAAATGCCGCCGCTGTTGAAATATTGAAACTCCCGGAACCGTCGCCGCCGGTGCCGCAACAATCGAATACGATCTTCTGATTATGCGGAACTTTAAGCGATCTGTCACGAAACGCCTTCGCGCATCCAGCGATCTCATCTGATGTTTCTCCCTTGACCGCCAAGGCTGTAAGAAATTCGGCGCTCTGGGCAGGGGAAAGATTGCCGTCAGCAATCTCCCCCATAAGTTTTTCGGCCTCTACGACGGTTAGATCCGATCCGCCGATCAATTTTGATATTATTTCCTGCTTATTCATAAGTCACCGTTCAGAAAGTTAGCTATTATCTTTTCCCCGCTTTCGGTAAGGATCGACTCCGGGTGAAACTGTAATCCATAAACCGGATACTGACGATGCTTTATTCCCATAACGTCCCCTTTCGACGTGTAGGCTATCACTTCCAGTGAGTCCGGTAGCGTTTCCTCGAATACGGTCAATGAATGATATCGCCCGGCTGTAAATGGATTGGGTAATCCATTCAGGATCCCGACGGCTTTATGGAAAATCTGTGACGATTTCCCGTGCAGAAGTTCAGGAGCCTCATCCACATCGCCGCCGAACGCTCGGGCTATTGCCTGATGCCCCAGACAGATACCCAGTATTGGTATTTTATCGAAAAAGGTCTTAACGATTTCGCACGAGATACCGGCATCATCCGGATGACCGGGACCCGGCGAAATAATTATCTTGCGAGGTTTGAGTTTTATAACACCATCGAGATCGATTTCATCATTGCGGAATACTCGTAGATCTGGATCGATCGGTCCGACGTATTGAACAATATTGTAAATAAACGAATCGTAGTTATCTACAAAGACGATCATATCAACCCTCCTTCCGCGTTTGCCACGGCCGCTTCGAGGGCCTCCAATTTATTTAAAGTTTCCTGATATTCGTTTTGAGGTTTAGAATCCGCAACAATGCCGGCGCCCGCTTGCAGGGTAATTTTATTCCCCTCTTTTATAATGGTCCTGATTGTTATACACATATCCATATCGCCCGATAACGAGAAATACCCTATGCATCCGGCATATGGCCCTCGTGGCTGTCCCTCGAGCTGATGTATCAACTCCATGGCCCTGATCTTTGGAGCCCCCGTTACGGTGCCGGCGGGAAAGGCCGCCTTGAACAGATCAAATTGGTCATTTCCCTTTTTCAATCGGCCGGTAATGGTCGAGGTCATATGCATAACATGCGAAAAACGCTCGACCTCCATTAATCTATCGACGACAACAGAGCCGAACTCGCAAGCCCTGCCAAGATCGTTTCGCCCCAGATCGACGAGCATTATATGCTCGGCTTTTTCTTTATCATCCGATAGAAGCTCATTCTCCATCTTTTTATCCTCTGATTCATCCCGACCTCTCGGACGTGTACCTGCTATAGGACGAAGCGTAGCGGTTTCCCCGGATAATTTTACCATCGTTTCGGGCGATGACCCTATCAACGCTAAATCGTCCATTTCCAGGTAGTACATATAAGGAGAGGGATTTAACATTCTCAACGCGCGATAAATCTGAAAACTGTCTATATCGATTTCGGCTTGCAGAGCCTGTGAAAGAACGCCCTGGAATATATTCCCCTTTAGTATGTTCTTCCTGGCATCCTCAACAACCTCCTCAAAACGTCCCTGGGTGAAATTCGACTTAAAACCTTTTCTTGATTCTAACGCTTGAGTTTGTGGAATTTTTATATCCGATCTAAGAGCGGAAATAATCTCATCGATTAAAAGTTTTCCCTTCTTCTTCGCTAAATCGCTTTCTTTCGAAACCAGCGCGATAACCTGCATCCGTCGGGTGAAATGATCGAATACGAGAAGAGTATCCACAAAATAAAAGCTGGCCAAATGCGCTCCGTCGCGTTCACCAAGTAGACCAAGACAGGGTTCAAAAGAGCCAACCATCTCGTAATTTATATGACCGACAAGCCCTCCTAAAAGAGTCAGATTGGATGGATTGGATTCTAGGCGTACGGATTTTGTTATATGACGTAAAGCCGTGAATGGATCTCTAATAGCGGAATGCGGAAAATCAATCGACCCCTCCGGTGAAATAATAACAGATTTTTGTTGGAAGATGTCAACTTTGAATCTCGGCCTGATACCGATAAACGTATAACGTCCTGTCAGTTCTACACCGTCGGCACTCTCAAGCAGGAACTTCGCCCCAACCGGCCTCAGCTTTAGAAACGCTGATACCGGTGTTTCGAGATCGGCCGGAAGATTGACAATCAGAGGCTCCAGGCTGGCTTCGCCAGCCTTGCCGCTCAAAATGTCCGATAAATTCATTGATCCTCCAAAAAAAAAGCCTGCCGTCCTCGTCGGACAGCAGGCTCTTAAAAAAATTTATCGATTCTCAGCTAATATGCAGAGGCCGCTATCCGGTCGCATTTATATGAATACCACCAATAATAGCGGGAAAAACTAACGCAAATTCTCGACTCTGCCAACATGATTACAATATAACCTTATAAAGTTTTTTGTCAAGGATCTTCTATCGTCATGCGAGTAATTTGTTTCTTTCACGATCATGCTCTCACAATTAACTTAATGGCCTGCAATATGATAATGCGACGGTTTCTTTCGAGCCCTGAGAGATCAGATTGGAGAGAATCGTCAACATACGCACATTCATGCTAGAAAAATATTAAAAATTACAGCAGCGCAGGCACCGTTCCTCGGACGCGAGGAGATGATTCCCACAATTCCTAGACCGGTTAATAGATTCCTCAGAAAATTAAAAATAAACGATAGCCTTTCTGAAAGCGAAAGCAATTATTGAAACGATAGTAACATGTTATTAAATAATAACTTACGGAGAGGCAGGAATTCGAACCCAATTATACCCTACATCTATCAACAATTTACGGGGGCTGCTACATATATATGCTCTGGGGATTTTGACCAACGCCAGACCTTTCGCAGACTTGGGATTTGATTGCGTGGAAGGGCTAAGCCAGAAAATACCACAGATATACTACTCAGTATTTATGTATTGTTGTCGCGCGGGGATAATCATTCCTTGGGGTATCGCCCGCCCGAATTCTAAATCCATCCCGCCACAAAATAACTTGACTATCGATATGGCAGGCCTAACCTAAAATGCGGCACAATTATCGGGAGCAGAACAATGGCTTTATCGCCACTCTCAACAGTACTGTCTTCGTAACCCAGATTCTTTAAGAGTCTAGAGAGATATAAGCTGGATTTCTTTTTCATCGACGAAAAATCCCAAACAGAAAACCGGAAAGTTCGGGATTAGTCAGAAACGGGCGAGCCGGAATTACGCGGTTACGTTCGAGCCAATATGGATAATTAGCCCCTTATGCGGAGAAGTAGATCAAACCGTCGGTATCGATACGGGCTCAGGTATACCGCTTATCGGTAGAGTGACTACAAACTCCGTTCCCTTCCCCACCTCGCTATCAACGGTAATGGTACCGCCATGCTTATTCACGATGTCGTATGTTAAGCTCAATCCCAGGCCCGTACCCTTTCCGACTTCTTTGGTCGTAAAGAATGGTTCAAAAATCTTCTTTAGGTTTTTTTCGGATATTCCACAGCCGCTGTCCCTGATGGAAACATGGATGTTGCTGTCATCTGCCCATGTCCTGATGTTGATCACTCCTGAATCACCTGTGATCGCCTGGCCGGCATTCAGAAGCAGATTCATGAATACCTGGTTAATTCTGTTAGGGAAACACTCGATTTCTGGAATGTCACCAAATTCTTTTTCCACTTTGCACATATATTTAAGCTGATTCCATACAATATTCAGTGTGCTTTCAATGCCCTCGTTTATGTTTGTGTATTCCTTTCCGGGCCGATCAACGCGGGAAAAACTCTTGAGGTCGGCTACAATCTGCTTGACTCTAACCGTGCCCTCAAGGGACTCTGCTATCGCATCACCAAAATCCTCCATCATCAAATCTATTTGCTGTCGGCTCTCAGGAGATTTCGGATCATCCCCTGTGAAGTGCTTGGTTAACTTCGACAGGTACTTGTTCATAGTATTGAGGTTGGATGAAATAAAGCCCATCGGATTGTTGATCTCATGGGCCACGCCAGCGGCCAGTTGACCGATTGAGGCCATCTTATCGCTCTGGTAAAGGTTTTTTTCCAGACGTTTACTATCTTTCTCGTCTCTCTTGTGCCTTATGGCCCTCTGTAAATTTTCAGTGAGCCCTCTGATTAGATTTCTTTCTTCTTTTAAGAAGGGTCCTTCATCCGCTACCGGACATTCCTCCAGATAACAAACATCTAATGACCCAACCACCTGTCCGGCCACCGTCAAATCTTGTGAAAGTTTCCACTCAGTTTCTTGATAGTTATCTGATATATATTCCCGGCCCTCAAGTAGTAACCTTGCGCATGTTATGTCCGGGTATTGCCATGCCGGAGGAACAATGCGAACGCAATGTTGGAGAATCTCCTCAAGCGAAACGCCAGGAGTTTCAACGCTCCGGGACAGCTCATAAAGACAATTCAACTCTTTAACTCGTTCTGTCATGCGCAGTTCGCTCCCCCGTAGTTTCTCTTCAGCCCGATTGCGTTCGATGATCTCCGCCGTTAGAGATTTGTTCGCATCTTCGGCGGAGCGCTTTTCTTTTACCGCGACTTGCCGCGAAACTTCCAATTCTCGAGTACGTTCGGCTACTTTCTGGTCAAGATCCTTGTTCAACTCAGATAATTCATCAGCCTGCTTGGCGAGCATGTTATTATGTTGGATAAGTGTCTTCTTCCACCTGCGGATGGCGCGAAAGACAATAAACCATGTGAAAATCAAAAGTGGCGACAGAATAAGCACTATCGCTGTTTTTATAGATGTTGCATGCGATGCTCGCTTCATATCTAAGACAGCGACTTCGGTGATGACTGCATCAAATTCATCCATTCCATTGGAATAGATGCTTTTCTGTTGTTCGTATGCGTTTCCGAATAATATTAAGGCTGCACTATCGGAGTTTCCCTGCCGAACCAGGTCAAAGGCTCGATTCTCCATCTCTACGAGTTTGATATTGGCCGCGTCTGTTTTAGCGGCGGCCACACTACTATAGGCCCTGTGTGACAATGATATTGCTTCATCGATCGCCGTCCCCAATACCGGCTCAAACTCTCGATAGCGCTCCTCCCATTTGAGATCTCCAGTTGCGGCGGCCATCTGTGCCGACATAGTCAGTACCTCATCAAGATGTACAATGATACCGCGCAACTCGACTAACCGATCATGGAGATGCTGAGACCGAGCAAAGCTGATCATCCCTTGAGCGTAAATCCGCTTTTGGTCCTCATATTCGTTGCTGAACAAAATCGCACAAGCCTCGTTTGCGTGATCCTGACGGATTAAATCGAAGGCTCGATTCTCCATCTTTACAAGTTTGATATTAGCCGACTCTGTCTTTGTGGCGGCTGCCCCGCGGTAGGCTTCAGGCCAAAGAGTCATTGTCTCATTGATAGCAGCGTCCAACTTCGGCTCAAACTTGCGATATCGCTTTTCCCATTTGAGATCTTCGGTTGCGACGGCCATCCGCGCCGACATAGTCAGCACCTCATCAAGATACACAATGACGCCGCGTAACTCTTCGGCCTTCATATACCGCTCATTTGTTACCTGGAGATTATGGTTGTAACTGTATGAACTCCACCCGAACCAGGTCAGTGCCGTCAGATTCGCGACCATAACGACAGTTAGAATAATGATTATATTATCTTTCTTGTTTTTCATTTATATGCCCCCATGCTTAAATTCCCGTCCATCTTTTCTACTGAAGGCGCAAATTCCTTTAAAAACGTCATTTACTCTCACGCCACCGAAAACACCCACCGAAATGGCCCGTCATTACGGTAATCAACGATACAAGTCTCTTACATCAATTATATTTTTCACCGCAGAATGGGCAAATTATCCAATCTAATTCAAGATGAGATTTACAGCATTTGCAGAATTTTTTTAATCGAGCACAGCAATAAGGGCAAATCGAATAATTTATATCTATATTTCTTTTGCAACTGTCGCAAACGCAATCGAATTTGACCCCCGGTCCCATCACTCTTAAAATTTCATCAAGTGTCGTCTTACCGGCCCTTACCTTTCTTAGGCCATCCTCCAGCAGAGTTTCCATTCCCAGGTTCTTAGCCATATTCAATAGCTCTGTTTCCTTATAATCACTGGTTAAAAAATGCCTGAACTCCTCGTTCATTTGAAAAACCTCGAAAAGACCTATCCTCCCGAAATACCCTGTTTGACTACATTTATTACAACCTTTTCCATAATATAGCATATCCGGGAAATCCTTTTCATCAATCCCCAGTAATTCCAGATTGTTTGTATCGCAATTTCTGAGCTCTTTGCAATTCGGACAGATTTTTCGAACAAGTCTCTGGGCGAAAATTCCGTGAACTGCCGAAGCAACAAGGTAGGGCTTTATTCCCAGATGAAAAAGCCTGCTTATGGTCGCGATTGTATTATTCGTATGTAGAGTTGTGAAAACAAGATGACCCGTCATAGCCGCCTGGAACGCTGCCATAGCAGTTTCACTATCACGTATTTCTCCTACTAAAATAACGTCCGGATCCTGCCGAAGAGCGGCGCGCAGGGATGAGGCGAAAGTTAATCCGGCCTTTTGATGAATATGAACTTGAGCGGCCTGTTCCAACTGGTACTCTACCGGATCCTCGATGGTGATAAAATTCAAAGTTGGCGACAGTCTTCTTTGCATTATAGAATATAGAGATGTCGTTTTTCCACATCCCGTGGGTCCCGTAGCAATAATCAATCCATCGGGTGTATAGATCATTTTTTCAAGCCGTTCAAGCGATTCTGCCTCTATTCCTATTTCGCCGATAGACTTTATCGAGGCGTTTCTATCCAGTAAGCGACAAACTATTTTTTCACCGCTGATAGTCGGCATGGTGGACACGCGTATATCGATCAGTTTGTTATCGGTTTTGACAGTTATTCGCCCGTCCTGAGGTATCC
>JAZGHS010000178.1:0-16112 GCA_036481315.1 Candidatus Zixiibacteriota bacterium | reverse complement strand
ACGCTTTTATTGGAATCGGAAACCAACTGGTCTGGATTCGGTGTTGGAGATTATAACTTCCAAAATTTCGGCGATGAGCTAAGCTTCAGTCACGGTGGAAATTTATATCAGCTATCCTGGCCTAATTGCGACACGTTATGGTCTAATTCTTCAAATGTAGAGGGGGTAATCAGGGGTGAACCATTCATATCATCACAATTATTCGCTGATCCTCAAATTTTTTCGTCCCATTCATTCTACAATGGTAGAAATGGGGAAGCCGAGGCTATTTTATTTTCACAAGGAATAGTAATCACTCTATATTGCGATCTTGATAACGACATGAATGATGAAATATCTATGGTTAACGATGAGATGGTTAACGTTTATAAAATAGTAAGTCGTCCAAGATCCGAGATCAATTTCTTGGAACACAGCATTTGTTCTGAATTCCCGGTCTTATCTGTTGAAGGGGCGGATTTGGATGGGGATGGCGACAACGACATAGTGGCCGCGGGTCACAGGTTCAATAGCAGTCGATTTTCCTGGTTTGAAAATAATGGGCAGCAAGAGTTCAATGAACATACGATCGATAATAGTTTTAATCGGGCTTATTCAATCTATCCGGCAGATTTGGACGGAGATGGTGATTTAGATGTTATAGGGACCGCTCACGTCGCCGAAGAAATAGCGTGGTGGGAAAATGATGGCCAAGGGGGTTTCACCAAATACGTGGTTGGGAATAACGTGGACTATCCTTCTTCTTGCTACGTTACTGATATGGATAATGACGAAGACATGGATATTTTAGTATCATCATATGGGTCTGACAGGATAATTTGGTACGAAAATAATGGCTCGCAGGTATTCACGGAGCATAATATCGGAATAGGGTTCGACGGAGCTTTTTCCGTATATGCCGCAGACATAGATAACGACGAAGATATGGACGTTGTCGGTGCAGCGATAATCGATAAAGGCATATCATGGTGGGAGAATCTCGGATATGGCAATTTCGCCGAATATTCTATTGATGACAATTTCGATGGAGCGCACTCTGTTATTGCTTGTGATATAGACAGCGACGAAGATATAGATGTTATTGCGGCCGCTTATTATGATTCTGAAATCACCTGGTGGGAAAATAATGGTCAACAATACTTCATTGAGCATTTAGTGGCCGGAAACTTACAAGGAGCGTATTCCGTCGACGCGAAAGATCTGGATAATGACGGAGATCTGGATATTCTTGGAGTTGCCTCTCTCTCAGGCGTTATTGCCTGGTGGCAAAATGACGGAAACCGGAATTTTACTCAAAGGAATATCGCTGACAATTATGTAGGAGTGAGTTGTATCAGGTCTTTGGATATGGATCTTGACGGTGATATGGATATACTTACTGGTCAATTGGGGACTTATGGAATTTCCTGGTGGGAGAATGATTTGATAACACAGACAGCGATCCAGGATACTGACGAATTGGGGCCACGGTCAACTTCTCTCTCCGCTAACTACCCCAATCCCTTCAACTCATCCACCACAATCGAATACAGCCTGCCCGAACCGGGAGAGGTTACGATCGAGATATTCGACCTGCTCGGGCGCAGGGTCGAGACGCTAATCGACACAAAGCAGGATGCCGGGATATACAGGGTCACCTGGGATGCCGAAGAACAGGCGTCGGGGGTGTATTTTTATAGAATCAAAACCGGAGATTACACAGATACCCGGCGTATGGTGCTGTTGAAATAGAGTGATGTTTATGAAAAGCCTAATATTAGCCATGACAATTTTGGCGGCACTGGCTTTCCCTGTCCTCGCCCAGGTCGACACGCTCCAACTGTTGGAATTCGGTAGAATAGATGCACCATCGGAAATCACGAATCTTTATATCGAGGATCTTGATGGCGACAACCTCAAGGAGATCATCCTCACTACGTCAACCAACGTGCATATCTATAACGGTATAACATATGAGCCGATCTGGGCCAGCCCGGAGCTGGATCATCCCCGGGATCTGAATTTCGCGGATATCAACCTCGATGGATTTATCGATTTCTCGGTCAAGGACACGACGAACATTCATCTATTCGATCCCCTCAACGACGCGGTCATCTGGACCAGCCCGGCGATCGACAGCACCTACAAATGCTATATAATAGGTGATAGGAATGATGATGATTGGATGGATGTTGCGATTGTGAGTAAGGAGTGGTTTACCAGGGAGTTGATCGAGGGTAATATGGATACTGTCTGGGTGGATTTATTCGATGGTCCCGTTTTTGCAGAAGATGATCATTTCATTATACTTATGCTGAATTTCTTGATTTCGGGCGGACCCGGATATTATTGGGCATCTTATGAATATCCTATCGATATAATCATGGAGGATATTTCGGGAACCGATGGCATTTTTCCTAGAATAGTCATATCTACGGATTTTTCTTCACGCGCCGGGGCTCCGGGAGGATTTGAATGGCGCGAACACTCCGGATTTATATGGATGTTTGACGCGGAGGATTATGGAATAGAACAAAGGAGCGAAAGCGGTTATATAATACAATATGAAGTAATCGAATCGGATGAAGATGTTTATCTGCATTGCCTTTCGGGTTCCTACGCTTCAGGGCCTTATCATAATATCTATACTGATAGCATAATGATAAAGTCTTTTTCTAGTGATACGATTTTACAAACTGCAGTTATTTGGAATACGAACGAAAACAGCGGTTCTGCCTGGAACGGTGCCTTGATAGAGGACCTTCACGGTTTTGAAGGATTGGAAATCTGTATTTCGTCGGACGATTCTGTTTCTCTCTATAGATTTCCTTCCGCTTATCATATATGGACCGTCGATCAGGTTGCGGGTCTCGATACGGTTTTATATAGCTTTACGACATTATCCGGCGGCGGTGACCCTCATATCATTTGTCAAATTAGCGAACCATTACTTGCATACGAACTCCGTCATAGCGCCGACGGCTCCCTAACCGCCGTATTCCCCGATTTTGGATACCCTATATCAATGGTTGACGATCCGGATTCCGACAGCGTCGATGTATTATTCTCCCTGGATAACGATATGCTTTACGTTCACGGTGCAATGCGTATCATTAGCGTTGACGATACCCCCATACCAGGCCTCCCGTACCTCTCCGCCAACTACCCCAACCCCTTCAACTCCTCCACCACGATCGAATACAGCCTGCCCGAACCGGGGGAGGTTACAATCGAGATATTCGATCTGCTCGGGCGCAGGGTCGAGACGCTTATCGACACAAAGCAGGATGCCGGAGTTTACAGGGTCACCTGGGATGCCGAGGATCAGGCGTCGGGCGTGTATTTCTATAGTATCGAGGCAGACGAGTTTTCGGATACAAAGAGAATGGTTTATCTGAAATAATGTGGCGTAATAGCTAAGGTTGATAGTTAAATTATGTAAGGAAAATCGTTAAGGTAAATTTATGATTAGGTCAGTAACAATAATGTCAATTTTCATAATCTTGACAATGTTCTCTGTAGAGGGTAGTGCTCAAAATGTCGAATATGTGGGATCGACCTTATGGTGTCAAGCAAATGATATAATGGCTGTAAATAGTTATGCTTATGGGGTTTTTAATTATGGATTGGTAATTCTGGATATTGCAGATCCGGGCGGTCCTTTTTTTGCTTCCCAACTTTATTTACCGGGAACAGGATATGGAATCGATATTGAAGGGGCGTACGCGTTTATCGCCGATGGATCCGGTGGTCTTCAGATTGTTGATATCTCCGATCCGTATTTTCCGATCTTAGTGGGAAATTGCGATACGCCAGGAATTTCGTGGAATGTCTACGTTTCCGACGGATACGCGTATGTCGCGGACGGCGATTCCGGTCTTCAAATTATAGACATAACAATCCCCTCCGACCCGATATTGCTTGGGAATTGTATTTTTGACGATCAAGCTTCTGATATATGCGTATCGGGAGATTACGCGTATGTTGCGGCGTCATCCGCCGACCTTCAAATAGTAGATATAGCAAATCCGCAAAATCCAATTCTTGCCGGAAGTCTGGATCTTGCGGGCTGGTCTTATGATGTTCAGGTATCTGCCAATTATGCCTATATAGCCAGTGGATCCAGTGGGCTTTTGGTAGTTGATATTTCTGATCCAATTAACCCGGTATTAATAGGTAGTTGTGATACTCCCTATGGCGCCGAAGGATTATTTGTTTCAGGGAGTTATTCATATATTGCGAACAACGATAACGGTCTTCAAATAATATGCATAGATGATCCGTTTAATCCGTTTTTAGCCTCAAGCTGTGAATTTTATGGTTGGCTTCATGATGTTTATGTAGTTGGGGGATATGCTTATACCGCCGATGGCATAGGTGGAATTGAAATTGTAGATGTGACAATTCCCTCGGATCCGTTATTAGTAGGTAGTTATGATCCGGGCAGTCCGACGAACGTTTACGTTTCCGGGAATTATGCCTATGTTGATGTGGACTGGGGGATGCAGATAGTAGACATATCGGATACATTCCAGCCAATGCTGGCGGGAAGCTATATATCCCAAATCTCCTCCGATACCTGGGGTATATTTGTTGACGGTAATTACGCTTATAAAGGGGGCAGGGATCCGCTATTACAGGTAATAGATATATCTGATCCTTTTGATCCGGTATTGGCAGGAACAAGGGGTTGGGGCTGGAATCCATCCCGAAGCGGAGTATTTATCTATGGCAATTACGCGTATCAAAAAATGACTTTTGAGGGCTTTGATATAGTTGACATAACAGATCCCACGAATCCCACGTGGGTGGGAGAATATCATCAAACAAATGGAAACACTTCTGCTGTTTTTGTTTCAGGGATTTACGCGTATGTAGCTGGTGAAATCGCGCCTATTCAAGTAGTGGATATTTCTAATCCTGTTAATCCCGAGTTGGTAGGAAGCCTGGATATACCCGGGTCCGGAAAGGACGTTTTCGTATCCGGAGATTACGCATATATTGCGATGGGATCTCTGGGTTTACAGATAGCGGATGTTTCTGATCCTTTCAATCCGATAGCGGTCGGAAATTTCGATACGCCCGATTATGCGCAAGCTGTTCATGTTTCCGGTGAATTCGCGTATGTGGCGGATATTGATTCCGGATTGTTTGTAGTTTATATAGCGGACCCATATAATCCGACCCTCGCCGGACGTTTTGTCACGCCTAGATGGGCGTTTGATGTTTTTGTCTCGGGGGGTTACATTTATTTAACTAATGGATCTGCCCTATTTATCTTTCGCTTCGATCCTCAAACAGGCATTGAAACAGACAATAATATTTCTGATGCGTTATCGTTATTCGCCAACTACCCCAACCCCTTCAACTCCTCCACAACAATAGAATACAGCCTGTCCGAAGCGGAGGAGGTTACGGTGGAGATATTCGATCTGCTCGGGCGCAGGGTCGAAACGCTTATCGACGCAAAGCAGGACGCTGGAATATACAGGGTCACCTGGGATGCCAAGGATCAGGCATCGGGGGTATATTTCTATCGAATCAAAACCGCCAAATTCTCAGACACCCGGCGGATGGTGCTGTTGAAGTAAAGATTGCCACATCCCGCCTTCGGCGGATCCCCGCAATGACCGTAGCGAGGTTTTTCTCCCTAAACATTTATCTTGATTTTTAAATGTCGAATTATATACTTGCATCCGCAAGCCACCGTAGCTCAGATGGTAGAGCAGCTGATTCGTAATTAGCAGGCCAGCGGTTCGATCCCGCTCGGTGGCTTTTATGATAAACAAACCATTTCCCGCAAATTTCCGGGCAACCCGATTATAAAATGTCAATCATACGATTCATTCCGTCGTTGTCTGGGTCGTTTTGCCATAGATTAATTGACATTACCGCAAATTGTAATATATTTAAATAGTCTTAAAATGATGTTCTTCTTTTGCGAAGTGATTTGTTTGTAAAAAGTAAATTTTGAAGAAACGGTTAGTGAAGGGAGTCTGGTGAAAAAGCTCAAACTGTCATCCTTGGTCTTAACTCTCACGCTGATGCCTGTGATTCTTGGTAGCGTGACAACAGTAGCTGCCGGCGAAATCGACGGAGATCTGTCTGAGATTCTCCGGATGACTTCGCCGGATGAGGTGGTTAGCGTTCTGGTTTTTTTGAATGAACAGTCCGATTTAAACGCGATTACCGCCCAAATGGATTCTGAAAAAGCGACTTTACAAAGAAGGCACGAAACGGTCGTAAGGGATCTTCAACAGGTTGCCGGGAATTCTCAAAATGAAGTAAGAGATCTTCTTTCGCAGCTCGAATCCGAAGGTATCGTAGAAGATTTCGATTCGTTCTGGATCGCAAACGCGTTCGCTGTGGATATTTTATCTTCCGAGGTCGAGCGGATCGCCTCTCATCCGGATGTTTTCAAAGTTTACTATAATTACGAAATAGAGCTGATCGAACCGGTTAGTCGAAATGATGATGATGGCGGAGTTATAACGGTTGAAACCGGTGTTGTAGCTGTCAGAGCCCCCGAAGTCTGGGCTATGGGAATTACAGGCGCGGGCGTACTGGTCGCCAATATGGATACCGGTGTTGACGGCAGCCATCCCGCTTTAGCGAGCCGATGGGCGGGCGTCGCCGACCCGCGTTATGCCGGTCATCCCGAGTGGGCATGGTATGATCCCCGCGGGCAGTGGAGCACTCCCAATGACGCTAATGGTCACGGCACTCATACTATGGGTACCATCTGCGGCGGCTCTCCTGGCGATGAGATTGGAGTAGCCCCTGGAGCTAACTGGATGGCTTCGGCGCCCATAGATAGAGTGGATATCCCCACCACGGTGGCTGACGCGATCTTGTCTTTCCAGTGGATGCTCGATCCTGACGGTAACCCGGGCACAAATTGGGACGTCCCGGCTGTTTGCTCTAACTCCTGGGGTGTTACAACCGGTCACGGCTATCCTCCCTGCGATCAAACATTCTGGAGTTATCTCGATGCTTGCGAGGCGGCCGGAATAGTAATTCTGTTTTCCGCGGGTAATGAGGGCTTTTCCGGATTACGTCGTCCGTCCGACCGCGCTACTGACGATTACCGTACCTGTGCTGTAGCGGCTGTTGACGCGGCCTACTCGAACTGGCCAATTGCCGGTTTCTCCTCGAGAGGACCGACTTATTGTACTCCCGGCGGCGGAGCGGCAATAAAACCGGATATCTCCGCTCCCGGAGTATTGGTACGTTCATCTACCCCGGGCGGAGGATATGCCTCCTGGAGCGGGACCTCCATGGCGTCTCCTCACGTTAATGGTGTTGTGGCCTTGATGCGTCAGGCGAATCCGAATTTAAGTGTAAATGAAATCAAACAGGTTATCTACGATACCGCATATGATCTCGGCGGTGCTGGTGAAGACAACGATTACGGCTGGGGGATGATCGACGCATACGAGGCGGTAATGGCGGTAAGCGGCGATATTGGTTATGTAGAGGGCCATTTATACGAGACCAGCGGTAATACTCCGATCGCCGGTATGGTTGAGGTTGTGGAAACGTCTACCTCGGCTACCGCCGATGAGACCGGTTATTACTCCCTGATGCTACCCGCGGATACCTATACCCTAAGGGGAACTTATCATGGTTATGTCCTGGATGAAGCGGAAGTTGTAATCGTAGTCGATGAAACAATAGTGCAAGATTTTCACCTGATTCCCCCCGATATCTCGACAAGCCCACCGAGCTACTCTGTTTCGGCGAACCCGGGAGAGACGGTCACCCGGGATCTATATATAGATAACGACGGTTTGGGAGAACTCTGGTTTACGCTGAATACGCAAACTACAAGCAGGATTGGCGGAGATCCGGACGATCCTCTTTCCAGCTCTTCAGACAAGGAACCATTAGAATACAGAACAGAACCGGGCTCGAAAGATCCGGAGAAGATCGTACCGTTATACCCGCCGGTCATAACCGGGCAGGGTGGCCCTGATACGTTTGGGCATAAGTGGATCGATTCCGATGAATCCGGAGGTCCTCCCGTCGATTGGATCGATATTTCCGGTCCCGGTACCTCTGTATCGCTTACTGACGACGACTATGAAGGGCCGATAAGCATAGGCTTTAATTTCAACTTCTACGAAAATAGTTACTCACAACTTTATATAGGTTCAAACGGGGTTGTTACGTTCGGATCAGGAAATTCAGAGTATTATAATACAGGTATCCCCGACGGCTCCCCTCCCAACAACTTTATCGCCGCATTATGGGATGATCTTCGTCCTCCCTCGGGAGGAAACATCTATTACTACTACGATTCGGCTAACGGCAGATTTATTGTAAGCTGGGTCGGCGTTCCGTTTTGGTACAGTGAGGGAAGTGTGAATGTGCAGGCGGTGCTTTATCCCAACGGCAATATCGAATTGAATTACGGTACCCTAAACGGCGGGTCTCATGGTCTTACTTCGGCCACAGTCGGTATCGAAAGTGTCGGCGCTTCCGATGGACTTCAGATAGTCTATGATGCCAGTTACCTGCACAGTAACCTGAGTATCAGAATCTCCAGCAGCTGGCTTTCGGCGGAGCCGGGCAGCGGTACGGTCCCCGGTTCGGGCGGTTCCTACACGGCGTCGGTTATTCTTGATGCCTCCGATCTTACCGAGGGAGTTTATAACGGCGACGTGCTGGTAGGTTCTGACGATCCCGATACGCCCAATATCACGATTCCGGTGACTTTTAATGTCGGCGAACTTTTAATCGGTACGCTTCAAGGTACGGTAACAGATGTGAGTCTGACTCCGATCTCAGGCGTCGAGGTTCACGCCGATGATGGCGGCGGCCAAACCGGCGACACTAACACCAACGGCAGCGGTTTTTACACGATGGACCTACAGCCAGGCACATACACCGTTACTTTTACCCATCCCGATTACTTTGAATTAATCGCGCCCGGCGTGGTTGTGGTTGAAGACCAGGTAACCACGCAGGATGCTGTTCTCGAGGAGGATACGACGCAAGTCCCCACTCTCTCGGAATGGGGTATGATACTGTTCACTCTTCTCTTACTCGCTATCGGTACGGTATCGGTGATCAGAAGAAGAAAGAGCGTTATAGCTGTTTCGTAAGAAGGAATTATAGCGATAATCTAAAAAGCCCCGGGCAAAACCGGGGCTTTTTTTGATGTTTTATAACTCTAATATGGTTTCATACAGCGAAAAACTCCGCAATTGTTGAAATTCCCCTTTAATTTCCCCAAAAATATCCTAATATAAATGGAGATTATTGATTATATTAACCGTGCGATCACGGTTATCGCTCGTGAATAGAACGGGCGCAGGAATCGAATCTTTAGAAAGGGAATGCTATGAATAAGCGCGGCGCGATTTTCCAAAGACGATATATCCCGGGGCTGTCGATTTCAATCTTTACATTATTGTTTATCACGTCGGGATTATCTTATGCTCAGGATCCGATAGATTATTCGGCGGATACGTTGTCGTATGAAGATCGAATGGGCAATCTCGGTCTTATAATCCCCGAGGATGCGAGAATCCGATTTCTGGAACTGGATAAAGAGCCCTCGCCTATACTGATAAACCCGATGGAGTATTTCGACTGGCGCGATCGAGGAGCGGTTACTCCCGCAAAAAACCAGGGAGGATGCGGTTCATGCTGGGATTTCGCCGCTACTGGCGCTTTCGAATCGGCTGTCGCTATCGCCAATGGCTATCACTGGGATTTATCCGAACAGCAGGTTATAGATTGCAATGTCGAGGAATACGGATGCGGCGGCGGTTGGATGAGTTCTGTTTACGATCTTTTCATGAATTACGGGGCGGTGGAGGAAAACTGCTATCCCTATTTCGCCGACGATAGCAGAAGGTGCGCCCAGGATACCTGTGTAGTTATAGCCGTGTTGGATTCCTACGACGATGTTCAAAATACGGTTGACGCTATTAAAAATTCCTTAATGATCGGGCCTCTTTCTACAACTCTTACCATTCCCGAAGGTTTCAACTGGGACTGTTTCGACGGGCAGTGGGTCGGCGCCGATCACGCGGTGGTCATTGTCGGGTGGGACGATGCCATATGCGACAACCGGGGCGGTTGGATTGTCAAGAACAGTTGGGGACGCGGCTGGGGCGATGACGGCTTTTTCTATATACCCTACTACTCCTGCGGAATCGGCCATTACACGCAATTACCGCTTTACGGAGGCGGTATGGCCAAGCTTACCTGCGATCGCGATAATATTGTCGTGAATGTCCCGTCCGGCGGCCAGGCAACGGAGATATTACAACTGGGAAATATCGGTAGAGAAGACCTATATTATCGGATCATGACCGAAAGCCAGCAGGACGCGTTCGGGTACTACTGGACCGATTCGGATAAACCGCTGGGCCCCGAATATAACTGGATAAATATCACCGAAATCGGTGAGCCTGTCGATTTCCCCGGCTATCCCGGATACAGCAATACGGGTCCAATTGATCTCGGTTTTGAATTCTCCTTCTACGGCAATATGTTTTCAAGCATTTGTATCTGTTCCGAGGGATGGGTGTCGTTTACCGACGGTGAATCGCGAGCTCCCGTGAATCTGCCGATACCCGATCCGGAGCGACCGAACAATCTATTGGCCGCCTTCTGGGAGAATCTCAATCCCACCGATGATAACGTCTTTTTCTATACCAATAACGCCGACACAGCTATCATCTCCTATGTTGCTGTCGAGGATATTTATCGGATGGGAGAGTTCACATTTCAAATACTGCTGATCGATAATAATACCATAATCTATCAATATGATTCCATGGGGCCTGAAGGGCCTGTTGACGACGCCACGATCGGGATAGAAAACGACGACGGCACAGTCGGTTTGCAAGTCTGCTACGACGAGATTTTCGATTACGGCGAAAGAGCGGTCAGGTTCGATCTCGGACAACCGTCGGGGGAATTCGACTGGCTCGCCTGCGATAACGAGTATGGTGTGATCAATCCGGGCGAAATTGAAAACCTGGAAATCACCTGCTACTCCGGTGATCGTAGCGACGGCAGTTACTGGGCGTCGATAGAAATTTACAATAATGATTATAATAATCGGGTAATTGAAATTCCGGTAATCATGAACGTGGGAATGACCGCTATCGAGGACGGCATCGAATTACCGGAAACGATCGCGTTTGTTTCCTGCTATCCCAATCCGTTTAACGCTCGCACGACTATCGAATACAATTTGCCTAATGAGGAATGGGTAACTCTGGAGATTTACGATCTCCTCGGACGTCGTATAGCGACTTTATACGATGATCAACAAAGCGCCGGTAGACATATTATTACCTGGAACGCTGAGGATCAATCGTCGGGAATCTATTTTTACAAAATCGAGGCTGGATCTACTCTCGAAACAAAGAGAATGCTTCTGTTAAAATAGATTCATAACCTTGAGTATTATGGATTGACTTCTCTCTTATATTTCGTATTTTATATAGGATGAAAAAATACCTGTTTTTAAATGTGGAGGATGATGTGAAAAAGGCAACGATTCTAAGCGTCGCGGTTTTTTGCTTAATAGCAGGTCTGGCTAACGCTGGTCAGACGATTCGCTTAAGCGATAACCAGTCGGGGGCGACTCTATTAAGCCAGGATCAGAGCGGTATTTCGATCCGAATAGATGTCGGAGCCATTGAGTTTCAACAACTTACGACCGACCACGGCGATTTTATCGCTCTCGGAGTTGGCGGTTTCAGCCGATCCCAGAAAGTCGGCGAACCTAATCTACCTGTGGCAAACCGCCTTCTGGACATTCCTTTCGGGTGCGAACTGGACGCCGTGGTTCTTGATTATGAAATCGAGGAAATCTCGCTTTCCGATTACGGCCTTACCGCGCCGATTATCCCGGTACAGCCGTCGCTTTCTAAATCGCAGAATCCGGATGATGTTCCATTCGAATTTAAAAGAGATTTATATTCTCAAGGCAATTACTACAGCCTTCCGTTGACTGCCGCTTCCGAGGTTGGAGTGATGAGGGCAGTTCGCATTGGAATGATTTCGATAGCTCCCATTGAATATAATCCTGTGACCAACACCTTGAGAGTTTATAAAAACATCACCGTTCGGGTTGAATATCTTCATCCCGATTGGGCGAAGACCGAGGATATGAAATTACGATATTACTCTCCTTATTTCGAAACGGTATATTCTCGTCTTTTCAACTACGAACCGATGAGCTCGGTATTGCTCGATGATCTGGTTCAGTATCCGGTTAAATACGTGATTATTTCCGACCGGATGTTCGAGGATCAACTTCAACCATTTATCGAATGGAAAATCAAAAAAGGATTTGACGTAATAGAGGCGTATACCGATGAGATCGGCAATTCCAACGATATCAAAGCGTACCTGAACGGCCTTTATGACGCCGGCGAACCGGGCGATCCGGCGCCGTCATTTGTACTTCTGGTCGGCGACGATCAGCAGATAGAAGCGTTCCAATTCAGCGGTCATATTTCAGATTTAAGCTTCTGCGAATATACTGGCGATCATATTCCTGAGATCTATTATGGCCGCTTTTCAGCGCAAAACCCGGATTTGCTCCAGCCGCAGATCGATAAGACTCTCGAATATGAACAGTATTTAATGGCCGAACCCGATTTTCTCGATGATGTGACTCTTATCGCAGGGGTTGACCCGACATTCGCCCCGACCCATGGAAACGGTCAGATCAACTACGGTACAGAGTATTACTTTAATGAAGAGCATAATCTGTTTGCTAATGTCTGGCTCTACCCGCGTTCTGACGACCCGGGGGCGTCAGGGGAGATTATTCAAACGGTCAACCAGGGAGTTTCTTTAATAAACTACACCGCTCATGGTTCGCATGACGGCTGGGCGGATCCGCTTCTTGGAGTCAGTCAGATTAACGGCCTGACCAACGCAAATAAATATCCGCTGGCTATAGGTAATTGTTGCCTGACCAACACGTTCGGAGACGATTACGGTTCTCCCTGCGCCGGCGAAGTCTGGCTTCAGGCGGAGAATAAGGGCGCTGTAGGGTATATCGGCGCGTCGAATAACACTTACTGGGATGAGGATTACTGGTGGGGCGTTGGATATACTTCGTTACCAATCAACGGTAACGCGCCCCCCTACGAAGAAACCGGTATTGGGGCTTACGACGGCTTGTTCCATGATCACGGAGAGAGAATAGAATATTATTACATAACAAACTCCGCGGTCGCGTTCAGCGGGAATATGGCAGTCGAGGAATCCGGCAGCAGCCTTTCCAACTACTACTGGGAAGTATATCATCTTATGGGCGATCCGTCGGTCATGACATACGTTGGCCTGCCCGCCGAAAATACGGTCGATCATCCCGGAGCGATTGTTCTTGGCGAAAGCAGTATAACCGTCCAGGCCGATCCATATTCTTATGTCGGACTTTCCATGAACGGCGTTTTACACGGTTCGGTATTCATCGACGAATCCGGTTCGGCCACATTCGATTTCTCACCGTTCGAGGTCCCCGGAGGAGCTGATTTCGTGGTCTCCGCTCAGAATAAACAACCATATATAACGACTATCCCGGTGATAGCGCCGTCAGGACCATATGTGGTATTCGATTCCTGCATGGTCAACGACGAAGCGGGCAACGACGATGGCTTAATCGATTTCGGCGAAGATATCCTATTAGGAATGCGGCTTATGAATGTCGGGCCCGATCTTGCCGAGGATGTCTCCGCTGTTCTAATCTCTGATGATCCATACATTACGATAACAGATTCCATAGAGGAGTTCGGCGATATCGAGGGTGAGTTCGGGACGGTTACCATAGCGGACGCCTACGGGTTTGAGGTGGATACAGGGATTCCCGACGGTCACTCGATAGATTTCCTTCTGATGATATCATCCAGTCAGGATAGCTGGGAAAGCGAATTTTCGCTTACCGCTCACGCCCCCGAGATCGAATTTGTCGACGTGGTAATCGACGATCAATCCGGCAACGGCAACGGTATTTTCGAGGCCGGGGAGACAGTTGACGTGGTTCTGACTCTTAAAAACGTCGGAACGTCAATGGCCGGATCCGTCGCGGGTTTGATATCGTCATCCGACGAATATGTGACTATCGACGACGCCAGCGGTTTCTTCGGAGATATCGCGCCGTCGGAAAACGGTGACAACTCCGGCGATATCTATGTTGTTACCGCTCACAGCGATTTGCCGCCGGGGCACGCGGTTGTTTTCGAACTGGCCGTCACCGCTGATGGAGGCATCGAGCAGGATCTTATGTTCGTTCTAAAAGCTATCGAGTCGTTCGAGTACAACGACGGCGGCTGGGCCGGAGATGGGTTATGGCAATGGGGCGAACCGTCGTCAGGACCGGGCTCCGCGTATGATGGCGCGAAAGTCTGGGCTACCAACCTCGCGGGCCAATATGAGAATAATGTTGATGATTACCTGATAACCGGTTTCTACACGGTCGAGAGTAATAACGCCGCAATCAGCTTCTATCAATGGTACAACTTCGAATCGGGCTGGGATGGCGGAAATGTCTCTATAACAACAGACGCGGGCAACAGCTGGGAGTTGATTACGCCTACTAGTGGCTATCCCGATCCCGACGTTACCGGCCTGGACGGATTGCCGGGATTTTCAGGTGAAACAGGCGGCTGGGAGGAAGTAACATTCGAACTCGGAGCGTTCGATGGAATGGCGATTCAGCTTGGATTACGCATTGGCACCGACGGCTCTATTACGCGAGACGGTTGGTATCTTGACGCTGTTACCGTGACCGGAGCGAGAGGATGGCGCGGCGATCCCGATATCGCTGTCTCACCCGTGTCCTACCACATTGAGCTCGAAGAGGGGGAGTCAACAACACAGACTTTGGATATCTCCAACGAGGGCGCCGGTATTTTAGCCTATAGTATAAAACCGGTGACAGTGGGGTTAAGGTTGGACGATGACGATCGAGAGGAGACTCCCGTTCCTATCAGACAGGATCCGAATTGGGGCAAATATATAGAGCATCACAGGGACGGCGAAATGTTTACCGTAACGTATACCGGACCCAAGCTCGAATCTTCAGATGATGAATCGAATCCGCCTGTTATTACCGATGTCGGTGGCCCCGATAATTTCGGCTATATGTGGATAGATTCCGATGAGCCGGACGGCCCGGAATTCAATTGGGTGGATATAACAGGGATAGGCGAACCGCTTACTTTCAGCGATGATCAGAACCAGGGACCGTTCGGATTCGGATTCGAAATGCCCTTCTATGACGGTTATTTCAACTCTCTGCGAATTTGTTCCAATGGCTGGATTTCATTCACGAGTTCGGCCACCGCGTATTCAAACGATCCGATTCCGGGATCGGACGATCCCAATAGCTTATTAGCCCCCTTCTGGGATGATTTGAATCCATCGGATGGTGGAATGATCTATTTCTATACGAACAATGTCGATTCCGCGGTCGTGGCCTGGGTAGGCGTTCCTCGTTACATAGACGGCGGTTCTATGACCTTCGAGGCGATACTCACGGCTGACGGCGATATTACATATCAGTACGCCAGCATGCAGGGCACCTTGAACTCGTGCACCGTGGGAATAGAAAACGACGATGGCAACGACGGCTTAGAGGTTGTTTACGATAGCGGTTATATTGCCGACGAACTCGCCGTGCGATTCCTCCTGCCGGTATTCTGGCTCGGAGTCGATCCGATGTCCGGATTTAATATGCCCGATGAATCCTCGGAGTTTACCGTTACGTTCGACGCTGCCGAGCTCACCACCGGGATTTATACCGGATATCTTCAGATCAATTCCAACGATCCTGTCGATCCGACGGTCGCGGTGCAGTGTACGTTGGTTGTCGGCGAGGTTGTCGGTATCGATGGCGGCGTATCCGGAATACCAACGGCATTTAATCTCGATCAAAACTATCCGAATCCGTTTAATCCGACGACCACGATCGGTTTCAGCATTCCGAACGATCAAAGGGTGACATTGAAACTTTACGACCTACTGGGTCGGACAGTGGCGACGATATTGGATAAAGAAATGCAGGCGGGGATCCATCGGGTGGAATACGATGGAGCTGATCTGGCCAGCGGCGTGTATTTCTACATCCTCGAAACCGACGATTTTGTGGA
>JAZGHS010000177.1:0-4185 GCA_036481315.1 Candidatus Zixiibacteriota bacterium | reverse complement strand
ATCGCCTACGGTTCGGTCGCGGTCATTATCGAAGGCGGGCATAAGGTCCCGACCTATTTCGCCACCGCTGTTGCCTTTTTCACCATAGTTTTAAAAACGATATTATATCGTTATACCAAAGGGGTGGGCAAGCGTTTCAAAAGCGCGGCGGTACTGGCTAACGCCCAGGATCATAAATCCGACGTTTACGCGTCGTCAGGCGCTCTGTTCGGAATTGTAGTCTCACAGATGGGATACCCCGTCCTCGATCCTGTTGGCGGGCTCTGGGTATCGTTTTTCATCCTGCGTAACGCGGTGAATCTGATCCGCGATAATGTTCATACCCTGATGAGCGGCGCGCCGGATAAAGAAACGGTCAAAAAGGTCGAGGAAACAGTAAAAGAGATTAGTGAGGTGAAAGGTCTGATGACTACCCGAATGAGAACACTGGGCGCAAAACATCTTGTCGATCTGGAGATTTTCGTGGATAAGGATTTAAGCGTCTGGGAAGCTCATAATATCGCGCACAGAGTGCAGGACCTCCTCATTGCTCGCTACGAGGACATAACCGAGGTTATGGTTCACGTGGAACCTTATTCGGAGAGTTGATATGAGAACGATTTTTTACGAAGACAATAGCTACGCGAATTTCTATCCGGTCAGCTTTTCGCGTCCGGTATACACTCTCCTCCTGGGGACATCGAGAATCTATAAAAAATGGCTCGAAGCTTTGAAGATCGCGGATTATTCCTTTTTCTCACGTGAATATCTTGCCGAAATTACCGCGCTGGATGCCGGGGGAGATGTCGGAGTTATTCCTGACGACGATCTGCTTTTTATCAATGGACGTTATCTTCCTTCCCCGGAACTCGTTTCCGCGATAAAAAAACTCGATACCGGGGAGGTCCTGGAGAGCGGCGACGGCGCCATCGCTTTTCGTATCGGCAGCGATCGATCCACGGAATTATTCGAAGCTATTGAGAGTTTAAAAAACGATCTTTCCGACGATAAGCTACTTTCCCTGTGTAAATCCAAACGTGTTGCCGAAAAACCACTCGGTTACATCTGGGATTTGATAAACCTCAACGGGGAGATTATCGATAGGGAATTTACGGATGGGAAAGGTAACCCTTCCGTAACCGATTCGATCTCAAAAAAAGCAGAACTGATCAAACCGAAAAAGATTCATCTCGGCCAAAACGTGGCGATCGGCCCCATGGTTGTTATCGACGCTTCGCAGGGCGCCGTCGTGATCGATAATGATGTGATAATCGAACCGTTCACCTATATTCAGGGCCCTGCTTATATCGGTCCCGGATCTCGTCTGGTCGGCGGACGGATCAGAGAAGGATGTTCGATCGGACCCGTCTGCAGGGTCGGGGGAGAGACAGAAGAGACTATCATGCAGGGATTTTGCAATAAATACCACGAGGGATTCCTGGGGCATGCTTATCTGGGTGAATGGGTAAATCTGGGCGCTTTGACGACCAATTCGGACCTGAAAAACAATTACGGCGATATAAAAGTCCAACCTGATGATAAGTTGATAGATACGAGAAGCATGAAGGTTGGCTGTTTTATTGGCGACCATACAAAAACTGGCATTGGAACGATGCTAAACACCGGCATTTCAATAGGATTTTCGTGCAATTTATACGGCGGAGCGCTTTTTACCGAGAAACGGATAAAATCGTTCGGTTGGGGTACACCGGGTGAGATTGTCGCTTACCGGTTGGAAAAAGCGGTGGAGACTGCCAGTGCCTCTATGTCGAGGCGGGGGATGGAGTTTAACGAAATTCATCAGCGTCTTTTTGCGAATATCGAGAAAATTGACCGTTATAATTGAAACTACATTCGAATCCGCCGAGTTTATTGTTGACTGTAACTCAGGATTTCGGTTATTCTTACCGTTCGATGAAAATCAAGTATCGTCGAAACAAGACGATAAACAAAGACAGGATGGTAGTTAATGATCCGGGTGATGAATTCATCCAAAATATGTAAGCGGAGGAGCGATGCCCGAACTTCGTAAAGACCCAGTGTTAGGACGATGGGTTATTATTTCAACTGAAAGAGGTAAAAGACCTAATGATTTCCCCCCCGAACCAAAGGGGCGAAAATCCAAACTCTGCCCGTTTTGCCCCACCAATGAATCGTCTACTCCACCGGAGGTTTATTCAATCAGGCAGAACGGCTCCGGCCCCGATTCTCCCGGCTGGACATTGCGCGTTATACCCAATAAATTCCCGGCGCTTCGTATCGAGGGCGATCTCAACCGCGAAGGGGAGGGGATTTTCGATAAAATGAATGGTGTCGGCGCCCATGAGGTGATTGTGGAAACCCCCAGCCACGAACTCGATCTCGTTAACCTGGAAATTGAAGATGTTAAAAACGTCATCCTTGCCTACCGCGAACGCATAAATGATTTGAAAAAAGATCCCCGGTTCAAATATATCATGATTTTCAAAAACCAGGGCGAGGCCGCGGGAGCGTCGCTGGAACACTCTCATAGCCAGCTAATCGCTACTCCAATCGTACCTAAACGGGTGCTGGAGGAAATCGAAGGCGCTAAAGAGTATTACACTTTTAAAGAACGATGTATCTACTGCGATATAGTGAAGCAGGAAATGACACAGGATGTCAGGATAATTACACAATGCGATAAATTCCTGGCTGTCGCGCCTTTCGCCTCGAGGTTTCCCTTCGAGGCCTGGGTTTTGCCCAAAGAACACGATTCATGTTTCGAACATATCGATGACCAGGGCGCGGAGGCGTTAAGCGTGGTTTTGAAAGATACTTTGAAACGGATTTCGGCGGCCTTGAGCGACCCGCCGTTTAATTTTGTCATTCATTCCGCTCCCGTGGAAAACGGTTTTAAAAAAGAATATCATTGGCATATAGAAATAATGCCCAAGCTGACCAAAGTCGCGGGGTTCGAATGGGGCACCGGGTTCTATATCAACCCGACCGCTCCAGAGGACGCGGCAAGGTTCTTGAAAGAAATAAAAATCGATTAACCTCATCTTCGATATTTCGCCCTTCGAATAATGCCTGATGGAGGATCAATGGACTCGTTAAAAATATTAATTGCTGCCCCGGAAGCCGTTCCTTACGCTAAAACCGGTGGATTGGCCGATGTTGCCGGCGCGTTGCCCAAAGCGATAACGTCGCAGGGGCACACCGTAAAATTGATAATGCCTTTGTATCTTCACGTCGATCGAGAAAAATTCGGACTTCTTAAAATCGCGTCGAATCTGACCGCCAGGATCGCTGGCCGTGACGAGAGCTTTAATGTCTACGCCGCGAGCGGTGACGGTTTCGATGTTTGGTTTATCGAGCATAACGGCTTTTTCAAACGGCCTGAGCTTTACCGCGATCCGTCAACCGGCAACGACTGGGCCGATAACGACGAAAGATTCGGTTTCTTCTCACGCGCCGTTTTGGAAACCTGCCGCAATCTCGGGTATATCCCCGATCTTATCCACTGCAACGATTGGCAGACCGGGATGATACCGGCATTGTTGAAAGTCGATGATCAATATTCTGATTTTCAAAATACGGCTACGTTGTTATCAATTCATAATATCGCCTATCACGGAAGTTTCCCGCAAGAAAGTTTCGGTAAGTTCGAACTTGATTGGTCGCTGTTCGGACCGGGCGGAGGATTCGAATTCTGGAATAAAATAAGTTATTTGAAAGCGGGGATCTGCCACGCCGACCTGCTTAATACTGTCTCCGAAAAATACGCTCGGGAAATCCAGGAATCCAACGAGTACGGCTACGGTTTCGAAGGAGTCTTAACATACAGATCGAAAGATCTCTACGGAATATTAAACGGCATAGATTACGACGTCTGGAACCCGGCCACCGATGAGCTGATTCCGGCCAATTTCACACCGGAGAAACCGGCAGGCAAAAAGAAATGTAAAACCGCGTTGAGAAGACAGGCAAAACTTCCGCTGGCGCGCAAGGATATTCCCGTAATCGGTATCATTTCGCGTTTGGCCGATCAGAAAGGTTTCGATCTCATAGCCGAGGTAGCCGACGATCTGCTTTCGCTCGAACTGCAGGTGGTAATACTCGGTACCGGCGATCAGAAATATCATGACCTGTTTGCTTCATTGCAAAAAAAATATCCCAAAAAGATCGCGGTGTTCCTGGAATTCAACAACCAGATCGCTCATCTTATCGAGGCCGGTTCCGATA
>JAZGHS010000176.1:0-2364 GCA_036481315.1 Candidatus Zixiibacteriota bacterium | reverse complement strand
TTTTTGCCTGGATCGGCTTTACGGAATTGATAAACACCGTCGACTACGGCGGTTGCCGGTGGGAGGTTGAATTTACCGCGATCAATGATAACTTCATTAGGACGGGTTACGAAAGGAGCTATAACCGCGGGACGTTTTTTCAACGCCTCCACCACCAGCGGCCAGAGTTCCTGCGGATCCCACGGGACTAAAGTTATCGCTTTACCATGAGGAAAATTCTCCTGGAGAAGCTGTAACGCTTGCGGATCAGCATGTGTAGGGCCGTCCTCCCCGGTCTTCAGACCGGCATGACCGCATATCATTATGAAAGTTTTAAATGGTTCGCCCGAGAATTCATGTCTTGCCTGCTGGCTGATACAATGTACCCTCGCCGCGATATGCTCCAGGGCGGCGATAAAGGCAGCATATGAAGCGGTTACTCCTATATGATATCCGAAGGATGATAAGCCTGTCATAAACGCCCCGAGAGCGTCTTCGCAAATACCTCCGACGGCTATCAGCCGGGCGTTCGGGTTTTCTATGAAATTATAAAAACCGTCCGGAAAACCGTCGCCGAGCTTATTTATCGACGTCGAACCCAAAAGATCGGCCGCTCCGCCGATAAAAGCCCCTTTGGTTATGTTATTAAGATAACCAAGCGTTTTCCCGAGCTCTCCGCGGAGAGTGGCTTGACTGCCGGGCTCGAGTTTCAACTTATCGGGGATATTTTGGGAATCTAAGGTACCGTCGTTATATAGCGCGCTGAGATCGGGACTCCCATTTCGCGGCGAACGCTTGAGTTTCACAAGACGGTCGTTGCTCTCGGCGATCTTCCCGCCGACATAACCGGACATTTCGGTATCCTTCTCGGCCACATCGCGCAAGACCATCAAAGTATCATAATACAGCTGTTCTTTCTCAGTATTTGATTTCTGATTGGTAAGGCGAGGCAATTTGGCTCCGAATTTATTCTCGAAATCTCTTGCCGATTCATAATATTCGTCAGAACAGAATTTATGGCCGGCGCCGTGCGAGTTTTTGCCCTCGATGCCGTATTTCCATCCTTTGACAGTTCTATATACGATGGCGGTAGGCTGGTCGTTTATACCTTGTTTAGCCAACTGCTGGGCCCGGATAACCATTTCGAAATCGAAACCGTCCGGTACGTAAATGACGTTCCAGTCATGAAGATAAAAGTACTCGAGCGGATTCCATTGAACATAATCGCCCGGTATTTCTCCGTCACGACAAACCTTGTTGGAATCGATAGATGCCTGGTTCCAATCGACATGGATAACCAGATTTTTCAATTGAGCGGTCGCGGCGGTCGCGGCGGCTTCGGCTACCCTGCCCGGTGTCATTCCGCCCTCGCCCTCGATAACATGCACCACAGGAGAGTTATCACCATATCTATCGATAGCTCCCAAAGCCAGACCGAAAGAGGCCGGCACGCCGACGCCCGACGGTCCGGTAGAAAGACGTAAAAATGGAGTTAGCGGAGTGGGATGACCGTCTAACGGTTTTGCCTTGAACTTCTTAAACAACGGGGTTTCCTGAGTGGGATTACGCCTGAAGCCGAGCATATCCTCGAGCCTTAGTTGTTTTGCCGATTCGGGAAGTAAATCCGGCCTGCTGGCGCGCACCATTTCGTTCCTTGAAGCCCACATAGCGTAAAGCCCCAGCGCTTTATGCCCCGCCGCATAGCTGAGTAGATCAGCGTCTGGTTGATCAGGATCGCCAATATTGTAGTCCATCGATTCGATTATCGCCGATGCCGCAAAATGCCCCGACGACACACTGCCCCCAGGATGCCCGGAGGAAGCAAAATTGAATAATATCGAACATAACGTACGATACCAGAGATCATATTTCTCCAAAGCGCTGATAGTCTCCGAACTTACTTTTGCGGGTTTATCGGGATGATCGCTGATATCAAAATACACGCCCCTGCGAGACCCAAACTCGAGTTTACTACCGATGATTTTATCAAAAGACATAATTCCTCCGTCTTATTTCAACATATCCACACAGGGTTATATTATACAATTCCATTTGACAGTCAAGCACCATTTTTCACAAGCGGGCGAGATCTCCCGGATTGACAAAGGAGCGGATTTCAATATGGTTTTTAATAGGATTGTCAACTATTATTAAACCCGACAATCTGCCACAATTATACGTAACTTAGCTTAATTCTTCGAATTCGGCCGTGAAATGACGCAATAATTCGGGGGCGTAGGTGATTTTCAAGCCCTTGATAGATCTTTTGTTCTCGGCCATACGAGCAAAAACCGACGCGGCATATTTAAGATGCGATTCTGTGTAAACCCGACGTGGAACGGCGATCCGAACCAATTCAATGGGGGGGAATATTTCGTTGCCATG
>JAZGHS010000175.1:0-18318 GCA_036481315.1 Candidatus Zixiibacteriota bacterium | reverse complement strand
TATGCCGGTTTGACCATGAATGGAGATACGACTGTTTTCGGAGTTAATTTCGCCGATGGCCGTATCAAAGGATATCCGCGCGATAATAGAGGGCCGTTTGGCCAGCCGATGAGAGAATTCGTACGTTACGTGAGAGGTTACACCGAATATGGAATAAACGGCTATATCGATAATGGCGATGGTTTCATTACTGATCTTGCTACAGGTTTGATGTGGCAAAAAGTCGATGACGGGGAAGAACGAAATTGGGAGGAAGCCTTAGCTTACGCGGAAAATCTGGTTTTGGCCGGACACGACGACTGGCGATTGCCCAATGCTAAAGAATTGCAGAGTATAATAGATTATTCGCGGGCGCCCGACGCGACCGATTCTTCTTCTGTCGGTCCGGCGATAGATTCTATCTTTAATATTACAAATATTGGTACCGAGCAAGACCCCGAGTATGGTTTTTACTGGACCGGGACAACCCATCTCGACGGTCCCGATCAGTCTTACGCGATTTATCTCTGTTTCGGGCGGGCCCTGGGATGGATGGAGATGCCGCCCGGTTCGGGGAATTATGTACTGCAGAATGTTCATGGCGCGGGAGCCCAGAGAAGTGATCCTAAATCGGGCGATCCCGATGATTACCCTCATGGGCATGGCCCTCAGGGTGACGTGGTGCGTATCTACAATCTCGTCCGCTGTGTCAGGGACGGTCTGATGAGCGGGGTCGAGGGTAATGAAAGCAATATCGAGTTGCCGAATGAACGTTACTCTTCGCGGAATTATCCCAATCCGTTTAACGCGTCCACGACCATCAGCTATTCTCTAACGAGTCCCTCTGATGTCACGATTGAGATTTACGATGTTCTGGGACGGCTGGTCGAGACCATGAATAAAGGCGAACAAAACGCAGGCGAACACCATATCGCCTGGAATGCCGCTGATCAACCGTCCGGTTTATATTTCTATGAAATTCAAGCGGGCAAATACAGAACGGTCAGCAGAATGGTACTTTTGAAATAGTGGAATCAGAGTCGTCAGGAAAGCGGTTCCTGACTAAACCATCGGATTACGGATATTTCGATTCGGACCTGCCGCTATGAAAACAGTTCGAGGGTTTTATCGGTCGCGCTGAAAGGTCTTTCTTTTCCAAGTTTTTGAGAAACGAGAAATCCCTTCTGTTCCAATTCCTCGAGATCTTTCCTGGCCGTTACCCTGGAGATGCCGTTGAAGATCGAATGTGTTTTGATAGTGGTCGTCGCATCCGCCTCCTTACGAATACTACGCAGCAGCTGTATTTGACGCTCATTGAGCTTGTACTTCATACTGACTTTTTTTGAGATTTTCGGATATTCGGATTGTTTATGTTTGATATACGACTCGAATTCTTTCTTTGCCTGAGCGATTTTCCGAATATTGTAATCTATGAAATAGGTGAGATCGTTATCATCCTGCTCCGAGAAAACATATGCGTCGCGATACTGGGCGGGAGATCTTTTGATAACCCTCGATAAAGGCAGGTAAGAGAATCCCCAATATTGTTTTTTTAAGAGGTACCAGTAGAATATAGCCCGGGCAAGCCTTCCGTTGCCGTCCGTAAAGGGATGCAGATATCCGATCCAGAAGTGCAGGAGAATCGCTTTGATAAGGGGGTGGATAGAAGGCGGTTTTTCATTGTTATCGTTTGCGAAGGCGATTAATTTTTTGATTTCCCTTTTTAGAAATTTTTCCGACGGCGCGATATGATAGATAACATTGTTAGATGAATCCGAGACTACTACCTGGTCTATATCCCGCCTGAGACGGCCTGAGTCTTTTATGTCTACGGTGCCTTGGGTAAGCGTAATATGGAGATTTAATAATAAATCAAGGCTTAAGTCCTCATAGCGTAATTTATCTTCGATATGGAGCATCGCTTGATAGTTGTTGAGTATCATTTGTTCGGATTTATTGGCCGGTTTTCTGTTTTTTTGAAGCATTTGTTTGGCTACTTTTCTGGTGGTACTGGCACCTTCCAATTGTGAAGAAGCTATTGCTTCTTCTATAATGCCCCTGGCCATAAAAGTACGGCGAGTATTTTGAGTGTCTAATAAATCGGGGTCGATAATCCCACCAGCCATAGAATCAATTTCATGAAGAAAGCAACCCAAATCGGGTAAAAACAGCCAAGTAAAAATTCTCCCGTCCTCCTCTCTGATTACGGTTTGATTTTTCCCCGGGGAGTTTATTCGTAGAAATTTCACCATAGCCCAAAATTCTTCGGCTGTTACCTCTTTTGGTCGAGGTAAATATTGCACTTTGTTCCAATAAAGATATTCGGGGCGATGCGTCTTTTCGATAAATGTAGAGATGTCTCCGTCGGAAATGATTTTTAAAAATGCTTTATTGATTTTTATGGGAGCATTCGGCTTTTGTAGTTTAAATAAAGTCATCGTAAATTTTCTTTTGTTTAGAGCCCTCGAACTAAATATAAATACACTATCATTGTAATTCTACAATTAAAAGTACTAAAATGCAAAGTATTTTATAACTTTACATGTACTTTATATGTGAACGCCCTAAAAGCAGGGTGCGATTGTCAGAATTGATCTATTCTTTATCCTTTATGCTGTTGGTATGTAGTTGGTTGAGGAAATTCCATAAACATTTGTTCAGGCTTATTCTGTATGGGCTGGATATGCTAATTCGAAGTCCGTCAGGAACCCCGCCAAAGGCGGGGATGGCGGCGCGACCATATGTATAGTATTTTATAAGTTTACATGTACTTTACATGTAATTAAGCACTAAAATCACTGCCTCATCCCGCCTCATGTAACTCCTGAAGCGAAACAACCTTCATATGGTTTTGACGTAGAGCGACTACCGCCTCCACCGCAGCAACAGCACCCGAAATCGTGGTGATAAACGGGACATTGTGCTGAAGAGCGGCGGTTCGGATAGCCCAGCCGTCGCGGAAGGACGCTTCTCCCAAAGGTGTATTGATAATCAGATCGACCTGCCCGTTTTTGATAACGTCAGCAAAGTTAGGACGACCCTCGCTGACCTTCTTGACGCTTTCGGTTTCCACGCCCATATCGTTTAAAAAGTCGGCTGTGCCTGTTGTGGCCAGTAATTTGAATCCTAACGATTGGAATCGACGGGCAACCGCCAGCGCCCCTTTTTTATCGAGATCGTTTACGCTGATTAAAATCGCGCCGGAACTCGGCAATTTCAGCCCTGCCGCTAATTGCGCTTTGTAGAACGCCGTCCCGAAATCATCACCGATCCCCATGACCTCGCCGGTAGAACGCATCTCGGGGGAGAGTTTGGGATCGACACCCGGAAACTTGACAAACGGGAAAACCGGGGTTTTGACGAAATACCGCGATACTTGTAAATCGTCGGTTATACCCAGTTCCTTCAATGTACGTCCCAGCATCAGCCGGGTGGCGATTTTAGCCAGCGGCACCCCGGTTGATTTAGCGACATACGGCACCGTGCGGGAGGCGCGGGGATTGACCTCGAGAACGTAAAGCTCTCCCTGGGCAACCGCGTACTGGATATTCATCATGCCGACAACTTTCAATTCTTTCGCCAACCGTTTGGTAACAGAACGGATCTCATCGAGCAGACGTTTTTCTATCATGAAGGTCGGCAAGACTGAGCTCGAATCACCGCTATGAACCCCGGCCTCTTCTATATGCTGCATAACACCGGCGATCACGCAATCGATTCCGTCGCTGACAGCGTCGACATCGAATTCGACAGCATCCTCAAGGAATTTATCGATCAGTACCGCCTGGCCCGGAGCGGAATCGAAAGCCGATTTCAGATATTTATGCAATCGTTTCTGGCCGTAGACTATGGCCATGCCGCGTCCGCCCAGAACATACGATGGCCTTAACAGTAGGGGATAGCCGAGTTTTTTGACGGCTTCGTCGGCCTCCTCCTGGGAACGGGCCAGAGTATGAGCGGGCTGGCGAATATCCAGTTTATTAAGAAACTCGGCGAACCGTTCGCGGTCCTCGGCCAAGTCCACAGACTCCGGAGGCGTGCCCATAATCGGAACTCCGGCTCGCGCCAGCGGCATTGTCAGTTTCAACGGTGTCTGCCCTCCGAACTGCACGATCACACCGTCGGGACGTTCATTTTCGTAAATCTCGAGAACGTCCTCCAATGTCAACGGTTCGAAATAGAGGCGATCGCTGGTATCGTAATCGGTGGATACGGTCTCGGGATTACAGTTGACCATTATACTCTCGATCCCCTCGTCGCGTAGAGCAAAGGAGGCATGACAGCAACAGTAATCGAACTCGATCCCCTGGCCGATTCGATTCGGGCCGCTACCAAGGATCATGATCTTTTTCGAGGTCCGAACGTCGGATTCATCTTCTCGCTCGTACGTGGAATACAGGTACGGAGTAAATGACTCGAACTCTCCGGCGCAGGTATCGACACGCTTATAAACCGGGCGAATATTCAGTGAGTGACGATATTTCCGGACGTCCTCTTCCTCGCTTCCGGTCAAATAAGCGATCCGTCGATCGGAAAAGCCGTACTCCTTAGCCAGGACGAATTCATCTTCGTTTAAACTCTTTAGTTTCTTGCCTCGGATCTGTCTTTGCAAAGCCGCGAATTGATCAATCTGATCTAAAAACCAGGGATCGATATTTGTCAATCGATTGATCTCCTCTATTGACCAGCCTTGCTCCAACGCAAGCACGATGAAACGGAGACGGTTCTCGTTAGGCCTGGCAAGGGAGGCGGAGAGTTTTTCACGGCTCAGATCCTCAGGACGAAAAGGGCTTACCGCCTCCAGCGATCGAAGCGCTTTGAAAAGCGATTCTTTGAAAGTACGCCCTATAGCCATGACTTCGCCTACCGATCTCATCTGGATTCCCAGCGTGGAGTCGGTTTCCGGGAATTTTTCGAACGCGAATTTGGGAATTTTGGTGACCACATAATCTATGACCGGCTCGAATGCCGCCGGGGTTTTCTGAGTAATGTCGTTGGGGATTTCATCGAGTGTATATCCTATGGCCAATTTAGCCGCGATTTTAGCTATGGGGAAACCAGTCGCTTTTGACGCCAGCGCCGAGGATCTTGATACTCGTGGATTCATCTCGATAACGACCAGCCGACCGGTTTTCGGATCGACAGCGAACTGGACGTTCGATCCGCCGGTATCGACTTTTACTCTGCGCATTATGGCCGCTGCGGCATCACGCATGCGTTGATATTCTTTATCAGTTAATGTCTGCGCCGGAGCTACCGTAAGGGAATCACCAGTATGAACCCCGATCGAATCGAAATTTTCTATGGAGCAGACGACCACAAAATTATCGTGTCGGTCACGCATCACCTCGAGTTCGAATTCCTTCCAGCCCAGAAGCGATTCCTCGACCAGCACTTGATGTACCGGCGATAGAGCCAGGCCGCGGTGGATTATCTCGTCGTATTCGTCGGAATTATAGGCGATTCCGCCGCCCGTACCGCCCAAGGTAAATGACGGTCGTACAATAATGGGATAGCCGTTGTGGCGCGCGAAAGATTTAGCCTCGTTAATGCTGGAAACGATAATACTATGCGGTACGTCCAGGCCGATCTCGATCATCGCGTCCTTAAACTGCTCACGATCCTCGGCTATGATTATCGCTTCGGCGCTGGCCCCTATCATTTCGACGTTGTATTTTTTCAATATCCCTTCTTGATGAAGGGCTAGCGTCAGATTGAGAGCGGTCTGGCCTCCGACTGTCGGCAAGACGGCATCGGGACGATCGCGTTCTATAATTAATTCTAAAAACTCTACCGTGAGAGGTTCTATGTATGTACGGTCGGCAAGTTCCGGATCGGTCATGATTGTGGCCGGGTTAGAATTTACCAGCACGACCTCGATCCCCTCCGAGCGTAACGCCTTGACTGCCTGGGTACCGGAATAATCGAACTCGCAGGCCTGGCCGATTACGATAGGCCCCGACCCGATTACCAGTATCCGTTTTAAATCGTCACGTTTCGGCATGGTTTTATTGCTGAGATTGAAACTCCCGCATAAGGTCCGTGAAGCGATTGAAAAGATAGTGCGCGTCATGAGGCCCCGGCGCGGCCTCAGGATGGTACTGCACTGAAAACGCGGGGACGTCTGTGAGCCGCAACCCCTCTACGGTTTGATCGTTGAGATTTACATGGGTGATTTCCACGCGATCTTTCGGCAGCGAATCGGCATCCACAGCGAAGCCGTGATTATGCGACGTTATCTCCACCTTGCGGGTTTGAAGATCGATAATGGGATGGTTCCCTCCGCGATGCCCGAATTTCAGTTTATATGTTTTACCGCCGGCGGCCAGCCCGAGCAATTGATGGCCCAGGCAGATACCGAATATCGGGATTTTACCCAGTAATTGACGAATATTATCCACAGAGTATTGAAGCGGATCGGGATCGCCGGGACCGTTGGATAGAAGCAATCCTGACGGTTTTAACGCGATAATCTCGTCGGCGGTTGTAGTTGCGGGTACCACGGTCACTCTGCAGCCGACGTTAATCAGGCAACGAAGGATATTCCATTTCACTCCGTAATCTACCGCGACTACATGATATTTTGATTCCGGTTTTTTGGCAAATAGATCCTGTTGTTTCCATTGGCCGTTGATTCCGGCGATATCCTCGTTCCAGGCAAACCGTTGTCCTTTAGTTACGGTTATTGCCAGGTCCCTGCCGGCCATAGGAGGGACACTCTTTGCCCGGTTAAGAAGTACATCGATGCTGACATCGATACCGCCTATGACCCCGCGCATCGCTCCTTTGGTGCGCAGATGACGGACCAGCATTCTGGTATCGAGCCCCTCCAGGCCGGGGATACCCTTCGCTTTGAGATAATCATCGAGGGAATAATCGGAGCGCCAGTTGCTGGCGATTCTGCTGTTTTCCTTGACGATCAGGGCGGATAAGAAAAGTTTTCGTGATTCGAAATCTTCATCGGAAATACCATAATTCCCGATCTGCGGATAAGTCATGACTACCATCTGTCCCGCGTATGACGGATCTGTAAGGATCTCCTGGTACCCGGTCAGGGCAGTGTTGAAGACTACCTCACCATCGGTATCGACCAACGCGCCGAAACGCCGCCCTGCAAATACGGTCCCGTCCTCCAGAACCAGTCGCGCGTCAACACTTTTTTTGATAATCTTGACAGGTTGGTTTGTCTTAATTAACAACCCCGGCTTAGAGTAGTTTACGAATAGTGTCGTGCGATTCTAAGCCTTCTTGAGACTAATGTCAAGTATATGCAAAAAGAATGAAGTTACTTCGATTAAATTAAATATTCAGACTCCCGCAGAACCTGATTGTCAGCCGCATCAACCGGTTTTCTAAAACCGAACAATTTTCGCTTTTGGTCCAATATAATGGACTTTAAGTGCTATTTATGATTGGACTTTGGTAATTGAATTCATTACTTTACCTTAGGACGATTCGATGGTAAGAGATCGTGACGGGAGACCGAATCATGACATTAATCCTACCTTTCTTGAAAGCGCAACGATGGAAACGGGTTCTATATGATTGATTTCACTTTGCCTATATTCATGCTTATATCGCTACTCGGGATTTTGACAATCCCGGTTATCATCCGTTTGATTAGCAAACGAAGATTCCTGTTCGATTCATATCTCGGTTACTCGTGGTTGTTTTTTCTCGGATTTATCGTTTTCGAAATAATCTCGCGTCCTGTGGGCATCGGCATACTGGCTTTTATCAGTTTCAGGGCCATAAGAGAGTATTTCTCGCTGGCGGATATCCGCCTGCAGGATCGACTGGCCATATTAGGCGCATACCTCTCGATTCCTTTCCTCTATTATTTTGTTTATACGGAATGGTACGGGATGTTTATCGTTTCGGTTCCGGTTTACGCTTTTTTGGCCATCCCCATACTGGTGACCCTTGGAGGCAAAAAAACCGAGGGCACTGTCCTCTCGATAGGAATAATAAATTACGGCCTGTTTTTATTCGTCTTTTGTATCGGGCATATCGGATATCTGCTTTTGTATTCCTCATGGCTGGCCGCTTTGTTGATAATAAACGTGTTTGTATGCGATCTGGTGATCTGCCTGGTTCGACATAAAACCAGCGCGCTTCCAAAGAAATTGTTTTATTCGTTTTTTCTCTCGGCTCCTCTTACCATCGCGATATCCTTGTTATTATCAGGTTGGACGGAGATACCGTTTGGCCATTCGGCAATTCTGGCGTCGATGATTCCGATCCTGGTCATAATGGGACATCATGTGGGTGATTATATTGAAAAAGACCTCGGAATCGAGGAGGACCTGCTCGTGCCCGGAAGGGGGCAGATACTTGATAACCTTCAATCGCTTTTTTATGTCGCCCCGGTGATGTTTCATTATATTCGATATTTCTTGAAATGAGCAAGCCTGAGAAAATATCGTGGTCGGCGAGACTTCTTCACGTTGTTTTCCTACGCCCGATTGTGAGAATAATATTCGGCGTTAATATCATCGGCAAAGAAAATTTAGATAAACTCGAACAGTTTATCATCATAGCAAACCATAACAGTCATCTCGATATCGCGCTTCTTTATTTTCTGCTGCCGATCGGTTATATCGCGCGAACTCATCCGGTTGCCGATCTGCCTCATTTTTCCAAATTCCGAATCGTTTTCAGTCTTGTGAGCTTTTTCTTTAAGCCGATCTGGGTTACCCGCGGAAAGCCGGATATAGAGGACGATCCCTTTGGTGATATCAAGAGCGCGTTGAGTTTGGGTCATAATGTAATCATTTTCCCAGAGGGTACGCGGGGCGAACCGGGGGAACTCCAACATTTCAAAAGCGGGATAGGACGATTAATGACTCAATGCCCCGATATTCCGATCGTGCCGGTATTCATCACCGGTCCGGAGCGGGCGTTGCCCCGTAAAAGTGCGTTAATTTTGCCGATCTGGAACAGTCTTATTGTGGGGCCGCCCCAAAAATGTACCGGCGAGCATCGACAGATAACCAAGCGGTTAGAGAACGTAATAATCGAGCTGGCGAATTCGGAATCGGCCAGACGCCATAAGAGAAGACCTCACGAACGTAAACGGCCAAAACAGGTTGCCTTCCTGGGCATTGACGGTTCCGGGAAAAGCACCATCTCTAGTTCGGTGGCAAAATCTCTATCGGTCGAATCCCGAGTCGGTCTTGTCAGCGATGAGCTGAGGTTTTTCGAGCACGGCGAATCCGAACATTTGCAACCTTTGGCCACGGAGAAAATCCGGCATGCTATCGGTGGTTATTCGAAGAAAGCGAAATCGTTGAAATTTTATAAAATCCCCAAGCTTACAGAACTTCTGCTTCGGGATCAACTGCTCGGGATGGTGCGTCGATGGTATTCTCCCGATCTGGTTGTTATGGACGGTTCGCCGCTTTTGAATCTGCTGGCTTGGTCGTCACTTTATAAAGGCGATATAATGGACAACGCTGTTTGCTCGAAGATCATAGGTATCGTAAGCGGCCGGGTGAGGGAGACAAAACGCGATGATCCCATTTACGCTCTTTTCCCCGAGCTTGCCCATTTGAAACGGCTTGGATTGGCGAAATTATCGCTTCCCGATATTGTCGTTTTAATCGATATCAAACCCGAAACGGCATGCGGCCGTATAGATAGCAGGGGAGAACATAAGCAGGTGCATGAGACAGTAGATAAATTATCCCGCCTGCGCGACGCTTATCTTCGTGTATGCGATGTTATTCGCGAGGACTGGAACGTTCCCACTCTAATAATCGACGGTGAACAATCGAAAACGGATGTCGCCACCGCCGGATACGAATTTGTAAATAAAACTCCCGGGGTGGAGGCTTAATTTGGAGAATCGTCATATAGACGTTATCGCCACGACTATTTCCGGATCTATCAAAGACTGGGGCAAGATCCCGCGAATAGTACCGCTATTCGAATCTCGCGGGGAATCCGATGTTAGATTGTGCACCATGGACAGCCATGCGGAGGCGCGTCGAAAAACCGCCGAACTGATTCGAGCCGGTGGCAAGATAATCATCTCCGCTGGTGGATCGGGTACGTTTAACGCCGTTTTGGAAGGGTGTTTTGATTCCGGCCGCGATTTAAAAGATCTGCGGCTTGGTTTTCTGCGCAAAGGTTCCGCCGATCTGATCGGTAAAGTACTGGGGATGCCCGATGATATCGAGAAAGCGATTGACGTTTTCGTAAGCGCTATTAGGCAGGACCGGGTCGTACCCTGCGATGTTATCCTGGTTACCGACAGCGCGGGCGAGGCGGTGCCACGTAGATTTGTTGGTTATAGCGGGGCGGAACTATTCGGCAGGATACCGCATTACACTGAAAACCGTTTTATCAAGTATTACAAGGGAATATTGAGCCAGCTTTTCGGCGATCTGGGGCCGTTTTTTATCGGTACCAGCCTGGCGATTATCGAAAAGGTAGTTAAGAGAATCGGCAGGGGGAAACGTCGCTGGCGGATAATTATTGACGATAAGGTAGTGGCAGATAGCTCCTTTCAATCGATGATTATTGTCAACGGAGATCTCGGCAAGGATTTACCGTTCGCAAAATCTGAGCCGCTTGGATCGGGGAAATTCTATCTGTTTACGATCGAGGATAAGGGCATTTTAAGACTTTTCGGTCAATTGAAACATGCATGGGACGCTTCAATAACCGAAAATCCGGAGAAATACGGTTTCGGGTCATTTATAATCGAGAAGAATCTGGTATTGGAGCCGGAGGACTCCGGTGTATTCCCGGTCAATATCGATGGTTCGACTATGAAATGCGGTGGATCTGCCCGATTTGAGATATGCGATCAGATCCGGTTGCTTGGCGGGCATATTTGAGCCGAGAATGAGTAAATAATATGATTATCCGGTCAGAGCAATCAAGCGATATCGAGGAAATCCGGCGAATCAACATCGAGGCTTTCGGCTCTGAACCGGAGGCCGATCTCGTTGAGGCGTTAAGAGATAGCGGAATCCCGCTTATTTCTTTAGTTGCTGAAAAAGACGACGAACTAATCGGGCATATTCTATTCAGCCCCGTTTCTATTGAACCAGAAAACGCGGATGTCCGCATCGCAGGTTTGGCCCCGATGGCGGTAGCGACCGCATTTCAGAATAGGGAAATTGGCTCGAAACTAGTAGAGGAAGGTCTGAAACGTTGTAAGCTGGCGGGCTACGTTGCCGTAGTCGTATTGGGTCATCCGAACTACTATCCCAAGTTCGGTTTCATTCCGTCGGTTAAGTACGGCATAAAATCGGAGTATGATGTTTCTTCCGATGTATTTATGGTAATCGAACTGGTTGATGGCGTTCTGGCCGAATGCGGCGGTATCGTGAGATACCATGAAGCGTTCAATCTATTATAGCTGGCCGTCGACAAGCTGATAAAGCATAAGACCATAACTTTAAGCAGGTTATTTGACCATCGTAATTTTCAATTCCGATGAGAACCGTTTATTATTTACCCTGACGAAATAAACTCCGCTGGGAAGGGGGTTGTTGTCGGAATCGGCACCATCCCAGATATAAGTTGATTTTCCGCTTGAGTTATTGGCGATAGTTTCCGATTTTACACACCTGCCGAGCATATCGTAGATTGCGAGGATGTAGTTTTCGGAGTTTTCCGCAGCGATAGAGATCATGGTGGAGGAATTGAATGGGTTTGGATATGCGCTAAGGACTATTTGATCGGGGGGCAAGATCGGTTCCTGATTTTCCACAGAAGTACGGATCGGTTCTTCTAGGATTATTGTTTGACCGGGGGATACGCCGAAAGTATCCTTGACTGCAAGGGATTGGAAAAATATGATAACCTCCAATTCGGTAAAATCGCCAGTTCCGAAATGGACGATCGGATCGTTAACGCAGTACAGCGATGGGTGGCTTGAGATTTCTCTTTTGGCGATAAAGGTCCTATCGCTCTGTGGGCTATCGGTGCCGTATAATTCGACGATTGCACCGAGGGCGAGGGTATTTGGTGGACGTCCCACAACCTTTACTTTCAAGAAGGAAGGATTCAGGTTTTGGTTGATATAGACCTGTTTACTGACATAATCGGAGTTAGCGGCGATGATATCAATTTGCCCGTTATTGTTGAGATCGCCAATGGCGCAACCAAACCCGCCAGCGTAGTGGACAACTCCAGCCTCTTCACTAAAATCGGTGAAAATTCCATCGCCATTATTAAGATAAAGCATTTTACGATCTGATGCACGATTTACAAAAAGGTCAATATCGCTATCATTGTCGAAATCCGCAAAATTGGCGCCTCTACTATAACCGCCACAGCCTGTATTAGAAAGATCAGTAATGTTTACGAAATAACCCGTACCATCATTTTGCCACATGCTGTTTGTCCCATAACCAGAGCAAAGATAGATATCAAAATCACCGTCGTTGTCTATATCACCATATGTCACTTCTTGGCCGTATCCAAATCCTCCTTCGTTTGTATTGTTGGAAATATCCGAAAAAGTACCATCGCCATTATTACGGAATAATGTCCCCGAATTTAATTCCCAATTCCCGGCGATAAAAAGATCATCGTCTATGTCCCCGTCAATATCAAAGAAAACCGGACAAAATACATTTGATAAACCTTCTAATCCTGATCCTTGAGTAACATCTATAAAAGTCCCATATTGTAGTACCTTTAAGCTACGGCCGGCAAGAACACAGATTCCTGAAGAAGGTGTCATTTGGAAAAATGTGGCGCTCATGTCAGTAACAACATCCAGGTTGTACAATCCGCTTAATTCCACAAATGGTTCGGGAAACTGATTAACATAAAATCTGCTGTCACAACCAGAATCATTACATCCGGTTAAAAAGAAGTCCGGCAGGTAATCAAAATTGATGTCGACCATAGAAATGTCGTGAAAATCGTTTGTAAATGAGATTTCGTAAAACTGAGCCGTATTGCTAAAAGTCGAACCATTGCGAATGTAAAATCTATTTTGATCCATACAATTAACCGCGATAACTTCATTTGAGTAATCATTGTCGATATCGACGATAGCGATACCGGAACTAAAATCTAACTCTGCCATGTTAAGGTCGGCCGCCATCTCCAGGAAAGTTACCTGGCAAAAGACGGGATTGCAATAAAACATAATTGCTACAAAAATTGCATATAAGAACCTCATAAGGACCTCCTGCATATTGCTTAGGTTTTGGTCAAGAACATAAGATAAACTACACAGCGGTTTTATTTATGTCAAGAAAAATATATTCAAAGAGCGGGTGAATCTGTAGAACCGGGAATAATTTAAAATTCTCATATTTGTTCCTTAAATTGTCTTGTGTCTAAAACCTATATTCCCTAAAATACAAAATTGAATGTAAGTGTTGGTGGCGAGTGGAGATGTAAATAATGGCTAAAGTCGAAATTCTGGAATTAAAGAATAGCCAGTTTGATGAGCTATTGTCATTCTTAAAAAAATGGGGTCTGGATCATCCGGAATTGGGAGAGGGTCACATTTTGCGATGGCAAAGATGTCATCGTTTTGTAGCTGTTTATGAAGGGAAAATAGTCGGTTATATCGGACAGATTCCGCATGATTTCAAATATGGTAAATCAATCGATAATAAGGGCATAGAGCATATCGGCTGGGGGGTTACCCTGGTCTTGGATATGTCCGAAAGCTCTATCCGAAAGCAGGCCGGAAGAGGGCTTCTTAACAGAGTTGAACATAATGCCCCATTATTATTTTCAGGAGTAGGTATTGTCCCGGCAATTGAGGAGCCTTATAAACGGCGTGGCTATGAAATAAGGCGAGACAGCACTAAGATGTATGCGAGATTTGTAAAGCCGTCTAAGGCATTACGATATTTGGGGAAACCGGTTTATTATGCCCCTTTGATAAAGCTTGCGAATCTCAAATATAGGTCAAGTACGGCGATACCATACGATAAAATTACCGAGATAGATCATTTTAAACCCGAATGGGATAGTATATGGGATAGCATTCTATATGAACAATATGAGTTTTTTGGAATACGAAACGCCGAATATCTCAATTATAAATTAAAACAGCCAAATCGAAGATATCATGCTTATAAACATTTTGACGGCGGTTACATCATATTCAGAATCGCCCAACATCGAATAAAGGATCTGAAATTAGTAAAGATCTGTGATCTTGTAGGAACGGAAGCCATTAAAAACGATCTATTACGAATATCTCTGAAGTTTCTATACGAACAGCACGCTTACGGAATCGTTGCTCTGGCGTCTTCAAAGGACGAAAAGATATATAAAAAGGCAGGTCTATATATTTCCAAATCTTACCCTATTGCTATGCAAGAGCATATCAGAGCTAAAATGCACGTTTCATTTTATGATTCAGATTTAGATAACTTATGGTAAAAACCTGTTTTTAAGGGAAATCTAGATTGTCAAAAACGATATTTATTGTGATAGCCTGCGATACCGACCCAGATCGGGAGTATTTTGTTCCAGATATTCCAGCGGATGAACTTAGCTGGCGAGGTATGTTAGAAGGAATCCCTCAGGCAAAGGAGCGACTCACCAGACTGGTCGATTCCGATAACAATAGCCCATGCATTACTTGGTTGCTAAGGGCGGATTTCCAAGTAAAACACTTTTATGGTGCTTATAATTATATACTATCAGCTCATCGTGAGTTTCTGTTATCCCTGGAAAAAGCGGGGGATGAACTCGGCTGGCATCCTCATTTCTGGAAATATGACAGCGCTTTAAAATCTTGGTCCCAAAACTACGATGATTTAAATTGGCAAACTCAAATGCTCGATGAGGCTTATAATTCTTATCAGGAGATCTTACCCGGTAGGGGAAAGAGCGTAAGGATGGGATGGACTTATCATAATAATCGGACGATAGGAAAGCTAGATAGGCTTGGCGTAAGAGTTGATTTGAGCGCAATCCCCGGATTAAGAATTGATCCTAACCAGAAATACAGTAAAGCGAATTACTTCGATTGGGAAATCACTCCCCGCGATTCATATCATCCATCATCTCTTGACTTTCGACGCCCGGCGGTGGGTGAAGAAAATTCCCTTTCAATTCTTGAAGCCCCGAATTATGTTTCTACTTCAATGATATGGGGGTTTTTTGGCGCCGTAATCTTAGCGAAGAAAATGCGCGATTTCAGGCAAGTGAAGTGCGCTTTTACAAGAAGGTCTTTTATGTCGACGATAACGGGTAAGCCGTTTTTATTTAAACCCATGTTAACGCAAATCAAACAGGATTTGAAAAAGCTCGATAAGGTAGTTTATGTCACTCCTCTTCATCCTGATGAACTAATTTCGAATATTCATCCAGTTTATTCACTGGAGAATATGGAAAACAACCTTCGCTCTATTTTAAAAATCGGACAAACTATAGGTGCCGTTGTAAAGTTTATCCGGGCATCAGACATATTAGAATATGTTTAATAAAAACCTATTTAAAGAAATAATAAAATGTTCATTGGTCCTTATAATCATATATTTTGCCGGAAGGCAGCTTGCTATCGGCTGGAGTAAAGTAAAGCTGTATAACTGGGAGATTAGTATTTCAGTTATCGCCTGCTCAGTAGTTCTTCAAATTCTAACTTTCGTCCTTTTTTCAAAAGCATGGCGTGTATTAATATCGGCATTTGGATTTAATGTGTCGCTTAAACATGGCTTTAAGATAGCTTATATTGCTAACCTCGGTCGCTATATCCCAGGTAAGGTATGGACGGTATTCGGTATCGCCTATTATTTAAGAAAAATCAATATTAATTTAGAAACCGCTATAGCATCATGGGGAATTGCTACTATCCTAGGTTTACCTCCAGCGTTTATTGTCGGGTCTATAACCGTTTATTATTATCCGCAAATGCTCACTGGAGTATTCGCAAGTGATTACACATATGGAACAAAATTATTATTGCTAGCGACAGTTGCGTTTTCGACAGTTGTTGTATTTATACCCAGATATACGATTTTAATTTATAACATGATTTTAAGACTCTTCAAAAAACCCCCTATACAATTTGAATTGTCTAGAAAAGTCGCCTTGCAAGTTTATATTTGGTATCTTTTTGGCTGGGTGTTGTATGGCATCGCTTTCTATGTATTTACGGCGGGTATAATGGAAATTGCGGAAGTCCCACTTTTCGCTGGAATTGGTTCGTTCGTATTGGCATACGTTATAGGATATTTAGCTTTTTTTCACCTGGGGGATTGGGTGCGCGTGAGATTGTATTGACGTCCATCCTGTCACCATTTCTTGGATCGGCTGCCATTGGGCTCGCGTTGGCGGCCAGATTGTGGAATTTGGTTAATGAGATTTTGGCTGCCGCGATAGCGTTTTCAATCAAATTCAAATAGAAGACAGAATATTCTTCGTAAATATATAATATTTACTCATCTTAGCCGTGAATAGAAGTAGATCCACATACTCCACCAAGAAAACACTTGACATCGCTTATTCGTAAAGTATTATATAATATGTAATTGATAAAATAGGTCTAGGGTTAACTGGAGGCGAGTGTCATGAAATCTATATCTACTATATTTATGGCGTCGATAGTTTTAGGTTGTTCATCGGTATATGCTACGACAATACATATTCCCGTTGATTTTGAGACTATACAAGAAGGTATCGAAGCATCGGATAATGGTGATACTGTACTTGTTGCGGAGGGCATCTACCAAGAGCATTTAGACTATCTGGGCAAGAATATTATCGTTGTAAGCGAGGCCGGGCCTGAAGTTACCGTTATTGAGCCTCAGAATAGTAGTCAAAGCATAATTTCGTTTACGACTGGTGAGGCGAGGAATTCTATTTTCTCGGGATTTACGGTCAGGAACTCCGAAAATGCACCTGCAGTTTTAATCAGGAGTACCTCGCCCTCAATATTAGATAATGTTTTTTTTAATAACTCACACAACTCATATGGAGGCGCACTAAGCGCTGATAATAATTCATTTCCTCTAATTAAGGATAATTTGTTTAGAAATAATTCAGCTTCTCGCGGTGGTGGTATTGATAGCGGAATAAATGGGAATGGAGATATGCTAGTAGAGGGAAATATATTTATTTCCAATATCTCTTCGTCTCATGGGGGAGCGCTATTTATAAGGAACGCCTCATCTGCTTCCTTGATTCATCGTAATATATTTTATCAAAATCATTGTCCCGAGTTGGGTGGTGGTATGTGCGTAAGTACAAGTTCAAACGTTGCTATCTATAATAATACTTTTTCTAGTAATTCAAATGATCAAACTAATCACGGTGCAGGAATTACGATATGGTATTCTTCTAACTGCAGCGTGTTCAACAATATCGTTATAAATAGCGATGGTGATGGGATATTTCAAGCTCATGGATCGTCAAATGAGGCCATATATAATAACTGTTGGGGAAACCTAGTTGATTATGATGGTATTACCCCCGGCCCCGGTTCCATTTCCGCTGATCCGCTGTTCATAGGCGGGGAACCATTCGACTTCCGGCTGCAGGCTGGATCGCCATGCATCGATGCCGGTGATCCCGATTCGCCACTCGATCCTGATGGTTCCATCGCCGATATGGGTGCGTACTATTTCGGTTCCGTCCTCACAGCCACGATCGATATCGCTGATACATACGGCGAGAACGGCCAACCGGTTGATATCCCGCTGGTCGCTACCGGGCTATCGGATAACGAAATCGCGGGAACTGAATTACATGTCGCCTATGATTCCGAATGCCTCGAATATACCGGTTTCTCAAGCGATTATCTGACCGATCCGCTGGTTAATGTCGCCGACGGCGTTATCAATGTCTTATGGGAAGACTACGAAAATCCGATAACGCTTCCCGATACCTCGTCGGTTATTGATTTGCAATTTACGGTACTGGGGCAGATCGGTAATGTTTGCGCCATGGAATGGACCGGCAACAACGAGCTTGTTGATCCTCAAGGCGATGTTATTGATGGCGTCAGCTGGGATAACGGAAGCGTGACGATCATAGAGTTCCACAGCGTATCGGGTAATGTTGTCTATTACGATCTTCTCACTCCCATCCCCGATGTTACGATTCAGCTATCGGGCGATCATAATCTGTCAATGGTCACCGATGACGCCGGCGCTTATGTATTCGAGACATTATTCCCGGGCAGCTTCACAATATGCCCATCACGGGCGGATGAGGACCCCGGGGTAACCGTAACGGATATAGTGAACATCCGCAGGCATATTGTGCGTCTGGAGACGTTCGACAGCCCGTATAAGCTTATCGCCGCCGACGTGAACACAAGCGGTGGAGTAAGCGTTGCCGACGTGATCAAAATACGCAGGTATCTTGCCGATCTCGACAATCTTCCCGGGGGCAACTGGG
>JAZGHS010000174.1:0-4745 GCA_036481315.1 Candidatus Zixiibacteriota bacterium | reverse complement strand
GAAGCGTATAAGCCGCGCCGTAAGCCTCGAGCGCCCAGACTTCCATTTCTCCGAAACGCTGTCCGCCGAATTGGGCCTTTCCGCCGAGCGGCTGCTGGGTTACCAGCGAGTACGGGCCGATCGAACGAGCGTGAATCTTATCGTCGACAAGATGCGATAATTTCATCATATACATATACCCGATCGTAACCTCGTTATCGAGCCTCTCTCCAGTGCGGCCGTCATATAAGACGCTTTTGCCGCTATCAGGCAAGCCGGCTTTCTTCAAATAGCCTTTAATTTCATCAATCGACGCTCCATCGAAAACCGGTGAGGCGAATCTCACGCCAAGAGTATGTGCCGCCCATCCGAGATGAGTTTCGAGGATCTGTCCGACATTCATACGGGATGGTACACCCAGAGGGTTGAGCAAGATATCCATCGGCGTACCATCGGGCATACACGGCATATCCTCCACCGGCACAATCTTGGCCACGACACCCTTATTGCCGTGACGTCCTGCCATCTTATCGCCAACGGAAAGCACTCTTTTGATGGCGATGGAAACTTTTACGAGCTGGACAACGCCCGGGGAAAGTTCCGCTCCGCGGACAACCTTCTCAACTTCGATTTCCTGCAGTTCTCTTTTACGATAAATCAACTCATCGGCCTGATTCAAAAGCGAGGTCGCTTTTTTGTTGGTTTTCTCGTCGCTTGTGAAACCATTTTCGGCTATAAGTTGATGAGCTCTGCAACTCTCAAAACTTCCCTCTTTGAATTTCATTCCCGCTTTAATAATCACTTCGCCGTTTTCATCAACGACGGTTCTCGCGGTGTGTCCGCTTAAGATGGTATCGAGATTGCGGTTTCTCATGCCTACTATATAGTCAATTTGCTTGGTGAAATTCTTCTTCACCTTCAGGGTTTCCGCCCTTTCCTGTTTTTTAGCGGCTTCAGAACGTTCCTTGCGGGAAAAGACTTTGGTATCGACAACAATTCCCTTCATCCCTGGAGGCGCTTTTAAGGAAGCGTCCCTGACATCGCCGGCTTTTTCGCCGAATATGGCTCGCAGCAGTCTTTCTTCCGGAGACAGTTCGGTTTCACCCTTGGGTGTAACTTTTCCTACGAGGATATCTCCGGCCTCGACCTCTGCCCCGTTTCGGACAATTCCCCTTTCATCCAGATGAGTAAGAGCTTCTTCGGAAATGTTGGGGATTTCTCGGGTTATTTCCTCGGGTCCTCTTTTAGTATCCCGGACCTGAATCTCAAAAGACTCGATATGAGTCGAGGTAAATACATCGTCGTATACCAGCCGTTCGGAAACGATAATCGCATCCTCAAAATTGTAGCCACGCCAAGGAATAAATCCGACCAAAATATTCGCTCCAAGGGCAAGCTCTCCTCCAGCGGTTGCCGGGCCGTCGGCTAAAACACCTCCGGGAGCTATCTTATCGCCGATATCTACAGCCGGTTTTTGATTTATACAAGTATCCTGGTTGGTGCGCTTGAATTTCTCAAGCTCATACTCATCGACCTCCACCAGTTGCATTAGCTTTTCTGATTCTTTAAGATGAGGCCTGACAATTATTTTTTCGGAATCAACATATTCTACCACTCCGCCCCTTTTTGATGTGAGTACCGCGCCCGAATCCACCGCGGCCTTCATCTCCATGCCGGTTCCGACAATGGGGGCTTCCGTCTTGAGAAGAGGTACCGCTTGCCGTTGCATGTTCGAGCCCATCAACGCCCTGTTGGCGTCATCATGCTCTAAAAACGGTATCAGCGCCGCGGCTATGGAGACCAGTTGTTTCGGAGAAACGTCCATGTAGTTAATTTCCTCTGGCCTGGCGAGAATAAATTCCCCGTGATGCCTGGACTTAATAAGGCTGGAATCGAACCTATTATTATCAGTCAGGGCGGCGTTTGCCTGGGCGATAATATAACGGTCTTCCTCGTCGGCAGAGAGATAAGTGATATTATCGGAAACCTTGCCCTTTTTTACGATTCTGTAGGGTGTCTCCACAAAACCGTATTTATTGATTTTGGCATAAGTGGCCATGGAGGCAATCAAACCGATATTCGGACCTTCAGGCGTTTCGATCGGACAAACTCTTCCATAATGGGTATGGTGAACGTCGCGAACCTTAAAGCCAGCCCGTTCTCTTGTCAATCCGCCCGGACCGAGAGCCGATAGCCTTCTTTTATGTGTCAATTCGGCTAAGGGATTGGTTTGATCCATAAACTGGGACAACTGCGACGATCCAAAAAACGCGTCGATAACCGACGAAACCGTGCGGGCGTTAACCAGATCGTGCGGCGTGATATGATCGTTATCCCTGAGGCTCATTCGTTCCCGGATTGTCCGGGCCATTCTCGATAACCCGACCGAAAACTGGTTTGCCAAAAGCTCACCGACCGTTCTGGCCCGTCTGTTACCCAGATGATCAATATCATCCACGTTGCCCTTGCCGTTTCTAAGGGCAATAAGGTATTTTATTATAGAAAGGAAATCCTCTTTCGTAAGCACGGTTTGGTCCAGAGACACACCGGATTGCAGCCTCTGGTTGATCATATAACGTCCAACCTCGCCCAGATCGTATCTTTTCGGATTGAAAAATAGCTTTTCAAACAGATCCTTGGCCAGATCCAGGGTAGGAGCGTCGCCTGGCCTTATTAAGGAATAGATTTTAAATAACGCTTCTTCAAAAGAAGTAGTGGCGTCTTTTATTATGGTATTGCCAATAATACCTGCATCGGAAGCATCAACGGCATCGATAAGATCCAGCTTATCGATTTTCAAATCGCAGAGCTTCCCGAACATATCCTCGGATATCTCGGAGCCAGCCGTAATCATAACTTCGCCGGTTTCCGGATCGACCACGGCTTGAGCGGAAACAGCGCCGATAAATTTACTACCCTTCCGCGAGGAAACCTTCTCCGATTTGGTCTTATAGAATGTTTTCAGGAGATCTTCGTTTGTAGAATAACCCAGTGCCCTTAAAAGAGTTGTGGCTGGCAGTTTTCGACGCGAGTCGATATGGACATACATTATGTCATTGATATCGAGAGTGAACTCTACCCACGATCCGCGATACGGAATTATCCGCGCTGAGAATAGTTGTTTTCCGTTGGGATGAATTTCGTCATCGAAAAACACACCCGGAGAACGATGCAGCTGACTGACAATAACTCTCTCGGCTCCGTTGATAATAAACGTGCCACTTTCGGTTAGCAAAGGAAATTCTCCGAGAAAAACGTCTTTTTCGATAATATCCTTAACTACCTTTTCCTTATTCTCTTCGGCCTCCCTGACAACCAGCCGTAAGGTGGCTTTCAAAGGAGAACCGTAGGTCATATTTCTCTCCCGGCATTCTTTTATTGAATAGCGGGGTTCTCCGAGGGTATACCTTACGAACTCAAGCGAGAAATTTTCCTTAACATCGGTAATAGGAAAAATCGACGCAAATACCGATTGTAACCCGACATCATTCCTTTTATCGGGATGAATGTCACGCTGAAGAAAACCCTCGTATGATTTGATTTGAATATCGAGAAGATTTGGCATCTCGACATTTTCCTTCAGCTTGGAAAAGCTAATCCGCTTGTCCGTCATAGCTGATTTCACAGAATCCTCCTATGGGAGATATCCCAAACGTCTTATATAATCAGGTCCTGGCCTGAAATTTCCTCTTACTTCAGTACTACTGAAGCGCCGACCTCTTCCAATTTCGCCTTGGCCGCTTCGGCATCCTCCTTGGTAATTCCCTCTTTTACCGCTTTAGGGGCGCTATCCACTAAATCCTTGGCCTCTTTTAAACCCAGGCTGGTTAATTCGCGGACGGCTTTGATAACCTGTATCTTTTTATCGCCGGCGCTTTCCAAAACAACATCAAATTCTGTTTTCTCTTCGGCTACTTCAGCACCGGGACCCGCCATGACTACCTGGGCCGCTGACGCCGGGGAGACTCCAAACTCATCCTGCATCTTCTTGGAAAGATCGGACAGCTCAACGACCGTCATCTCTTTGATGATATCAAACGCCTGCTGTATCTTGTCACTCATTCTAACAACACCTCGTTCTTTGCCGGTATTCTCCGGAACTATTAATTTTCCAACTTCCTATTTCAAAAAAACCTGATCGTCGACTGAAATCGTATTCCTAATACGATTTAGAAGCACAGCCGATAATCGGCTTTTTCTCCTTATTTTTTACTTTCAGCCAAAGCGTCAAGAGTGCCTATAAGATCTCTTGTAGCGCCTTCGACAACGCTGATAAACTGACTGATGACTCCATCAAGAGTAGCGACCAATCCCGCCAGAACCTGATCCTTGGGCGGAAGCTCGGCCAGTCTTTTAAAGAAAGCGAAATCGTATTCGTTACCCTCATATAACAAGGACTTGAATACAGGTTTTTCAGTTTTCTTAATAGAATCGTACACTATTTTTACCGGTACTGTAGGATCGTCGTACCCCAATACCACCGAGGTCGGCCCCACGAAATGTTTCTGAAGCGCTTCGAGATCGGTATCTTTCACCGCTAGTTTCAGAAGTGTGTTTTTAGCTACCCTGAATTCGGCGCCGCCACCTTTAAGCTCGCCGGGCAATACCGAAATGTCGGCGACATTAATGCCCGTATGATCTGTAATAATAACGTTTACAGCCTTAGTCAGTTTTTCTTTCAGGCTGGCAACTTCTTGTTGTTTTTGATCCTTATCCACAATAAACCTGCCTTTATTTGCCCATGGCTGTGACTTCGGTTAAATCTA
>JAZGHS010000173.1:0-19268 GCA_036481315.1 Candidatus Zixiibacteriota bacterium | reverse complement strand
TTTCGCAAGCCCGAGGCGGTCGGGTCTGGGCGCTTTTTTAGCCGAGTAATAATACAGTATCGTGAAATTAAGTACGGCCGAAAGCGATGTCGCCAGGGCAAGTCCGGCGAATCCGAGCGGTTTCATCAACAGCAGGCTGAAGATTATATTGGCGGCCACCGCGGCGAAGGAAGCCTTAACAGGAGTAACGGTATCTTTGAAAGCGTAGAATACCTGCGCTGTTACCCTTACCAGCCCGAAAAATACCAGTCCTATAGCGTATGCCCGTAAAGCGGTCGCCACCTCGAGTGTGTTCGACCAATCGAAATTCCCTCTCTGATAAACGGCCGCCGCCACAGCCTCTGTCGCGCCGAGAAGGTATGCCGCTGACGGCAACAGCAGGAAGATGACCATCTTCGACGAGTATCTCTGAGCTTCCCCGGCACCCCTGATATCGTCTGACACCACCAGCGCCGAGATCTCAGGCAACGACACCGCCGCTAACGCTACCCCGAATACGCCGAGCGGAAAATGGGCAAGCCTTAAAGCGTAATACAGGTTCGAAATACTACCAACCTCGAGGTAGGAGGCGATAACCGTTGCCACGACCACGTTCACCTGCCAGGCCGCCACCCCTAAAGCCGCAGGAAGCATCAGCTTGAATATCCTGACGACAGCTTCGTTTTTAAAATCCAGCCTGAACCTGAAACGGAAACCTGTTTTTAACAATTGAGGGATCTGTATTAAAAATTGCCCGGCCCCTCCGGCAACGGCCCCGACACCCAGGGCTAGAATCGGAGGATCGAAATATCGTGTCAGGAGTAAAGCGGATCCTATCATAACGATATTGAATATCGCGGGAGCCAGAGCGGGTACCCCGAATCTGCCTAGGGAGTTTAAGGTCCCCATACTCACCGCCGCGAAAGCTACCAGGATGATAAACGGGAACATTATTTTGGTTAGCGTGATAGTCAGATCGACTCTGCCGGGATCGTCAAAACCCGACACATAATAGTGTACGAAATACGGAGCCGCGACTACGCCCAGGATCACAATCACCCCGAGAATCACCAGAATGATTGAGAATATCGATGATGCCAGGGCGAAAGCCTTCTGAGCCCCTTCTTTTTTAAGCTTTTCTGTAAATACGGGCACATAAGCGGCCGAAAGAGCTCCCTCGGCGAAAAGATCACGCAACAGATTCGGTATTCTGAAGGCGGCCACGAATGAGTCCATACCGCCGCCGGCGCCAAAGACCGCGGCGAACGAGGCTTCACGTAAAAGCCCCAGAATTCGGGATATAACAGTAGCCGCGGAGAAGCGTCCGGTTCTTTTAAGAAAGGTTTTTTTGTCTGTTGACAACTTACCTCAACTGCTTATATTTCCAGATTGTTAAACAAAAGGAGTGAATTGTGCCAACTCACAAATCCGCGGCCAAAAGGATGAAAACCTCCGACGAGGCCCGACGTAGAAACCGTCACGCTAAATCGTCGATCCGCTCGGCGATAAAAATCTTGGACGCCGAAGAGGATCCGCAGAAGATAGCCGACCATGTCAAAGCTGCCACTAGTGTTGTCGATAAAGCGGCCAGGAAAAAAGTCATAAGCAAGAATAAAGCCGCCAGAATCAAATCCAGGCTTTCCAAACAGGCGAAATCCTAATAGCATAATAATCCGCCCTTCCGGCGATCGATTCTGAAAAAGCGTAAATATCCGGCTATATATTGAAGCCGGATTTTTGCATTTAAGACCCCCGCTATTAATTCCGGGGGCTTTCTTTCGTCTTTTCCTTCGCTCATAATCAAGGATATTAGCCCCAGTGGACTTCGATTTCAAGGGGAATTATACAAAAACGAACAGGGATCGATCGGGCAATTCTCCGGATCAATCCCTGGCAAATCAAATCGATTATTATCTAATAAGTTGGTATTGACGATATCACCGCGTGATTGTGCACCAGTTCGGTGTCCCGTTGGAAATCGTCCAGCCAGTAAGCCTTATCGTTTCTCTTGAATACCAGCATACGGGAATCGTCGCTCCTCTTGCGGGCGCGATGATATTTCAGGTAGATATACTTGTCGGTAACCCCGACCACCTCCATTTTCCCGGTGGCGTGAGACATCACATGTTTGGCGCGTCGGGCCAGCCCACTGGCTCTGGATTTAGCGATTTCGAGATTGGTGTACGTTTCGGTTATGGGAACCGCGTAGGTCTTGTTGCCGGCTGTCGGACGACACTGAAAAAAATAATAAGGAGGAACGCCGATATAAGAGAGCTTCTCCATCAGTTCTGTCAGGATTTCCGGTTCATGGTTAATACCCCTTAATACCGGGGTCTGGTTGGTTACAATCGCTCCGGCTTTCAATAAGATATCGAGGGCGAGAGCGGCTTTGTCGGTAATTTCCCTGGGATGATTGAAATGAGTCATAAAATAGATTCTTTTGAGTCTCGTACTATACCTTGATATAACCGCCGGTAACTCAGGATCGTCGATTATCCTCGTCGGATTGAACGCAGGCATTTTGGTACCTATTCGGATAATCTGAACATGATTTATTTTCCTTAAGGGACGAATGATTTCCTCGAGTTTTTTAGATGATAGAATCAACGGATCTCCACCTGTCAGAAGTACATTGGAAATCTGCGGCTGGGAAGCTATATAATCCAGGGCGGGACCGACATCGCTGGATACCTCCGCATTTTCATCGCTAAAGAGCCTTTTTCTAAAGCAAAATCTGCAATAGCCGCCGCAATCCTCGTTGACCAGAATCAGAGCGGTATGCGGATATTTATGCTGGCAACCGGGGACTACATAATTAACCGCCTCGTTGCTCGGATCAAGGGCACCCCAGGCAGACAACTCGTGAGTTTCGGGGATAATTATCTTCCTGATGGGGTCGTCGGGATCGTCCCAGTTGATGAGAGACAGGTAATAATCGTTAACCCGAAAAGAGTAGCGATCCGTAACCTCTTTTAAGGAAACACGTTCATTTTCCGGAATCTCAGATATTTCATCGATGTCTGTGAAGTATCTTACGTTCATAGTCACCGTCCTTTCCGAGATCTTCTTCTATTTCAATATAGTAATTCGGAGCCGAATAGTCAATCCCCCCTGCCCGATTTTAGAATGATCCTGTTATCCCCGATCTGTCAAATGCGCGGGTCGACTATCGATTTTCGGATAAAACGCATACGCTTTCAATGTAACGGCGCTTTCATTCCCGGAAAGTCACGATATCCAACCCCAAAAAAAGTGTTTTTTTTATCAAAATCCGAATAATTTTTGTTGATATTTTTATCATTTTACTCTTAAAATCCAACCCCGGAGAGAGAGTTACAATAGATTTTGTCTGGTTGAATCGAAAAGATTTGAGATAATAGGGATCAGATAGAGTAATTAGCTACCAGTCGTAACCAACTTAAAGGAGGCGCAGATGCCTGCGAAAAAGAAAGCTAAAAAGAAAGCGAAGAAAAAAACCGCTAAGAAAAAGGTAGCCAAGAAGAAAGTAGCCAAGAAGAAGACAGCTAAGAAAAAAACGGCTAAGAAGAAAAAGGCTAAGAAGAAAGTAGCCAAGAAAAAAACAGCCAAGAAGAAAACAGCTAAGAAGAAAAAGGCCAAGAGGAAACCGAATGCCGCTTTTATGAAACCGATGACAATTAGCGCGGCATTAGCAGCCGTTGTCGGTAGCAGGGCCATACCGCGGACCCAGGTAACTAAGAAACTCTGGGATTACATCAAGAAGAATAAACTGCAGGATAAGGTCAACAGGAGAATGATCGTCGCCGACGCCGCGCTGAAGAAAGTATTCGGCGGCAAGAGCAAAGTCAACATGTTCGAGATGACCAAGCTTGTCTCTAAACATCTCTCTTAAAAGAGGTTTTCCAAAACAAAAAAGCCCCTTCCCGAAAAGAAGGGGCTTTTTTCGTTATGTATTCACTTTATTATTTTCCGATAAGCTTTGCCAGCCTGCTCCTCTGGAGAAAAACGGATTTGTGCGGGCAAAGTTCGTGACAGCACATGCATTTGATGCATCTATCATAATCGAACTCCAATTTTCCCTCTTTATCGTAAATCACATCCTGAGGGCAACTCTCCACGCAAATCCCGCACATCTTACAGGTTTCATTTTTAATGGCCGGACGCACCCATAGATAAGACTTCAAACCTTTAACAAGGAAAGTAGGGATGAAATTCAAATAAGCATTCGATGGAAATTTGAAATCTGATATAACCCCGTTTTCGAAAGCCCTACCCATGCTGTTTATCATCGAGAGATCACCCGTGCCGATTCCACGACTGACGGCGATTTCAGTAGGTAATACCCTGACTTTCTTATCGCCGAGGAGAGAAACAACCGCGCTATCCAGGGCGACACCGTCGGTTGCCGCAAACAGGTATCCCAGCCACCTGGTTGCTCCCGACGCCGGCCCTTCACCTTCCATGGCCATGCCAGCGTCCATAATGAACAAACCCGGTTTGACAATCGAGTAAATATCCACAACCACGTTCGAAAACGATTTAACGTCGGGATTTTGTTTATGATAATCGGATTTACGCAATCCAGGTATAAAGCCGTAACAGTTTTTTATGGCACCCGTATAATTGGTTAAAACATGGGTCTTCAGCTTGGGCAATGAAATGATGAAATCGACATCGAAAGCGTAATCGGAAATATGGTATTTTTTCTCCCCGACCGATACCTCCCTCACTTTTCCGGTCTCGAAGCTCACCAATCGGGAGGAACTCTGTTCGGCGGCGACGCTCATACCGGTATTGTTCCAAACCCTTCTCAAACCCTTCTCGACCCCGCCCGGCGAATCGCCTATCAGAACTTCGGCTCCAGCCGCGACACATTCACTTGCGACGGCGGCCACCAATTCCGGGTGGGTGGTGACACCTCTATCGGGAGTTCTGGCGGAAAGAAGATTGGGGTTTATAAGAACTCTCATGCCCGGTTTTACGAAACGCGACAGGCCTCCCAGCGGAGCTAGTAGTGCTCTTAAGGCCGATACGAGGTTTTCCCAAGCGTATGATCCGACCTCTACCGAATTGACTATATTTTTCATTTAGCCGCGCGATGGAGGTCGAGAATTAATCCAATAAGCATCTTTAAACGAAGTCGGTTTTCCCATTACTCGTTTTCGGCGGGGCTATTTTTCTTAACGATGGAGAGTTTTACCTTAACTATCCTCTGCCCCTCCACTCGATGTACCACGAATTTAAGGGAATGATATATTACGGTCCGTCCTTTCTCAGGAAGCGATCCCACGAGATCGTAGATCAGCCCCCCGACCGTTTCGAACTCCTCCTCGGGAATACCGAGATCCAGTTGTTCGTTTAGATCCGATATTGTCACGATACCGTCGACCATATAAGTATTAGCGGAAATCTCGATAATAGGTGGAGGTTCTGTATCGTATTCGTCTTCGATCTCCCCGACTATCTCCTCTATAATATCCTCCATGGTCACCAATCCCGACGTTCCCCCGTACTCGTCGACCACAATGGCGATATGAAGTCGTTTTTTTCTCATCTCCCTGAGAAGGTCGTCGATTTTAAGGTTTTCCGGGATAAAATACGGTTTTCGGGCGATCGATACCAGGTTGGGATCTTTGTTCTCAAATACAAAGGAAAGAAGATCCTTCGCGTAGAGGATCCCTTTGATATCGTCCAGCGATTCGCCGTATAACGGGATTCTCGAATGGCCCGATTTTTTGACTATATCGATAACTTCGGTAATATTCATGGCAGCCGAAATGCCGACCATATTGATACGGGGAATCATAATTTCCTTCACGGCTGTTTCCCCGAGTTCAACCACACCGTGAATCATCTCCCGTTCGTCCTCTTCCAGGACATTTTCTTCCGAGGAGATCTGCGAGGCGAACTGCTCTATCGATTCTTCGATCGCCTTATCTCTTTCCTCTTGGGTTAATTCGACCTTTTTATTCCGGCCGAATTTCTTTTTTAGCCAACTTGAGAGCCCTCCGCCCGAATCAGGACTTCGGGGAGGAGTATCGGAGTCGCCTTCCATTCTTTCCATACTTACAGGTAACCCTCCTGCCTCGACCACATCCTGCCGCTATCGCGACTGTTGCCATCTCTATAACCGAGAAGATGCAGAACACCGTGGATGGTTAACCTTTTGACCTCCTGTTTATAAGATATTCTCAATTCATTCGCCTGCCTCCTGGCCTGTGCCAGGTTTATATATACCTCCCCGATAAACTTCGGCTCGGAACTCTCTTCCATCCCAAAAGCCAGAACATCGGTGGTACGGGCTTTATTTTTAAACCTCTTGTTCAAGTCCGTAATTAAGGTATCCGAACAGTAGACTATATTCAAGGACTTTTCCAACGCTTTCTCCCCTTTGAGCACTTTTTTGATAAGAGAACTCAATCCTCTGTTATCGAGAGAAAATCGCCTGTCGGAAAGCATTAAAGATACGCTCATTTATCCGCCTCATCATCATCGGGATAGGCGATCCTCTTATGGAATATGCCTATTAACACGCGGATAAAACTCTCTTCGATCAAATGCAACTCATTTAGTGTAAGATCGCAACCCTCCAGCTCGCTCGACTCGAATTTAGCCGCGCTGATTCTTTTAACAAGGTTTCTGATTCTGGCCGACGTGGGGTTTTCCAAGGTTCTCGACGCCGCTTCCGCGGAATCCGCGAGCATGACAATGGCCACTTCCTTCGATTTTGGCTTGGGACCGGGGTAACGGTATTCGTCTACATTTACATCATCGCCGTCTTTGAGTTGTTTTTCTTTCTCCAGAAAATAGGTCATTACGCTTGTTCCATGATGGCCGGTAATGAATTCGATGATGCAATCGGGCAGGCCATGTTCCTCGGCCAGTTCCTTGCCCTCTCTGACATGCGCTTCCAGAATCAACGCGGACATCGAAGGTACGAGTTTCTCGTGCTTGTTTCTTCCACCCACCTGGTTTTCAACGAAATACTCCGGCTTGAGCATCTTACCGATATCATGATAATACGATCCCACTCTGGCCAGAAGCGAATTGGCGCTTATCGATTTGGCCGCTTCCTCGGCAAGGGTTCCTATCATAATAGAATGATGATAGGTGCCGGGCGCCTCGAGGGCAAGCCTCTTAAGAAGAGGCCTGTTTAGATCCGATAGTTCCAATAGAGTGATATCAGTAGTCAGCTTGAAAGTCGATTCAAACAGCGGTAAGAGTCCTATTGTCAATATGGGAGATATAAATCCGTTGAGAATCGCCAGGCCGGAATGACGCCATAGGTCGGCGGTGGGCGTTAATTTTAAAGACTCGATTATATAAACGACTCCGAAATAAACAACCGAAAGATATAGGATAGACCTGTAGAATTCGTGTCTGTGCCGAACCTTGCGCACGGAGTAGGCGGCCACGGTCCCGGCGGCGATTGCCACGAAAGCTACATCGAGCTTGAACCCGGTCAATACCCCGATCATAACCGCCAACGCGAAGGTCAGGAATAAACCGGTTTCAAGATCGTAGGCGATTGTGGCAAGCATCGATACAATGGTGACGGGAACAAGGTAAGGCGACAGGTATGGCTGGGATATGATAATGTACAGAATTATTATCAATCCCCCGATTAGGATTGAGAATAAGACCAGCGCCGAGTTCGAAGCGAATATATTCTTGCGAAAATAATAAATATAGAATCCGAAAAATAGAATTGGAAAAGCCACAAAAAACAGCCGCCCCAAGGGTGGAAGGAGGAATTGCCAGAAATTGCTCTGGGAAAACTTCTGACGTTTAAACCGGGCCAGCGATAGAAGTTTGTCGCTGTGAAGCTCGGTAATCCTCTCGTTCGATTTTATTATCAACTCGTCTTTATAAACCCAGCCTTTATCCTCTGTTATTGCTTGAAGGGCCGCGTTTTTATTGCGCTCGGTCGCTTCTTTATCGTACTGTAAGTTAGGTTCGAGAAAATGTCCTATTATCTCCACTGCCGCGTTCGCGAGATTCTCATCGCTTTCGAATCGCGAATACGCGTAGCCGGTAATGTTTAATTCAGCCCGCTCTATGTCTTTAAGAAGATCTCTCACCAGAGTAATGGTCTCATCGCGTTTTTGCAATGTTAACAGGCCCGATTCCTCGAACGGCAGGTTCTCAACATCGGCGATAACCCCGGCTGAGATAACCGAATCGATCGTTTCCACGCAGAACCGCGCGAGTTCGCCCGCGGAGGATGTATCGGCGATAGTCGTTATAATTCTAGCAGGTAAAGACGGGAATTGATATCGCAGGGCTTGAGTAAAAGACTCCGTACCGAGATGGAGGGCGCCCAGCGAATCCACAGTAGCGAAAAAGCGACGGATGCCATCACTTACCGCCGCGCTTAAGACAGTATCATATACGATCACCGGGCGAAGATTGCTCATGGCCAGTCGTCGATCTTTTTTCAACTCATCATCGGATTTCAATATCGGGAAATCGAAAGGAGCGCTGAGATCCTCTGCGGCGATCTCCCCTACCTGGGGAACCTCGATCGGCTGATATATCTTGTCAATAGGGTAAAGAAAAGTTATCCCGAAAACGAGTAAGGCCGCGAGGGAGACTCGAAAAAGAAGCTTGTGTCCCCTCAAGGAATCGTCGCCGAATAACTCCTTGCCATTGTCTGCTCCCTTTAGGGCGACATTATTTTTCTTTTTAAAAGAGAATTTCAAGATTGTTTCTTTCGTCTGCTCTTCGTCATTTTATGTTTATCGTAGGCCTTTATTATATCCTGAACCAGCTTGTGCCTGACGACGTCCTTTTCGGTAAGTTCGGTAAAACCGATACCATCTATTTTCCCCAGAAGCTTCTTTATCGGTAGTAATCCCGACGATTGCTTCTTCTCAAGATCGATCTGGGTGACATCGCCGGTGATTACGGCTTTGGAACCCTCCCCCAATCTGGTCAAAAACATCAGCATCTGGGGATGGGTCGTATTCTGTGCCTCGTCTAAAATCACAAAAGCGTTGGATAATGTTCGTCCCCGCATAAAAGCCAGGGGAGCGATTTCAATTATCCCCACTTCCATGAATTTTTTAATCTTCTCAATGGCTATCATATCCTGAAGGGCGTCGTATAAGGGGCGAAGATAAGGATCCACCTTTGCCCGAATATCCCCGGGAAGATAACCGAGATTTTCCCCCGCCTCTACCGCCGGCCGGGTCAGGATGATCCTGGAAACTTGCTTAAGTTTGAAAGCTCTGACCGCCATAGCCACAGCCAGATATGTCTTACCGGTTCCGGCGGGGCCGATAGAGAAAACCAAATCTTTCGATTCCATCATCTCTATATATTTCTTCTGGCCTACGGTTTTGGGCTTGATGGTTTTCTGTTTGGCTATGGAGGCAACAACGCCGGAGTTATTATCGACTACCTTCGACGGTCCTATGCCGTCATCCCTTGCGACGGCGATGGAATAAAGTATATAACGTTCGTTCAGCTCGCCGGTGGCCCTTATATGATCGAGTATATCGAGAATGATTTTCTCGGCTGATCTGACCCGTTCGGTTTCTCCTTTAATATTTATCCAGTCGCTCCTGGCAACGAGGTCGACCTCCAGTTCCTTCTCGATCATCTCGATATGCGAATGCTGGGGGCCGTAAAACAAACGGGGGTCTATACCGCTAATATCGACTGTCTTTTGTATCAACGAGGCCATTTATTCCTCATTCCCCTCGATCCGAATTCCCAGTTCGGTCAGCTGATTCTGATCCACCTCCGCCGGAGAACCGTCCATGAGAGATTGAGCGGCCGTAGTCTTCGGAAAGGCGATAACGTCCCGCAACGAATCCGAATCGGTCATCAGGGCCACGATCCTGTCGAAACCCGGAGCGATTCCGCCGTGAGGTGGAGCGCCGTATTCCAGAGCGTTGAGCAAGAATCCGAACATTTTTTCGGCCCTTTGAGCGTCGATACCCAACACCTTCAAGACCTTTTCCTGCACGGCGCGATCGTGAATCCTGATTCCCCCCGAGGCTATCTCCACCCCGTTTAACACCAGATCGTATTGATTGGCGCGGATCCTGGCCCAGGGATGATTAGGATCGTCTGGTTTCAACTCCGATTCAAAGCCGCTGTCGAGCAACTCGCTATCCTTTTTAAACGGAGACGATACGATATTATGCATAGCGTCAAAACGCCCTGTATCCTTTTTATATTCGAACAGCGGAAAATCCTCGACCCAGAGAAATGCCCACTTCGTTTTAAATTCATCCCTCAAAGATTTACCGAGCTCCTTACGTAAAATTCCCAGGCAATCGCAGGCGGTTTTCCATTCATCGGCAACTATAAAGAGGATATCTCCGATCTCAAGCCCGGTCGTCTCGTAAATCCCGTTCAATTCGGCTTTACTCAGGTTTTTGGCTACCGACGATCTGACCCCTTCTTCCGTCCTGGCGATATACGCGAGCCCCTTAGCCCCCGCTTCTTTGACGATTTCGGTAAGATTGTCTATTTGCTTTCTCGATAATCCGGCGCCGCCAGGATATTTGATCCCCCTGACAACCCCGCATTTCTTGAGCGTTTCCGAAAATATCCTGAATTCCGTAGTGGCCAGAACATCGCCCAGATCTATTATCTCGAGCCCGAATCTCAAATCGGGCTTATCTATCCCATAACGATCCATAACCTCTCTGTAAGAAAGCCTCTCAAACGGAAAAGCGATATCGTCGCCGAGAACCGACTTGAAAAGATGGCTCATCATATTCTCGACTATTTCGAAGATATCGTCGACCGTAACATATGACATCTCCATATCTATCTGGGTATGCTCCGGTTGTCTATCGGCCCTTAGGTCCTCGTCGCGAAGACATCGGGCCAACTGGAAATACCTATCGAAACCGGAAACCATCAGAATCTGTTTAAAAAGCTGGGGCGATTGCGGCAGAGCGTAGAATTTGCCTTTATGTTCTCTCGACGGTACGATATAATCGCGGGCGCCCTCCGGCGTGGAACGCATTAAAAGAGGCGTTTCGATCTCCACGAACCCTCGCGAGTTAAGATATTCGCGCACGGCTATCGTCGCTTTATGACGGACCTCGAGTTTGTTTTTCAGAAATGGACGTCGAAGATCGAGGTACCGGTATTTCAATCTCAGTTCGTCGGAGGCGGTAGTCTCATCCTCGACCAGAAACGGAGGCGTGACTGATTTGTTTAAAATCTCGACCGTTTGAGCGGCAATTTCGATATCCCCCGTGGGATTTGATTTGTTTGCCATCCCTTCGGGACGCGGCCTGACCTTACCGGTTACCCTTATCGAAAACTCGTAACGTAGAATACGGGCTTTCTCCATACAGTCGTCGCCGACATCATTAGGATCGAAAACAACCTGAGTTATTCCCCACCTGTCGCGAATATCTATAAAAAGCAACCCTCCGAGATTTCTGTATCCGTGAACCCAACCGCAAAGTGAGACCTCTATGTCGGTATCGGATTTACTCAATTGGCCGCAGGTATGAGACCTGAATCCAGTCTTGTAAATATTATCTCTTTTTCCCAATAAACTCTCCAAACACTTCGATGTTACCGATATTATATATATCGCTCAATACGATCTCAAACTGACTGGAATCCGCTAAATTTCTCAAGACTATCGCGCCCCTTTTCATCTCGTCCTCTGCGAATATCACGGCATACTTAAACCCGCTTTTGCCGGCCTGTTTCATTTGCGCCTTCATTGAACGTACCTGATAATCGATATCAGCCGTCAAACCCAGCTTCCGTAAAAATGCCGATAATTTAAAAGCGTCGGGGCGGAATTTTTCGTCGCTTATGACCAGAAAGAACCCCATCTCCTCCCCCATATCCACATCGACTTCGTCGGGCATAGCCATCAAAATCCGTTCCATACCGGCGGCGAATCCGATACCAGGGGTAGGCGGGCCGCCAAGTTGCTCGGATAAAAGGTCATACCGCCCCCCGCCGGATATCGAGTCCTGCGAACCGAGCCTTGATGATTTAAACTCCCAGGCCGTACGCGTGTAATAATCCAACCCGCGAACCAATCTCTTGTTCACGTTAAACGGTATTTCGAGAATTTCCAGATATTCGAGTACCTTTTTAAAATGCTCGAGATTTTCGTCGGTTAAAAATTCATAAACCACCGGAGCTTCCCCTAAATTCGCCTGACATTTTTCCCGCTTGCAATCGAACATCCTCAACGGATTGATCTCGAAACGCCTTTTGCAATCCGCGCAAAAATTATCGAGAAAAGGTGCGGCAAATTTAGTGAAAGCCTCTCTATGAGCGTTTCTATCCGCCGGCATCCCGATAGAATTTATCTCCAGGGTAAGATCCTCAATACCCAGGAGGCGCAAGATCTCGTAATTCAAACCGATCAATTCCGCGTCGAGCGACGGTTCCAGCGATCCGATAGCCTCTATACCGAATTGATAAAACTGTCTGTATCTTCCCGCCTGGGGACGTTCCTGACGGAACATAGGACCGGCGTACCATAACTTAGAGATACCTCGTCCCATACCCAGGGAATGTTCAATATAGGCTCTTATAACCGACGCTGTACCCTCCGGGCGCAAGGTCAGAGATCGCCCACCCTGATCTGAGAATGTATACATTTCCTTCGATACCACGTCGCTGGTCTCGCCTATTCCACGGGCGAATAATTCGGTGGCCTCGAATATCGGATTTACGATTAGACCATAATTATGAGTTTTCGCTACCTGTGAGACCACAGACAGAATTTTCAACCAGCGCCCGGTATCGTCCGGTAAAATGTCCTTGGTCCCGTAAATCGCTTTTATTTTCTCTTTTGCCATATGCTTAACAGCCTCCAATGTACATTATAATCGGCCCCATAATCAATAATATTCAATGAGTATTAATCTCTGGAAGATGCTCTGGCTTTTATTTGCAGAAACCTGACAAATATCGCGGAGGCCAGAATCGCTCCCAGAAAATCGGCCGCCATGTCCCATCCTTCCATGGATCTGCCCGGCACCAGTAATTGATGAAATTCGTCCAAAACCCCGTAGATTGCCGCAAGAAGGGCCGATATCCAGAAAATCGACCAGGATTTTCTCGCGAAAGCACGCACCGCGTTTGCGGTTAACAAGCCCAGTATGAAATACTCGATAAAATGAGCGATTTTATCGGCGAAAGTAAATCTGATCCCCGGCGTAGAAATATCCGGTATCGACGATACAATCATTATCAAAATCGCCCAAACAACCGCGGGCAGGTATTGCTTTCTTCGTCCCTTAAACATAAGAGCGAAAACTATAATCAATTTTGCCGAAAATACCAAATAAAAAGTCCGCCTTAAAAGACGGACTTTTTTGCTATAGAAACAGCTTATGAAGAAACAAGCATTCCGCTAAAAACTAACGTCTTTTCCTTTTAGCGGTTTTCTTCTTGGCTGTTTTTTTCTTAGCCGTTTTTTTCTTGGCCTTTTTCTTCTTGGCAACTTTCCTCTTGGCCGTTTTCTTCTTAGCCGTTTTCTTCTTGGCTACTTTCCTCTTGGCCGTTTTCTTCTTAGCTACCTTTTTCTTGGCCGTTTTCTTCCTGGCTTTCTTTTTAGCCGGCATTGTTTCACCTCCTCCAGTGAACCTAACGTTTCACGGTTTTAATCTCCAAGATCTCCTTGGAAAAATTAAGAATCAATCCTGATTTCAACTTTACAGATCTTAAAATACTTTTCAGTTTGGATTCGGCCGATAGAGAAAGTTGTTCCTCGGTCGAGACAAAAATAACCAGGAAATTATCGACAACGAAATCGAGATTGTACTCACCCGCTACCGAGCCTTTATATGATAGTTTAACCTTCTTCTTGCGCTCAAATGGTATATCCCGAAGGCCAAGTTCGTGGGCTAATGCCCTGCTATATTCCTGCTTACCGAATCCCAATCCTATATTCTTATGGACCTCAAGAGCGGCGTCGATAACCTGAGTTTTCAAGTCCTGTGCCGCGGCTGATTCCCTGATTGCTAACTTGCTATCTTCCATAAAGTTCACCGTAACTCACATAACGCAAAAACCGTGCCATCAAGCGTGAAATCGCTAAGCGATGACCGTAACAACCTGAATAATAACGAGATACGAGAGATAAGCCGAATCCTGTTGCGACCCAACAAGATAAAGAAACGCGACATGCTTGTCGCATATTTTACCATACAGTTACGAAAAAAATAATTTTTCCCCATGACAACCTCTGCGACACGCCGGTCGCATCCTGATGTTAAAAACACTTTGCTAATAATCCGTTAGCCCTGATCCGATTTCTGATCGGGGCCGTAACTCCTTTTTAATATCCTTTGAAACTGTTTTCTATGCATTCCTATTTGTCTGGCCGCGGCGGAAATATTCCCCCCGCATTCATCGAGGGTCTTAAAGACAAACTCCCTTTCAACCGGCTCGATTACCTCTTTCCAAAGTTTCAGCTTGAGATCTTTCAATTCTGAGGCGTTCGACGGTTTAGCCAGACCGGTTATTCCGGGTCGCTCGACTATATGATCCGGTAAATCGTCGGCGGTTAATTTATCTCCCTTACAAAGCACTACCGCCCTTTCGATAATATTTTCCAGCTCTCTTATATTACCGGGGTATTGATATCCCCTCAGGAAATTCAGGGTTCCATCGTTAATACCGGTAATATTTTTAGAATTTTTTTCAGCGTACATCTTTAAAAAATAGTTAGCCAGAATTTCTATATCGCCTTTTCGGCTGGCCAGGGCGGGAAGCTTGATAGCGATCACATGAATTCTATAATAAAGATCGTCCCGGAATTCTCCTGCCTCAACCATCTTCATTAAATCCCGATTCGTAGCGGATAGAATCCTCACGTCGGCATGCCGCACCGATGTTGACCCGAGGGGCTCGAACTCTCCCGACTGTAGAAACCTCAGGAGTTTCACTTGCAATATCGGGGGCAACTCGCCAATCTCGTCCAATAGAATCGTTCCGCCGTCAGCCAGTTCGAACTTGCCGGGCTTCGTCTGAACAGCCCCGGTAAACGCCCCTTTCTCGTAACCGAACAATTCGGATTCGAGAAGGGTCTCGGGGATAGCTCCGCAGTTTATGGTGACAAACGGATTATTTTTCCTGAGTGAATTAAAATGTATGGCTCGCGCCAGAAGCTCCTTACCGGTTCCCGAATTACCCTCGATCAAGACCGCGCTTTCGCTTTCGGCAACGTCGGCCACCGTGGCCAGTACACGCGCCATCTCCGGCGAGTTTCCGATAATCTCGTCGAAATCATATTTTTCCCGAAGATCCTCGACCAGCGATTGACGTGATTCCTCGAGATCGGAAAACAGCCTATTGGACTCCACTGTAACCGCGATTTTATCCGAAATGGTCCGTAGCAACTCAAAATCATTTTGCTCGAATGCCTGTTCCTTACGCGAGAAATAGATTATCCCGAGGGTATCGTCGCCGGAACATAGGGGAAGACATACCACGCTCTCCACGGGATTTTCATCGAAATGCAAAGAAACGATATTGCCCGTAGAAAGCACAGCGTCGAATATTTGAAATGAGGGCGATTTTTTTACCGCGCCGTTTTTCGACGACCAATTATATTGAAAAAGAACCGCTCCCCCATCGTCGACAATTCGCAAAACAGCGTTATCGCACGACAAAATCTTGGCCGTCGTCTGTATTATCGACGGAAGAACATCGCCCAGATCTCTCTTGGAGGTAATATCCATGGACAAATCATAAAGGGCTTTATAGATATTCCTCTCCTTGGCCATAGCGTCGACTTCCGATTTCAACTTATCGTATTCTCTAATAAGCTTGCCCACGCGGTCATTGAGCGATTCCTCGAACGTGGAAAGTCGTTTCTCCACTGAGTCGAATTTCGAGACCAACGAGGTATAACGTTTCGATTCCCCTATGGACTCGGTCTTGGAGAGAAAATCCTTGATGGTAACAATTGAATCGTAGGACCTCTTTATCTGCCTCGCCGATTCTTTTTTTAACTGTTCGAGATTCGCCGCGAATCTCTCGCTTGATCTTCCAATCGCTACTTTCATAATATCGAAAAGATTTTATTACGAATTTTCGCAAACTGTCAAACCAAATAATGAAATAAATCAATATTTTTTACAGACATTCAAACGGAACGATCGAGCGTTCGAGATGAATGTCGTCTGATCAATATATCTTTGAGTTGATATAAAACGATTTTTCTCTATGAAAAAACGAAATTCGAAATTATAATCGAAAATTAATTTCTAATTTTGATCGCGACAGGATTCAATCGGAGTGAAGAAAATATAGCCCCATAATTAATTTTGCGTTGGATAGAAAAGCCTCACAATTTCATCTTTTCTTCTTATCGCTTGTTTTCAAAATCATTATCGTCTCTTTCGTGAAACTTAGAATTCTATTTTCGACTTTCCATCAATTCTTTTTTTAGACAAACCAAAAACAGATGCCCGCCTTTAATTCAAAAAAAACTCGCAATAAACATCAACCAATTCCTTCTTACTGTCTTTCCTACTCAGGCTGTTTCATACACCTATTCGCCTCCTCTAAAACCAGAAAAGTAGACCTAAGAATGCGCCTTATTAATCGGGATTATTATTTTCAAAAATAATCTTGACTTTTAAGGCGATATAAGGTTTTTTCCGCCCTGATTGACAAGTGAAATTAGTCACAAGACGGGGACTTTGAATGATTAACGACTACTCGATAATCGGAATATTCCTTCTGATCGGCACCGGATTCGTTCTGGTCACTTTTTTGATCGCCAAATTGCTCAGGCCTCATCGCCCCTCAAAGACAAAACTTCTGACCTATGAATGCGGCGAGCCGACCATGGGATCGTCATGGATTCAATATAATGTCGGATACTATATATTCGCGTTGATTTTCGTTATTTTCGACGTCGAAGTGGTATTCCTCTTCCCCTGGGCGGTTGCCTTCAAGAAACTGGGGCTGTTCGCCCTGATAGAAATGTTCATATTCTTAGCCATTCTTATTTTCGGGCTTATCTACGCCTGGCGAAAGGGAGCGCTCAGATGGGTATAATCGAAAAGGTCCCGGCTTACGTCGAAAGACTGCCAGGCGGCGGGATTGTCACCACCTCTATGGATTGGGTCTTGAACCAATCGCGGGCGTCGTCGATATGGTATATGCTTTTCGGCCTGGCCTGTTGCGCTATCGAGATGATGGCCACCGGCGCCTCCCGCTACGATTTCGACCGTTTTGGGATGATCTTCCGGGCATCCCCGAGGCAAGCCGACCTGATGTTTGTGGCCGGCACGGTTACCCATAAGATGTCGAAAAGGGTCGAGCTATTATATGAGCAGATGGCCGAACCGCGTTATGTTATCGCTATGGGCGGATGCGCCTGCAATGGCGGGCCGTTTTATTATGACTGTTATTCGGTTCTAAAAGGTATAGACAAGGTTATTCCGGTTGACGTTTACATCCCGGGTTGCCCGCCCCGTCCCGAATCCCTCATGCAGGGTTGTTTGAAATTGCAGGAAAAGATCAAAAAAGAGAAGATGTCCGACTGGGCATCCGATAGAAAAAACGCCTAATCTCCGGAATCGACTGCGTCAGATGACTAGAGAAGAGATACTAACCAAATTCAAAGATAAGTTCGATTCTGCTATCGAAATTGTCGAAAACAATCAGCCGGAACTATATCTATATATATCTACGGATAAATACCACGAGCTTTGCGCGTTCGCCAAAAGCGATCCCGATCTCGATTTCGCTTCCCTTTTCCAACTTTGCGGGGTGCATTATCCTGACGATCGTTTCGAGGTGGTTTTAAGCTTGGCATCGCATGAGAAACTCCATAAGGCTGTGGTTAAGATCAAACTGGATAAAAACAACCCTGAAATTATAACAGTCTCCGATATCTGGGGCGCGGCGAACTGGTTCGAACGAGAGGCCCTGGAGCTATTCGGAATAAAGTTTACCAATCATCCCGATCCTCGACCGTTATTGCTTTATGATGATTGGGATCATGGACATCCTATGAGAAAAGGCTGGACCGGCCCCGATTTCATCCCCATGCCGGAAAAATGATGGATACTACTCAAAATCTTCGCGAAGAGGAATTCCTCATAAATATGGGGCCTCAGCATCCGTCGACTCACGGTGTGTTGCGGCTCGTGCTTAAGATGGAAGGGGAATTCATCCGGGATGCTGTCCCGTATGTCGGGTATCTTCATCGCTCAATAGAGAAAATAGCCGAAAATCGCACGTATAATCAGTTCATGCCTTTCACCGATCGTATAGACTATTGCGCGTCGATGCCGTCGAACCTGGCTTGGGCTATGGCTGTAGAAAAACTGGCCGCTATCGAAGTGCCGGAGCGGGCCGAATATCTGAGGGTTATTATGGTGGAATTAAACCGGATCGCTTCGCATCTGATCTGGTTGGGAACCATGTCCCTCGATCTGGGTGCGATTACTCCTTTCCTTTACGCTTTCCGCGAGAGGGAGTGGGTTCTGGACCTGTTCGAGATGACCTGCGGGCAGCGATTAACTTATCATTATATAAGGATAGGCGGAGTATCACGCGATATACCGCCGGAGTTCGAGAAATCATGCCGGGAATTTATCAAGGATTTTCGCAATAAAGTCGATGATTACGAGGCCATCCTGACCGAAAACCCGATTTTCCTGGGCCGAACCAAAGGCGTGGGTATGCTGCCTCTCGATATGGCCATAGATCTGGGCGCCTCCGGTCCCACTATCAGAGGTTCGAATTACGCCTGGGATATAAGGAAAGCCGAACCGTACTCGATATATGATAAGTTCGATTTTGAAATCCCCACGGGCGAAAACGGTGATGTCTGGGATAGGTATATCGTTCGTATCCGTGAATTCAAACAATCGTGTAATATAATAGAACAGGCTCTCGATGGTTTACCTGAGGGTGATATGGTCAGGGCAAAATTACCGGTGATACTAAGGCCACCGGCAGGCGAGGTCATCTCCCATATCGAGGCTCCCAGGGGCGAAATGGGATATTATATCGTATCCACCGGCGACAAAAAACCGTACAGAGTGAAAATCCGGACAGCGTCATACGGCAATTTGCAGACGCTCGCTCCTATGTCTATTGGTTGGAAGATCGCCGACCTGGTGGCGATATTCGGCTCAATTGACGTTATCCTTCCGGAGGTTGATCGCTGATGTTCGAACTCGACGGCTTCCTGCTCGGCATATATCAATTTCTTTCAAACTGGTTTGTATCCAATGGTATCCCAGTCATCTGGCTTGATTTATCGGTGATGATTTTCGCCGGAATAGTATTGATCGGCGTATTATCGCTTGTGGCGTTGTTCCTGGTCTGGTGGG